>JBDHFY010000198.1:0-11101 GCA_039590195.1 Gemmatimonadota bacterium | reverse complement strand
GATGTAATCACGGTCGCTCGCGCGAATCTGGGACTCGACGAACCTGGGTAACATGAACGCCTCTTCAACCGCGGACCTTCTCCTCACCCACCACCAGACGGCCCCAGTCTAAAATGGGAAGCCAGATCTGAACGCTCTGTGTACCTATTATGAACCACTATTCACGATTCCGGGGCGGCGGTCGGCCCGAGCCATCCGAGGGACCTGGCTCACTGGACGTCACCCTCTGAACGACTTAATTAACCCTGGGAAATCCCACGCGACCCGGTGGCCTATGGTCACGTCGGGCCGGCCGCCGGCTGTGTTAAATAGAAACCGTCTCGAGACTCTCTTCTCCCAGAGGAGACAACCGTGACCGAGAACCACGTTCACATCGAACCTGTCGAAGCGACCGTGGCAGTCGTTCATCTCGATCGTCCCCCCGTCAATGCCATTGACGCCGCACTGGGTCGCCAACTTGAGGCTGTTCTCCAGCGATTGGAGCAGGACCCAGGTGTCGGATCCGTGGTGCTGACGGGCAAGGGAGGGTGCTTCTCAGCCGGACTCGATCTCAAGACGATCCCGTCTCTTGGCCCCGACGAGCGGAAGGAGCTGGTGAACGTGGTCAACGCGCTGCTTCTCCGCCTATACTCCTTCGTGAAGCCGCTCGTCGGCGCCATCAACGGCCACGCCATCGCGGGCGGGCTCGTTGTAGCGCTCACCTGCGACTACCGGGTGGGCGCGGATGCGGACTACCAGCTCGGACTCACCGAAGCGTTAGTGGGCATCCCGTTCCCCGTAGCAGCCATGGAAGTCGTCCGAGCCGAGCTAGGCCCAGCCGCCCGCACGCGAGTCCTGACCGCGCAGAACGCCGACCCTGCCGCGGCCAAGGCTTGGGGCGCGCTCGACGAGTTGGCGCCTCGAGACCGCGTTTGCGACAGGGCGATCGAGATCGCCCGTGAGCAGGGGGCGATGCCCAGCGACGCGTACGCCCGGATAAAACGCCAACTTCGTGCCGGCCCGATTGCGCGCATGGAGGCTGTGGTCGCAAGCGGGACCGATCCATCACTCGACGCTTGGCGCATGAATGAGATCTCCGAGGCGGCGAGCCTCCTGGTGCAGAGGGGGTAGAGGGTACAGGGGGAGACAAGAGGGGCAGGAGGGACAGAGGGGGGAGAAGGGGCGAGGGACAGAAGAAGTGGAAAAGGCAGCAGCGGCAGACGAGAAGAGGGGGAGCAGTGGGATTGGAGCATGTTCTCTCCAAGCGAATTCACGACGTGACGGTGCTGCGACTGCGTCGCCCGCCGGCCAACGCCATCGACAGGTCGTTCGCACGGGAGATCGAGGCGTCCCTGGGACGACTCGAAGAGGACCCTAACACGGGTGCAGTCGTGCTCACCGGAACGGACAGGTTCTTCTCCGCGGGTTTGGATCTGAAGACCGTGCCCCGACTCGACGTGGACGAGCAGCGGGAGATGATCCTCGCGTTTGGCCGCATGGTGGCCCGTCTCTATGCATTTCCCAAGCCCACTGTCGCGGCAGTCAACGGCCACGCGGTGGCGGGAGGGCTCTTGCTTACATTGAGCTGCGACTACCGGGTCGGACCCGAGCAGCAGTGCGAATTCGGATTGACCGGCGCGCGCGCGGGCATCCCGTATCCCGTCTCCGCCATGGAAGTCATCCGAGCCGAACTCTCCCCGGCGGCGGCACGAACCATGGTCCTGACCGGTCGAACCTTCGGGCCCCAAGAGGCTCTTGCTCTAGGTGTGCTGGATGATCTCGCGGCGCCCGCGAGCGTGTTGCCCACGGCATGTGACGTTGCGCAGGGTCTGGCTCGTTTGCCCCAATACGCGTATGCCAATACGAAGAATCATCTGAGGCAAGATGCCCTTGCTGCCATTCGCGAGGCTCTCGAGACCGGCACCGACCCCATGATGGACTCGTGGCTCACGCCGGAAACCCAATCGGCATCAGCGAGGGCGTTGGACCGAAAAGACTGAAGGACATTGGTTATGGACGTCGTCATCCCGATCGCGGTTGTTCTCGCCTTTGGAGTACTCGTTGTCGCCATCGTGGTCGCGGACCGTCGCGCGACCAGAAAGCGCACCGAGGATCTCGCGGCCGTGGCGGCAACCATGAAGTTCACCTTTTCACCCGAGGACGACCCGGCGCTGCGCGGCCGCCTGGAAGGTTTTCACCTCTTCTCTCAGGGAAGATCGCGCAAGCTACGCAACGTCCTGCGAGGACGTGCAGGCAACGTGGAAGTGCTGCTTTTCGACTACCGGTACACGACTGGGGGTGGGAAGAACTCCCACACATGGAAGCAGACGGTCATGCTGTTCGAGTCCGTGGGCTTGCGCTTTCCCGACTTCGCGCTCAGGCCCGAGCATCTCTTCCACAAGCTGGGGCAGGTGTTTGGATACCAGGACATCGACTTCGACAGCCGCCCGGAGTTCTCAAAGCGCTATCTGCTCAAGGGAAGTGACGAGCAACAGCTGCGCACGATCTTCACCGGCGACGTTCTCGCGTTTTATGAAGCCCAGGACCGTGTCAGTAGCGAAGCGGCCGGCGGTCACTTCCTTTACTATCGCGCCGGGAAGCGGGTTGCCCCGAACAAAGTTCCCGATTTCATCAAGCAGGGCGTGCGGGCGTTTTCGCTGTTCAAACGCTGAGGCCATTCACACGGGGCCGGCATCGGAACACAAGCCGTCTTCAATGATGAATCGCAAGAAACAGCGGATTATGTGGAGCGCGGTGCATCTCAACGGCGGACCTGAGCATCTCGATACCGTTCTCCAACCATGCCCCATCCTACAGGAGGAAGAGACCCCGTGCCAAATGTATCGAGCGTGACGCTTGCCAGCGATTTGCCGCAACCCGGAGACGCACCTATTAACGACAGGGCGGTTCCGGTCACCCACGCGGAGGCGGAATTCGCAAGAATCCACTCGCGCGGGGAGTACATGGCGGCGTGGGACAGCGGGCAGATTGCGCCGTGGCTCTACACCATGCTCGACGAGAACGACAACGGCGTGCAGAACCACTTTCAAGGTGCGCAACGGCTTTCCCACGGCAAGTTCATCGCCATCTCCGGCGGGGACTGGCGGACGCCCATGTCTCACGTGTTCATCGTCAAGATGCGCTCGCGCAAGCGCGTGGGGCCCTGGCGCACAAATGCTTTCGCCTCGAACGACCCCCCAACAAAGGACACAATCGTCAAGACGATCGGCATCGATTCGGTGATGTGGCACGCCGGCGGTATGGATGTGCTGGGCGGGTCCCGGTCGAGTACGCTGCACCCGGTATTCTCGGTGGCCTGGCAGCCCTCCCGCTCCCCGATCACGGAAAGGTGGGCAGGTCCCGAGTTCTATTCTTCCACGTGAAGAATCCGGCAAAGCCCGCCCTCTTCCGCTGTACCATCGAGCGCCCAGGAGATACGGCTGCCGGTGTAGCGCTAACGAAACTTCCCAACCGTCACTACCTTGTCGCCGTGCGGGGTGGTAAGAGAATTGTTTTCTATCTCTCGAAGACACGGAAGTTTGCCGACGGATTCCGCGATCAACCGTTGACCTGGGAAGACAGCGCAGTTCGCGCCGCGGGAGATCTGAAACGTGAGGTCGGCGGCTATCAGGCAATCAACTTCATCAACCAGCGGGACGGTCAGCTGTATTTGGCAGGCCTCCACAACACGAGTGGCGCAGCCCCCACCTTCGGCGGTGACGATGTCGTGGATTTGTTAACGGTGGAGATACCGGACGCAGCCACCACCCCGACCGACTCTCAAGGGAGCATCGCTGTCCCTCTGATCACCAGGGTGGCGAGCCGAAAGTTCGAGTGCAAGCATCGGCAGTGCAACATGGACGCCGCCGCGGGCGTGTACGTCGATCGTGGCAAGCTGATCGTCTATTCCGCATACCACTGGAGGACGGGAAAGGGCGTCATCAAGTTCAACGAGTTTCGACCCCCAACCAAACCTACGAAGAAGACAATCACCAGACCGGAGGACGGTTGGATGGAGCTGTTCGAGGATACGTACTTTGGCGGTCGGTTTCTCACCATCACCGGCACAAAAGACAGCACCATTGCCGACTACGGCAAGATCCGGGTGCAGGGATCTGGTTTCAACGACAAGGTATCTTCGGTGAAGTTTCAGCTCCCGGCCGGCGTGACGTATCGCTTGTTCAAGGACAATAGCTTCAAGGGGGAGTTGATCGACCTAGTCGGTACCGGGCAGGTTGAGGAGATCGCAGACTTCAAGGGGAGGAAGATTGAGCGGAAGGTTTCGTCATCGCGGTTTACTTAGGGCGGAAGGGCGGTAAGGCGGTAGGGCGGCAAGGCGGAAGGGCGGGAAGAAGCACCCGTGGCAGGTGCGGTATCTCCTTAGCACTCGTGTTTGCCGCATCATCCTACCGCCTTACCGCCCTTCCGCCTTCCCGCCGAGTTCAGAACCTATGTGTGTAGTTGATCTTTGTAGTGGCCCCGACTGATCGCGTGGCCAGATCGAAGTCCAACAGTCGGGCGCTCATATTGTCCCAGTTCTGCGTAAACACGAAAAACAGATCGTTGCCGGGACGGATGATCCACCTGACCCTGGTAAAGAGGCCCACCACTTCACTGACATCGTCGTATTGCAGATTGCCCATGAACGACGCCCAGGGACTCATGTGCCACTGACCAACCAGGCGGAACAGGTGCGTGGAAAAATCGCCTTCGGGTAAGTTCACATCATTTCTTTCAAACTCAGGAGTAACGCTGACGCCGGCTCGCGGCTTCACGGTGACGCCGGCCCCGTACCGCATCCTGTTGCCCGACCAGAACTCCCCACCGGACAGCTCGACTCTCCCTGAGATGACGCGCCGGCCGGCCGTGTGCGCGCTGACCTGCCACTCCCAGGTGTTGTAGTTCCCCACCGGGATCGTAACGCCCTCACGGATCTCAAACCCTTCATCGAGGCGCTCGAACAGCTGGGTGATCTGAACGTCGAAACGGTCCCCACTCTCGAACCTGATGGCGAGCGGCTTGAAGTCCGTCTTGCGGGTTTCCAAGTTCCACGAAATGTCGGTCAGGTATTCGAATTGCACCTCGAATTCCAGCTGCCGGATCGAGGGAATCCCACCTGGCCGCGGTGCAAAGGTTATGGTAGGCTGCAAGCGCCGAAATCCATTGCGCCGAGTGAAGCCCACCGCCGGATCCCAGTAGTCGCCGAACTCCCGGTACGACGAGTGGATGCGCCAGATGTCGTTGGGGTAGTTGATCCGGATGCCGCGTGCAGAGCGATCCCCAAACGTCGACGTTATATCGAGCGCACGCTCATTGTGCCACACGAAGAACGCTTCGAACTGAAGGTTCTTGTTGCCCAGGAAGCGGGATGTGAATAGATCCAAGTCGGCGCCGAGTGTGTGGCCATCCCGCAGGGGATCTTGACCATCGATGCGACTCGTGGCCCGGCGCGTGTAGATGGCGCCGATTGATGACTGCCGGAACAGCGTGCGCTTCACGCGGGCGACGGTGAAGTCCTCCGATGGGAGCATGTACGGCGATGGTACGTCGTCCTCGCTGAATCGTTCGTCCGTTCCCGTCCTGACCTGGAAGAACCCCAACTCGTAACGGCCGGCCTGCCCGCCGAGCCGTGCACCGTAGGTGACGGGAACCGGCTCACCTTCGGCCAAACCGATTTGCCGGCTGAAGTATGGATTCACACCGTTGCGCGGAGCAAACGAGTAAACGCCCGATCCTTCGAGGAAGAAGTCCCGTCGTTCGGGAAAGAACAGCGGGAAGCGTGTGAGGTTGACGCGCCGCTGGTCCACTTCCACCTCTGCAAAATCCGTGTTGACCGAGAGGGCGGTGCGAAGACTCGGCGTAACATTGTACGACAGGTCGAAGCCCGCGTCCGCGGGAAACTCCGTCGGATCAGAGTCGGCCGGCGTGTTGCGGTAGCCGGCGACGGCATATGGCTTGGCCTCGAGGCCGAGTCCTTGAGTCATTCCCTGGAGACCGGTGAGACGGCCGGCGTGCACGGGGCGGAAGAGCTGCTGGTTGCGACGATGCCCGTTCCAGCGCGTCTCCTCATTCTTGCGGCGCACCGTGCGCTGGAAGTTGATCCCCCACGTGTCCTGGTCCGGCCTGAAGTTCAAGGTACGGAACGGGATACGGATCTCCGCCGACCAGCCGTCAGCCCGCCGAGCTACCCGAGCTTCCCAGATCCCATCCCAGGACTTGTTGACGCCAAAGTGTCCCCCCGCCCCCAACAACCCGTCCCCCATTAACCCAGCGGGGTTGATCTCGAAGAAGTAACCGGTCCGGCCGTCCAGGAATGTGTCCAGTATCCACATGAACCGGTCGTCGGTTCCGAGGCCGGCATCGCGTTGCTTCTGATACGCGAGGATGCCGTCGGGAGCGCTGTCGTAGAGGATGGCGCCGATATAGAGGTCGCTGGCGTCGTAGAGGACATAGACCGCGGTCTCCTCCGTCGCCGGCGCGCCTTCGTCCGGTTCCTCTTGCAGGAATCCGGTGGCCGGTGTGGCACGGTACCAGATCTGTTCGTCGAGATGCCCGTCCAGGTGGATGCCCTCAATCCCGCCGAGCTGATGCGCGGCAAAGGTCCTGACCTCCTCCGGGCCGTTGGAAGCACTCTGTGGCAAGAGGGGCTCTGCAGCCCCAAGTGTCCCCGCCAACACGAGGCCTGAGCAAACGCTCAACCAACGCAGGTTCATCCTCTGTCCTTCCTGCTCCCGCCCCTTCTGCAAATCTCCACTAGATCACTCCCAATTGGCCGCGTGTTTATAGCAACGGGTCGGTAAAATTACGCACGGGGCCTCGCCGGTGTTACCGGGTCACGACGGTAGGGTGGCAAGGCGGTGGGGCGGTAGGGGGGTAGGCCCCTTAGCCGCACAGCCCGGCGGCGTACACTTGACCTTCGTATTCCACTTCATAGATGACGCCGTCTCCCCCGACGTGATAGACCCGTGCCACCCCGACACTTCCATCGGGGAAGGTGAGAACAATCTGATCACCCTTATTGTTGCCCGTTACCTGATACGAGCCGCCTTCGCCGCTGCTCAAGCCGTAGCCCACAGCTTCGGGAATGTCGAATCCGGTCTCGGTTCCGGTCGTGAAGCGGCCCTGTCCGTCGAAATAGGTCTTCCGTGTGGTTGAGTAACCGCCGTCGGGGGAGCTCGAGTACGCGCAGCGCATTCCCTCAAGCAGGTACTCCATGCCGCCCCCGCCCCCCGGGCGACCCATGCCGCCAGCCGCAGCGGCCTGACGCCGGCATTGGGAGGCTCTACCGTACGCATCCGTCACGACGAGATTATCGCCGGAGAGCTGGTAGCGATACTCTGCGGGGCCGTACTCCTCCATCACGCGTATTGATCCCTGACCCATGGTGTATTGCGTGGCTTCGCCGTTGTAGATGAGCTGAGTCTCGGAGACGAACGCGAGTTGTGCCGGTCCCTCCGGGGTTTGACAGCTCCAGCGGCCGAGCAGGCTGGCTGAACCCGTAGCAGCGGGTTGCGTGGCGCGCGCACCGCCGCCGAGGGGGTTTGCACCGGCGGCACCTTGGGCCGCCGCACCTTGGCGCGCGAGCACGTAGGTCGTGCCGGCGGTAGCGAGGGAGAGCTGGTTACCCTGCAAGCTGGCTTCGAACGCGTAACTCTGACCACCGGCGGCGAACGTGCCCCTCACCTGGCTGCCCTGAGCTTCAGCCTTGACCGGATACGGCTGGCCCTGAAAGGTGAGCGTTCCGGAGTACCCGCCCTTGCCGCGGCTGAGTTCCAGCGAGAGTTCACTTCCCACAAACGTGCCCGCAAAAGGATCGCCGCCCGCTGCAAGCGGGTTGCCGGCTGCCGGTCCTGCGAGTTGTGAAGGTGGAATCGCCACACCGCCCTGACGACCGAACACGAGTACCTGGCTCTTCGCGTAGTCCGGTTGATTGTCAGGCCCTGCTTCTATCAGCGTCAGCATCAGCTGCGGCCCGTTGAACACTGCCTCGAAGTAGACGCCTCCTCCTTCGTTGTAGATCGCTCCCACGGCCGCCGTGCCTTCGAGCACGCCTTCGACCTGGAGGCTCTGGCCTTGCCCCGACATGGTACCAGTTACATTGCCCGTCGCATCCTGCTGGAGGCTGAGGGTCACCACACCACCTTGATTGTTGGTTACGGTGTATGTGCCCGTGAAGCTCTGTGCTTCGGTGAACGAGGGGAGAAGCAAAAGAGCAAACGAAAGAACAAGGAAGCACGCGAGCAGGCGAAACATGAAGCCACCTCCGGTGAGCTGATGACGGCGTCGGCGGCGGGCGGACTCGTCAGCTGAGGGCACCTGAGTGGGCGTCCTGCGGCGGCGGGACCGGCGGGCCACCGGTCGAAGAGGTTGGCAAGCTCCCGGCCAACATTGAGCGTTGTCAGATCACATGCAAGTGTGCTATACGACAAGATTTGTCAGAGATGCGTCGAGCGTTGCAGGCTGATGGCGGTGGGGCGGTAGTCAGTAAGGCGCCGAAACGTCACTTGCTCACCCTGTTTCGCCCCGCCTCCTTGGCCCTGTACAACGCCTTGTCCGCCGCCTTGAGGACTTTCTCGGCCGTAGGGATTCTCTTGGTAGGACCCGCCACGCCGATGCTGATCGTCACGGACAGCCCTTGGCCCCGGCCGCGGCGCTTTGGAGCCGCCTGCGGCGGCCTTTTCCGTAGCCTAAACCCCCTGCGCACGGTGAAGGTGGACGACTCGACTTCCTTTCTCAACTCCTCCAGGAACGGTATCGCCTTGTTTGGCGCAAGGCGCGGGAAGATCACCGTGAACTCCTCCCCGCCGTAGCGATACGCCGTACCCCCTCCCGAGACCGTCGCCAACTTGCTCGCGACCATGCGCAGCACCTGGTCGCCCACATGGTGACCATGTCGGTCATTGAACTTCTTGAAGCGGTCAACGTCCAACATGGCGATGGAGTAGCGTCCTCCCAACGAGGCCAGCGCGGCCGGCAAGCCTCTCCGCCCCGGCAATCCCGTGAGTTCGTCGTGGAACGCCAACACGTACGATGTCTCTACCACCGAAAGCGCGAGGATGGTGGCGGCCGCCATGAAATAGAGTGACGACACCGCCGTACCTGGACCGGCCTTTAAGGCGAAGAGTGCGGTCAGCAACGTCCAAAAGAGGGCTCTCTGCATCGTCTCGCGTGTTCGAACGGCAATCGTCGCAACGAGGACGGTGCTCACGAGAAAGCCAAACAAGGCAGGCTGTGGGATCCCGGCCCAATTGGTGAGGCTCGGGTCGAACAGGGTGAACCGGAAAAGGTGCACGGTCCAATCCGCCCCTATCGTGATGAGCAGAGCCACGAGCCCGGGCTGGATGACGATCCCAACGATCTGAAGCATCCCTTTGGGGCTCAGAACCCCGCGATCCTCGAGTAGCGAGAGGACCGCAAGGGTCAGCGGCAGCAAGCCGGCGGCAATTGCGAAGACGATCGCACCTTCTGGCTCGGACAAGTGGTGCAGCATCCGCTCGACGACGGCGACGAGCAGGATTGCACTCAACGCCCGACTTCGATGAAAGCGCCATGCGATCAACCCTGCTACACTGAAGAAGGCGTACGGAAAACCCACGGTGAACGGCGCGAATACGTCCGGCCCCGGCATGAGCTGCACCCACGCGTAGGTCGCGCCCAAAACCAACCCGCCCGGTGTCACCCACGTGAAGACGCGCAGGACAACGTCCGCCGCCACCCTGCGCTTCTCCCAACACCAGGCAAGTGCTATGCGCAATGCGCGAGCAACACCACGTCGGTATTTCGCCTTCATTCTCCACCGGTCCGGCAACACCAACTCCCCTCAATCTCTCTGCAGATCACGATGGCTCCTGTTTCTGTGATCTGTCGACAGCACAATCGACGGCGCGCCTAAAGCCGAACAGCGTTCGCGCCCTTGCTTACTGGCCGTACAAAGGGTAGCACCATACTGTAGAGTGCGCAGGTGAGGTCCGCGCAGGATGGCCACCCCTAATGATCGCTTGCAGGCCGCACCTCGGGCGATAGAAAACGGCAAGCGGAGAGACTGGGAATGGGTTCAGCATTCGTGGACGGTGTGGGCATGACGCGCTTCGGAGTGTCGGAGGCGCCTCTGACTGCTCTCGTGGAGGAGGCAGGACGCGCAGCGCTGGCGTCCAGCAGGGCACCCGAACCGGAAGCAATCATTGTCGGCTCCATGGACCCGGACCAGCTCGGCGGCGTCCGCGACTTTGCGCCCGTCGCCACCAGCACGTTGGGCCTCGCAGGCGTGCCGAACATCCGGGTGGAGACGGCGTCATCGTCCGGAGCGGCCGTGTTTACGACAGCTTACTCTGCTGTCGCCTCCGGCCAGTACCGGCGCGTCCTGGCCGTGGCCGCCGAGAAGATGACAGGATTGCCTACCAGGCAAGTCACCCGCGTCCTCGCTGGGGTCATAGACCCGCACGAACGGGACGCGGGCCTCACCATGCCGGCGATGGCGGCCCTCGTCACCCGCGCCTACGCAGCTCGGCTTCGCCTTTCCGAACCGCAGCTCAAGCGCGTCTTGTCCACGGTGGCCATCAAGGCCCACGCAAACGGAGCGCTCAACCCGACGGCACACTTTCAGAAGCCAATCACCGTGGAGCAATACGAGAGCAGCAAGAACATCGCAGAACCACTCAACCTCTACGACTGTTCGCCCATTTCTGATGGCGCAGTGGCCGCGGTCCTCACCTCCGAACCCACCGACATTCGAGTGGCCGGGTTGGGTCAGGGCACGGACTTCGTAAGCCTGAGCAAGCGCCAGACGCTGACGAGCTTTCCCGCCACGGTCTGGGCCGCCCAGAGGGCGTTCAAGATGGCCGGTTACGGGCCCGGATCCGTGCATTTTGCCGAAGTGCACGATGCCTTTACAAGTTTCGAGCTGATTGCACTTCAGGACCTGGGGCTGGTCGAGCCGGAGGATGTAGTGGCCGCGGAGGAAGAGGGCCGGACCGCCTTGCACGGCCCACTTCCCATCAACCCGTCCGGCGGGCTCAAGGCGCACGGCCACCCTGTTGGAGCAACGGGTCTAGGCCAGATCGTCGAGGTCGTGTGGCAGATGCGGGGACAGGTGGACGCACGGCGCCAGGTAGAGCGCACCGGA
>JBDHFY010000197.1:0-7903 GCA_039590195.1 Gemmatimonadota bacterium | reverse complement strand
GACCATCCGCAACATCTCCCTGGCCTTCCTCTTGGTCACCTTCTCATCCGACGGGAAATCAAACTCGGAGAGCGGGAGGCCTTCCTCTCCCACGTGGCAGAACTGACAGCGCACGCCGAGACCTAGTGCGAAGCCCCGCATGGTACCGATTAACGCCCGGATCTCGATGTCCGGGCGCAGCACTTTCAGGTTGACGGCCGAATCGGGCGGGAACTGCGCGGCGGCAGGCCGTGAGATCGCAACGAGAACAAACGTCACCAGAAGCACGGTCAACGGGATCGAGCGAACAAGGTGGCTCCACAACATGTTCTGGTACCTCCTTTCACGGGGAAACGCTACTGCCGAAAAGGCCGTGCAAGGTGGAGGTTGGGTCAGCGTTTTGTCAGGGAATTGTCAGAACCACCGATGATTGCACCCGCCTCTATGCGACGAGCCTACAGACATCAGTTCGGATTCTCGCCAAGCACAAAAAACCTTTGCCACACCGGAACGATCCGTCCAGCGACGCCCTGCCGATAGGAGCTGACGGTCAGCCCTTCGCCCCGGCCGAACCTGACGGCGTGGAAGGTCGTCTCCACCACCTTCTGGACCGTGGACCCGCTGACCTGCAAAACCCTCACTTCCGATAGACACTCGTCACACGTGCCGCTCCCATTGCTCTCGATCACAATCTCCCGCGCGCCGTCGGCGTCGAGGTCCACGACCGTGGTGCTCAGCCAGGGGGGAAAGCCGGGCACTCGGCAATCTCCTGCGGGAGGCAACGGCGCCATCGTGGGCGCAAGCGTCGCCACTTCCTCCTCATACACCTTTGTGAATCGACCGCCCTCTGAGGCGTACACCTGCAATGTCCCAGTCGAACCACGGTTTGCGAAGGGAATCGTGACGGCTACGACATACGCAGCTCCCCGTTCCTCGAAGGAGCCACCTTGGAAAAGCAGGAACGTCTCACCGCTCTGCTGAGCCTGCCACGCCTGTCGAATCACCCAATCGGCACTACAGAGTTCCGATTCTGGCTGCTGTGCTGCACTCGGTGAAGTGGATGCCCACAGTACCGCTGTCAACAGGGCGCGGGATCGCAACCCACTCATGGGATACCTCTTCCTGACGCGGTCAAGATGCTCGCAACTCCTGAATTCCCCACCCTTCGGGCGAAGGGCCCATTACGCTACAATCCGACCAACATACAATCCGCGACCCGTGAGACCCTCGGCGTCGTGCTCCACGGCCAGGCCGGCTTTCCGGAGCGCTTCCGTCGTCTCTTCCACTGTGAACAAGCCGAGCTCGTGTTCCTCGACGAGGTGCGTGATCCCGCTCGAGCGCCCCACGAGATACTCAAAGCGGTGCTTGGAGACTCTGCCCTGCACATCGGTGCGCGCGATCCTGCATACCTTGAGGTCATCAGCCTCGGCCGTCTGCATGTAAACCTTCCCCGGCTCCAACACGCCAGGCACGAACCATGGCTCGACGACCGCGACACCATCATCATTGAGGTGCCGGCGAAAGCAGGCAAGTGCTTTCTGCAGGTTCTCCAAGGTCTTCACGTATCCGATGGAGCTGAACAGGCACATGACGACATCGTATCGGCGTCCGAGGTCGAACTCCGTCATGTCCGCGCACCAGAAGTTCCCACTTGGATTTTTTTGACGTGTGATCTCCACAAATCCTGGTTCGAGATCAATACCATCAATGGCAAACTCGTGTTGCTGCGACAAGATGCGCGCGTGCTCTCCCGTTCCACATGCGACATCGAGGATCGTCTTGGCTCGGGGATGCACCGACTCCAGCAAGGAAGCAACGTTGCGAGCCTCTCCCTCGTAGTCCTTGAACTGGGAGTAGATGGGGTCGTAGAGCTCGGCGGATTCAGAAAACATGAAGAGTATCGAGGGAGCGCCCTTGGACGCGACAGGGACGAATCACACCCCCGACGCTCACTTGATCCCCAATCCGTATCCTCTGCCCGCGATCTCTTCGACCATGCGCCCTTCCTTAGAAACCGCGCATACGATGTGCGGAGGTGCGCCGCGCCTGGTGGCGTCCGACTTCTGTATGATGGCAATGACAAAGCGATCCGGCTCGTCTCTCAGCACCATGATTCGGAGATGCTCGATCCCGGGCTTTTCATTGTCCGCCCAGCGCAACAGATCTGCCTCGGTGACACCGGTGACCTGCGCCATTTTCGCTTTCCGCCGCTCCTGCCGCACCCGGTCATAGGCCATCAGGAGGACACCCACGAGCATGACGCCAAGGATTACGTAGAGCCACGTCATGAGGTGAAATTTACGGCGCCCCGACGGCTCCGCCCACCCACCCCACCGAGTTCGTCAATTAGCCGGAAGTGCGGCCTTATCAAGGGGGATGAACTCCCCATCATCGACCTTCCCATCACGCACCCGGTAGAATGTCACACCCGATATGACGGGCGAGGCCGAACCCGGAACCGGCCCCACCACGGCGGCCGACTGATGAAACCGCGTCTTGGTACCCTGCAGCTCGAACTCGAGGGTCTCTCGAAGATGGATGTGACCTCCGAGAGCGAGTGTGTGTTCTCGCCGTCTCAGGAGAGCCAACACATCGGCGGCGTTCGATACCGTGTGACGGTATTGCAGAGCGCCGTTGATCTTGATGAGCGATGTAGATGTGGGCGTATCTACAAAGCCGCGCCGCGCCTCCGTCGAGCTATAGAATGGGATGTGGTTGAACGTCACCACGGTCGTTCCTGGCGGCACGACCGACAGGTCCCGTTCGAGCCAAGCGAGTTGGGTTTCGTCGATGTGGCCGTAATACCAGAGGTCTTCGTAATCGACGGTATCCAGACCCACGAAGTGCACACCTCCGTAATTGAAGGAATAGTAGTTCGGTCCCAGGTAGTGCCGATACATCCCCTTACCGTACAGCGGGTGATCTGCACTCACGAGGGAGCGGTGCCGCTCGATGCCGAAGTTCTCGTGGTTGCCCGGAACGCTCCAGACCGGCACCGGGAATGCCGCTGTCTCCTGCACGTACAGGTCGTAGTAGCTCCTCGCTTCCTGCTCTGGAACCCTGAGCGCATCGCGCACCAGATCGCCGGTCACCAACACGAACGCCGGACGCCGCCCCTCAACGATCCCTCGCAGCCTTCGCGTCCGCGGCAGGCTCTCCTCGCTGATGTGTGTGTCAGACGCGTGGAGGAACGTGAACTGGTCCGCCGGAGGAACAGATGCCAGCGGGAAATCGACTCGCCGATCACCTGGAACGCCTTGCCAGAATGGACCAACGGAGCCATAGCCGCTGGGCAAGCTGACGAAGACGACACCAAAACCGCGGGAGCTCTCCAGACGATAACCGCCGTCCGCGCCACTCAACACGGCATCGACCTGATCCGATACCACTACATCGGGCACTCCCGGCTCTCGTTCGTCCCGCACGCCGTTGCCGTTCTGATCGAGGAAAACCACTCCACTCACCACCGCCTCCTGGCGTGCGCCGATCACCGGCGCGGGCCCCGATTCCCTCCCGGACGGTCGGCTCACCCCGGCGGTGAAGCCCGAGGTCACGCCTAGCCCAACGAGGACGCCTACTCCTCCCAAGTTTGCGACGAGTGTGGGTCTTCTCATGTGTAGTTGCATAGCTCTTGTTCACGGCCTTTCCGGTGACGGGTGGACTCGCTGGCGAGGAAATTGTTGGCACGGGACCGTGCTCTCCGAGGTCCGGCCAAGATAGAGGATCTGGCCAATCCCGTCCATAAGGCTGGAAGGTGCAGCCGGGCTCAAAGAGCAGCGGCTGAATCACCGCAAAGCAGGACCTCCCCTCTCCCTTCTCACCTCACCCTTGTGACTTTCTTTGGCACGAACGGCGGCACCCTGCGCCGATACTCCTCATACACGTGGCCGAATCGGTCGAGAAGCTCCCGTTCCTCCAGGATTACAATCAGATAGATCACGGGGACACTGACCACAGCCGTGATGTAAAGCGCCAGATAGTTGGCCACGAAAGCGTACGCGAGGACCCAAAGAAACGCTTCAACGTAGCGGGGATGCCGGATTGAACCGTAGATCCCCTCGGTGAGAAGCTTTCCCGCCCCTCCGGCGGAGAGCTCCGGAATTCCGCACAAGACGGCCAACGTCAGATACTTCTTGCGCTTGACGGCAATCGCGACACCAGCCGTGGCGCACATGACACCCAGCGCGATCAAGGGCACGTTGGTGCCGAACTCGGTGCCCAAGAGGTAGCCGCGACCCCAAAAAACACCGGCCATCAGCGCCAGCGAGGGCGCACCAAGCACCGCGTAGGTCCATCCGGGGCCCAGCCTTCGCCAAAAAACCACGAGCGGGTGAATGACGAGCCAGAGAAGAAGCCCGGGCGGAAGGCCAATCAGCAGGATTAGGGCGAGATAGTACCTGACGGAATTCACGATTTCCCCCGGCGGAGCTCCGCTTGCCCAGCGAGGGCGCGGCTGCGGTTTGTGACACGAGACCGGTGAATTAGGCAGCACTAATATATATAGGTTGACCTAATCACACAATGAGTCGCACACAACTACCCTTTCCGCCCCACTAGGGAAGTCTGGTTCACAAGACGTGAGCGGCTTCGAGCAGTTCGGCGGGATCCCTCTGCACGGCGAGGAACGAGGCATCGTCATCGGGCTTGTCTGCCCAAGCCACGACGAACTGTATTTGGCATTGCTCGTGACGGGCGAGCGGAGGTAACAGCAACCGCAGGCCGTTCGGAACATGCTGAACGGTCCGGGGAGCGAGGTTGGTGAGGCGAGCCGGGAATCCATCGGCGCTCGCTGCGCGAGCGATCAGCGAACCCCGGTCTTCCGTGCCGATCACCACCTTGGTGGTTTCTGTCTCCCACCCATGGGCCTCCAGACCGGCACTGGACGAAGAACCGATAGAACTTCCGGCCAGCGTTGCTACCCACCGGCAGTCAAACTGCAACGTGAGGAGATCTCTCCAGGCTGCCAAACGCCACATGGCGGCGACAGTGCCCGCGATCCTGGGGCCAGAAGGCCGCCGCGGCGGCAAGTCGACCAAGAGGAGATCCGCTCGAACGGTCTGGGTGCGCCATGAGGTGAGTGTAGCGTTCTTTCCAACGGTACGAGCGCGAGTTGGCACATTCTCGGCGACATCTTCGCCGTCCACCACACAATCCAGTCGCAGCACGCCCACCGGCGTCTCGACCTCTGCTCGCACGTCAGCGACAGCGATCCGCGGCTCGGCACTGACCTGCGTAATGAAGAGGTCCATCGGTATCGGCAGTTGATCGACGCCGTGCTCAGGGCACCGCACTCGAGCAACGCCTACGCTCCTCCGCTCAATGGCCCATGCCGCTCATGATATTGCTGAATCGCTTGGCGCTGATTGGGTGATCGGCAATCAACTCCCCGTCGTACACGATGTTGAACACACCATATGCTGACGGCGCATTCTGCGCCTGTCTGCAGTTCTGGAGCTCGACAACCTTTGCGCGAATGCCCAACTGCTTGGAAGTTGTCTGGATGTCCTCGCTGAATTTCGCAATACAGGGACATTGATCGGATCGGATGATCGTCAGCCCCTGTCCATGCCGACGCAGCCGCTGCTCCCAACCCCGTTTGAACTTTGGCGACCGCGCTCTTCTCAGTTTCTTAGCGAGAAGCTCATACGACGGCGGGGCGGCATCAACACGTTCAAAGCCCTTTTTCAGAAACAGGCCGCTGGTTGCCATCCACGTGCCCCCGCTCGCCACGGTCGCCACACCGTTGGATTTTACTCTCTTTGCATCCTGCAAACACGCATCCAACAGCAGCGACCCGTAACCCTTTCCCTTGTATTTCTTTCGGTGGATCATGATACAGTGAACCACCAGGTATCCGGGAGCTTCAATCGGCCTCCAGGTCTTTTCGCCGGGGGTGTACTCGATGAAACCGACCGCGCCCTCGTCGGGTGCGTGCAGAATCTTGAATCTCATACCCTCAGCGAATCGTTTCCTAAGCCAGGCCGTCTTTCGCCGATAGCCCTCTAGCTTCACATCCTTGAAGCCGCAAAATCCAAAATCACAAATGTTGTCGGCGTTGGCGTCGATGATCTCCAGCTTGCTCATATTTCACTCCGACGGCGATCGCTTCTCACCTGATCCCACCTTCCAGACGGGTCCGGAGGAAGAGAATCGTCCGATCAAATGCGTCCGCGGCAATTTCCGCGTTGTGCCGGCTCGGATAGCTGGGGAGGTTGAACGCATGACCCACCGCTGAATAGGTATGCAACTCGACCTCCCCACCGGCTACCTGAGCTGCGTCGCGCAGGCGATGAGCAAAGGAAACCGGCACAATGCCATCGTCCTCTCCGTGGAGGATGAGCAGCGGGGGCAAGCCCCTAACGTCGTCCTCGAGGGGAGCGGGACCACCGCCACCCCCACCATAGAAATCCACGACCGCCTTCACCTGCGGAAGTCTTCCAGCTGTGGACACCGCCAGAAACGCTCCACGGGAAAACCCAACGAGCCCGATCCGCCCCGGCACAACCCGGGGGTGCTGCTCGAGGTAGCGCGCCGCATTGACCAGTGTTTCCTGCCACACGGGCCACCGTTCGAGCTTCTGCTCCGAACCAATGGGCGCATTGCCGGTTTCCCGGTAGTAATCCAGCACGAGTGCTACGAACCCGTGCTGTGCCAGGGTGGCTCCAAACCCGCTGTAGTTCGGTCCGATCCCGCTCGCGCCGTGCAAGACGACTATTCCCGTGCTGGGGCCATCGCCGTCGGGAAGGTACATCGCCCCCCAGACGCCAGGCATGACGTCTTCTGGGGTGAGTCGACGGATCTCCTGGGACATGGCTGGCCCCGACCCGGTGCACAGCCCCAGTCCGAAGACCATCAGCGCCGTACGGGGGAATTCTGACGAAAGGCTCAAAGTCACTCCTCGATGGGCAGATAGAGATCGATCACTGCGTCTTCTTCGGCTACACGAGGGTCGTGCAGCTTCTCGAGCTCGTGGGTCTTGCGCCACGTATACTCACTGGACTGGACCCAATCCCACAGCTTCTTCCAGACCTCCGGAACACTCCCTGTGGGATCCCCCAGTAACCTGCAGGTGGTGACAGCGTAGTGACCCCCTGGAAAGTCCTTGATCTCGACCTCTCCTTCAGGTGCAACGTCCGGGTCAACTCGGATCCAGAACTCGTAGCCATATTCCTTCCGATCAGGAGAGGGGCTGGGGTGGTTGAATCCGAAGACCGGATGGCTCTCGAGGTCGTCCAGCAGCGCCCTCGCCCCGGCCCAGCTGCACAGTTTCTCCAAGGCGTCGCGCTCGGGTGTTTCGCTCACAGCACGGAAAGTGGCTACGCGCATTGGTCCGAGCGTCTCGACATGGGCTTCCAGTTCGTTCATGGTGTTCGTCCCCTACGTCCTGCTGTCTACCCGTGTAGCGACACCGGGAACATACAGAGTGTCCTCCAGGCGGTCCAAGACCCCACTTGGGCACGCCCCCAATTGCAACAAGGTATCTCAGTGATCTTCTCAGATTAAGGAAAACGAGGTGGGTTGCGACAACACCCAACGAAGAGGGCGCCTCTCAACGAGACGCCCTCTGATCAACGCTCCTCACCGGTGATGCCCTTGGCGCTACTTATGGCCTCCTGTTCGCGCCATCCCGCGTCCTGCTCAGGTTGCGGTAATACTCCTCCACCATCTCCCGGTATCCAGGCGGTACTTCTTCAGACCCCGACAGGAACAGTCGTTCGTCCTGAGGACCCACAACCTCCCGCCGCAACGCGTACTCGAACTCCTTCAGACCCTGTATGAGCTCTGTGCGAAGCCGTTCGATCTCGTCCAAATCGCCGTATACCCGCCGATCGTCCAGCGAGCGGAGATACGCCAGCAGGTTGTCGATCTCGCCGACGTCCACCCCTTCTTGACCCAGGTCGCGCCTCAAGTTCTCCAGCTCACC
>JBDHFY010000196.1:0-7918 GCA_039590195.1 Gemmatimonadota bacterium | reverse complement strand
GGAATCGTCTCGCCGTGGATGCGCCGAGCCTCTTCCCCGGAGCTTCGTAGCGTGTTCACGCTACGAGACACTTCCTTACGGGCCTCCCGAATTGTTTTCGAGCCTTCCCGCGCAATGATGCGTGCGAAATGTTCCTGGCGTTCCTCGATGATGCCGGCGACGGCGGCGAGGAGTCGCGCGCGTTCGTGCGAGGGCATGGCACGGGCCACCTTGGCGCCCTCGACCGCCGCGGCCATGGCCGTCTCGACGTCGTCTGTAGTGGCGGACGGGACGGTGTCGATGACCGTGTCATCAAAGGGATCGCGGACCTC
The DNA here is from genome assembly GCA_039590195.1 of Gemmatimonadota bacterium. GTDB lineage: Bacteria > Gemmatimonadota > Gemmatimonadetes > Gemmatimonadales > GWC2-71-9 > JBDHDY01. The sequence goes on along the minus strand of JBDHFY010000196.1, from coordinate 7,607 downwards.
GATCTTGTCTGATCGATCGACCCAACTGCCGGCTAGAAACATATCCATGGATAGGTCTCCGTGGTCTAGTCTGGCTGGCGTACTGGATGGCGGTAGGGCGGAAGGGCGGTAGGACGGTAAGGCGGTAAGAAGAAGCTAAAGATCAAATGTTGTGCGTCCATGGCATTGATCTTTCCAACATCACCCTACCGCCCTACCGCCCTACCGCCCTACCGTCTACCCGCCTACCTGCCTACCCGCCTGCCCTGAGGAGCGTCGCGCAGCGACGCGTCTCGAAGGGCCCTTCCGTCTACCCGCCCTCCCGCCTTACCCGGCTCACCATCGCCAACGGCTCGCCTTCGCTTATGGGCGGAGTGTCGATCACGTAGTTGACGATGCCGGCGAAGGGTGCTCTGACTTCCTGAATGGGCTCGCCGAAGAAATCAACAAGTTCTCCCAGCACCCCTCCCTCGGCGACGGCATAGCCGTCGCGTACGGCCGGCCGGAAGATGCCGGTCACGGGGCTCCGGATGACCTCGTAGCTCTCGAGCCAGACGATTCCCTCGGGCTTTCTGACGTCCCCCGGTATCATGTCGAAGTGGTGCAGGAGGTTCCACACGCCCCGCTCGGCGAGATCCACCCATCTGGGGTCGTTCGAGCCCATCTGCCCGGTCTCGGTCGTGATTCCCGGCTTGCCCCTCGTGAGCGCGGTGTTCGACGTATACAGCGACGCATTGGGATCCCTGGGCCGGTCCCGGTCGATCACGATGTGGTCCAGCCCGAACGCTACGACTATTCCTTTAGATATAGAGTCGATCTCTGCGTTGCCGCTCAGCATCCAGTATGCGTACGGGCGGAGTGCCTCGTTGCCGTCACCGCCGTGCAGGTCGATCACGTAGTCGGCTCGATCGATCACCTCGCTCGTGATCTGGTGGGCGATACGGTCGCTCACGGTTCCTTCAGGGTTCCCGGGGTACACGCGGTTCAGGTTCTTGCCGTCCACAGGGCTGTAGTAGATGGTTCGGCCCAAGAACGACGGCATGTTGGCGACGTGGACCATGATCACGGTACCGGCCAGGGCCGCTGGATCGATCTGCTGCCGTACCCGTTGCAGCGCCGTGATCGGTGGATATTCGTACCCGTGGGTGCCGGCAATGAGCGCGAGCACGGGGCCCGGGCGGGTGCCGTGCACGACCGTGACGGGGATGCGAGTTCCCTCATCGATCCCCGCCGGGACCTCGATGAAGCCGGAGACTTTGTCGCCGGCGTTGGCGCTCACGGGGCCGACGTGGAAGACCGGAGGGTGCTGCGCTTGGGCTATTGGCGCCGCGGCCACAAGAAGCGTAGAAACGAATAGCGATCGCGCGATCTTGTTCACGGTGGAACTCTCCTGTGCACTCTGGATGTGGCTAGGGTTGGCGGGTGTGGCGCCGCGCTGGGCTGCGGCCTCGTGTCGCAACATAGGCTGACGGTACCCGTGAGGCCACCAAGCGGGCCCCGGACCTTGCCGAGCCTTTAGCGGTGTAAAGCGGAGTTGTTTGGTTCCCCTAGGCTGAGCTCCCGGTTGAGGGACCTTTCGTGTGGCGCCGTGGTGCGGCGGACTACGAGGCTGGCGTGGATACGCCGTCCACCATCGCGCGGACGGCGCTGATGTGGTCGGGCGTGGTGCCGCAGCACCCTCCGATGATAGACACGCCGGCGGCGACCAGCTCCCTGGCCCTCTCAGCCATGAACGCAGGCGTTTCGTCGTAGACGATCTTGCCGTCCTTCGTCTGCGGCAGCCCGGCGTTCGCTTGGATTACGAGCGGCAGGTCGGTACAGCTGCGGAACTCCTTGGCGATCTCGATCATGTGCTCAATGCCGTTTCCGCAGTTCGACCCGACGGCATCCGCACCGGCCTCCTGGAGCCCCGCGGCGGCTGCTGTTACGCTCACTCCCATGATCGTGTAGAACCCCCGGGGCGTCGGGTCGAAGGTCATCGTCGCTGTGACGGGCGTCGTTGGGGACACGTCCTTGGCTGCCCGCACGGCCGACATCGCCTCCTCGAGGTCGATCATCGTTTCCACACACACGAGGTCGACTCCGGCCGCGATGAGAAACTCCATTTGCGTCCGGAAGCTGTCGTACACCTGTGTGGGGTCGGTATCGCCGTGGGGTTTGAGCAGCACGCCGCTGGGTCCGCAGCATCCGGCGACGTAGGCGCGGTCAGCGGCAATTTTGTGGACGGCGAGCACTGCTTCGCGGTTGATAGCTTCCGCTTCGGCGTCCAGCCCGCAGAGCGCAAGCCTCAGAGGGGAAGCACCGAACGTGTTGGTCTCGATGATGTCCGCGCCGGCATCCAGATAGAGCTGGGCGATTTCCTCCAATACCGTGCGACGGGAAAGGGTAACGGACTCCGGGGGCTGGCCCGGTTCGAGTCCCCTCTCGAGCAGCATGGTTCCGAGCGCGCCGTCGGCCACGAGGAGATCCCCGGCTGCCAGGCGCTCGTGGAAGGATTTCATCTCAGCGCCGGCCCCCGGCCCACGAGACTCTTCACGACGTCCACCGCGTTCGCCGCATCAAACCCGTACGCGTCCGCACCGATCTCGCGGGCAAACTCCTTGGTCACCGGTGCGCCACCGACGACGGTCTTGATCTCGTTGTCTAGCCGATCCTTCCTGAGCAACTCCACGACCTGTCCCATGACCGGCATCGTGGTAGTGAGCAGGGCGGACATGCCGATGATCGGGACCTGCTGCTCCTTGGCGGCTTCCACCATCTTCTCTGGTGCCACATCGTGACCGAGGTCGATGACCTCGAATCCCGCACCTCTGAGCATGATGGCGACGAGGTTCTTGCCGATGTCATGTAGGTCACCTCGCACTGACCCGATCACGATCTTACCTATCGGAGGGATCCCCTCCTTAATCAGGAGTGGCCGCAATTGGTCCATGCCGGCGTACATGGCCTTCGCCGCCAGGAGGACATCGGGGAGGAAGATCTCGTGTTTCTTGAACCGTTCGCCGACCACGCTCATGCCGGCGATGAGGCCGTCATCCAAGAGCGGTTTCGGCTGTATGCCCTGCTCGATACCCTGGCGGGTGAGCTTCTGGACCTGTTCGTGATCACCGCTAATGATGGCGTTTGCGATGTCAGCTAGGACGTTCATATCGACTCTCCGCCCGCCCTCATCCCGCATGCAATGCGCGGAGTCTCGTCCGGCAGCTGCGCGTCTCACATCGAGCGCAAAACGAGTACGAAGGCGGAAACTGGTGGATCTCTCTGGGACCCGCAATGACCACGCCCGAGACGGATTTGAGCGGCTGCATCAGACAGCTGTCTGTCAGCGTCAAACCGATTTGTTCCGGCTGCAGGTATTCAAAGAGCTTCTTCTGTCCGGTGATGTCCCACCCGCAATATCCCGGGCTGTACCGCAGCGCGGCCCCGCCGGGTGCTGTCCAACCACGCGTGTGCAGGCTGTCGCCGAAATGGCGTTCGGCGAGTTCCGCGGCCTTGTCCGCGGCCGCGGAAGCGGTAGCGTCCAACACGCACGCGAGCGCAAAATCCTTTGATTCGAAGCACGCGCCGATTGCCTGGCTCGTTTCCTCGCCGAGTGTGACGGCAAACATGCCCAGGTGGTCAGCCCGATTGAAGATGTCGGCGACGGGGCTGCTCGGTTCATTGCGGCCCTCGCCGCGATACAGATCCTCAAAACTGGACTTGGAGATGTCCGCCAGCACACCCACAGGTGCGACCGTCTCCGCCAGCATCTTGCCCGCCGCGCTGCAGAGGTCTTCGATGTGGTCGGGAATGGTCGCCTCAGGTGGAATGTCCAAGTTCTCGAACACGGAGTCCCTGTCCGGAGATACGTCTGCGGAGGAGAACTCGAGGATCACAGTGCCAGACTCTGGTGAGGAAGCGTGTCCATTCCGTAGCGCTGCGCTTCGGCGGCCATGAGCCGTGTCAGTTCTGCCTTGGTGTCGTCCGCCAAAGGCGGAGGGGTATGTTGGCTTACGAGCCGCTCGACTTCGGCGCGCGTCCGCGCGTCGATGGTCTGACTTCCCTCTTCCCGCCACCTCGAGCGGTTGGCCCGATCGATGGCTGGCCCCGGGAAGTAGTGCTCATCCCTCAGATACCGGCGCGTGTGGTCGGAGATCAGCAAGTGCTCTTCCTTAAGCAGCTCTTCGAACCGGGGAAGGGCTGGGAAGTCCTCCCGCGGCTCGATGCCCCGGACGAGCCGCAACACCATCCCGCAGATCTCGTTGTCCAGGACCAGCTTCTCGAGGCTGAAGCAACTCTCGAAATCGAGCATGCCCGGGCCGGTCACGTTGTTGATGCCGGCCAGCGCGGCGAGGGTTGCGCCCATGGATGATTCGAGGCCGGCCTGCGCGTCGAGCAGCTTGGCGTCGCTGAGGGCCATGTACGCCTGCGTCGGCAGTCCCAGGTACTTGCCGATCTCGTTGTAGGCGCAATCGATCATCATGGTTTCCACGGCGCCCATCGGGGTCGTCTCATAGCGGACGTCGAAGATGGCCGGGGACCCCCCGTAGAGGGCCGGCGCACCCGGTTTGCTGAGCTGGCTGATGACGATGCCGCTCAGGGTCTCGGCGGTATGCTGCACCAGCGTTCCCACGAGCGTGACCGGAGCCACGAACCCCGACAGCGGCATCGAAACGTATTCCACGGGGATACCATACTCCGCGCAATCGACGAGGTTCTGGGATGTCACGTCACTCCACTTGAGAGGGGCGGTGGGGCAGCAGGAGAAGATTGCAAGGGGCTTTTCTGCGAGCGCTTCCCTCGTTCCGCGAACGGCGAGTTGGAGATCCCTCATCACGTTAATGGAGTCGCTGGTGAAGGCCCCCGTGACGACCGGCTTCTGGCAGAGCATGAGGCTGAGGTAGAGTCTGTAGCTGTCCGAGATGTTCTGATGGACGTCACTGGGTACCATCGACGTGCTTTGGGAGGCGATGTTATCGAGCTGAGCGACGACTTTGACGTACCTGACGTAGTCCGCGGTGGTCGCGGGCCGCATGGTGTGCTGGTCAGGGTCGAGCACGTGGATCGCAGCAGATCCTGGGGTGAAGTGTACGTGATGGTCCGACAGATCATGTGTTTGGCGACCGAGCGCGTCGAACAGGCGGAATCCATGAGGAGCGGTGCGCAACGCCTTGTCGATAATGTCGGCAGTGAGGAAGGCGCGGTTCGAGTCCGCGCGTATCTCAGCGCCGTGGTCCGAGAGCAGCGAGAGGATTTGGGAGTTGTGAATCTCCACGCCCAGTTTGCGCAGAAGGTCCCGCGCTTCCGCGACGATTTGTTCGACGAGTTGATCGCCGAGGAACTTGATACCCGGTCTCATCTTCTGTTTCCTCCGAGGCGTGGACGCCACACTCTGTGATACTGGGTGAGCATGAGTCTTGTCCGGCCTCCTAACGGCGTGGCCCACCCTCAGGCCCCGGTGAGAATGTGACGAGGGGTCGGGGGGAAGGCAAGCAGGTGGCAGTCCTGCACGGCGTTATGATCTCCCGCTAGGCCGATCCAGCTCGGCACCCATTGCCCGACAATGCCCACCTCCCGCCGTTGCCCATCCCGGCCCAAGCTGGTCTTTTCCTTTATTATGTGATGCCACCTGAGGGTGAAGGAGAGATCCCATGCGAACCAGACTGCCCCACGGCGGACCCGCAACACGGGGGATGTCACCGCCAGTCCTGCTCACCGTCCTCATCGCCGTCCTGCTGGCCGTGCCGGCAGCGGCTCTTGCTCAGGAGGACCTCGCGGCCGGTCCCTACGACCGGCTGGTGATCCGCGGCGCGACCGTGGTCGACGGCACCGGCTCGCCACCGCAAGGTCCCATGGACATCGTGATCGAGGGCAGCACGATCACGAGTGTGAGTCGGGCGACCGCTCTGGACCTGGCCGATGGGCGGGGCCGCGCATCCGGCGACCGGGTCATCGACGCCGAGGGTATGTACGTGATGCCGGGGATCATCGACGCCCACACACACTGGGGTCACCGGGACGGCGTCCCGGACGACTACATTGCCCGGCTCTGGCTCGCCCACGGGATCACCGGTGTCAAGGTGTTCACCCAGGGTGAAACGGATCCGGCCGTGCGAGTCTCCCAGGGGCAGCGCGCCGGCCGCGCGGAGATGCTGGCACCCCACGTGGTGGTGTATCCGTTCTGGCGCGGGTCGGACCCGCGGTTCTGGACGCCCGAGGGAGCTAGAGAGGTGATTCGGGAATGGAGTCAACAGGGCAGGGACGGGATCAAGATCAGCGGGAAGCCCGGGCTCCTCCCCGACGTACTCGAGGCCATCGTGGATGAAGCCCGCAGGCAAGACATGGGGGTGGCGGTGCACATCGGCCAGGACGGCGTCGTGCCCATGAACGCCGTGGAGGTGGCTGCCGCCGGTGTGACAGCCATCGAGCACCACTACGGCTACGCCGAGTCCTCCTTCCGCAATCGGACCGTGCAGGATCTGCCCCCCGACTACGACTACGGGGACGAGTTGAAGCGGTTCCGGGCCACCGGTCGCGTGTGGGATCTGGCGGACATAGCCAACCTCTACGGCCCGGTGCTGGATACGTTGGTGGCCCTGAGCAGGAACGGTGTCTTCACCATGGTGCCGACCTTCTCCGTCTACGAGGACCAGACCGATCTCAACCGCGCCAAGACGCTCCCGTGGCTCGAGCAGTACGCGATGCCCCAGATAATGGCCCGCTGGACGCCGAGCCCGGAGGTCCACGGCTCCTTCTACTTCGAGTGGACCAGCGCCGACGAAGCGGCGTGGTCGCGGCTGTTCATCCGGTGGCTGCCGTGGGTGAACGAGTTCAAGAACCGCGGTGGCCACGTGGCCGTCGGCTCGGACGCCGGTACTTCCTATCATCTATATGGGTTCGGCACGATCCGGGAGCTGGAGCTGCTGCAGCGAGCCGGCTTCCATCCGCTGGAGATCATCCGCTCGGCGACGTCGGAGAGCGCCCGGGCAGTGGGTTTGGGGGACGTGGGCGTGATCCGTCCCGGCTACCAGGCCGACCTCCTCGTGCTGGACATGAACCCCCTGGAGGACTTCAAGGTGCTGTACGGGACCGGCGTCGAGCGGGTGAGCCTGGACGGGCAGTCCACCCGGCAGAACGGCCTCAAGTACACGATCCTGGACGGTGTGGTGATCGACGCTCGGGCGATGCTGCGGAGCGTGGCGCAGATGGTGGACCGCGCCACCGCCGATGACGGGCATTGAGCGCGGTGGCACGCTGGCTGTCCCGTCCCGCCGATGATCTGAAGCACGACCGGGGGGTCGCCGTCAGACCTTCCGGTGCTTGACACATCCCGCCTGAGGGGTAGTCTTCCCCGACCGTTCTTTCCCCGGAGCGGGCCTGCCGGGACCCGTTAGTTCCCCGTAGGGTGCCGCTTTCGGGCGCACCGCCGCCACGCCCGGGTCGTGGTCCCACACACGATCCCGTTCAACACCGTCGCACCGGTAACGGAGCCTCCGGCCGCTCGAGGCAGGCGACCCATCGACCGCCGAGGAGTACTGCATGGAATCCATCGCCAATGTCTTCCTGGCCGTCAACGATTTCATCTGGCAGCCGGCCGCCATGCCGGTCGTGCTCATCATCGTGGGCGGCTGGCTCACGGTCCGCAGCGG
>JBDHFY010000195.1:0-7919 GCA_039590195.1 Gemmatimonadota bacterium | reverse complement strand
CCCCGCACCGGGCGGACCCACCGCACCTCCCCCTGCCACCGGGCGGCCCCCTTCCCAGCCCATCACAACCCAGGCGGTCCGGCGGGCCGTCCGCCGCACCTCCCCCCCCTTACGACCGAGGAACAGACTGGGATCGGAGGTCCATGCTCCACGCCCCCGCTCCCCGCCACAGGACGTACGCGCTCATCAGCAATACCACCACTGGGATGACCGGCTCGCTCGGTTGCAGTGGGAAGAGTGATGGATCGTCGACGACCAGGTGCACGTACGTTGCTACGACCATGATTCCCATGACCACCAGCACCGCGATTCGGGTCAGGAGTCCCGCTCCGAGAACGAAGCCGAGGGCTATCTCGAGAAACGGGACCGTCCACCGCGTCAGGTTATAGAACGGCAAATCAGCGGCGAGCAGTTGACCGGACCAGGCCTCCGCTAGCATGGGAACGAGGAGCTTCATGGCGCCCGTCATCATGAATACAATGGATAGCATCAGTCGAACGACCGCTGGCGCCTTCTCATTAGCCGTTATGCGAAGTCTGTCCAACGTCGACACGGACCCTCCTCTCGCTCCTCCGCCCGGGGTGGGGCTGGGCTGGGCGGCGGTCAACGTTGGTCCATCAAGATCGGATTGCCGTCAGGGTCCTCCAACATGATATGTGCAGGGCCCTGACCGAAGTCGGCCGTCTCCACGGTGAGCGTGACACCGTTTTGCTTGAGCTCGCGCTGAACCTCGTGGACGTCCGGGGGGTTGAACGTGAGCATGTTCTTCGGAAGCATTCCTTGAAACAACCCGAGCTGCGTCTCACCGTTCTGGACGACACGCCACTTCTGATCCTCGGTATCCGGGAAGTCCTTGGATGTATGCCCTCCGTCGATGACCACAAATCCCATTTTCTCGTAGAACGCGAGCGACACGTCGAGGTTTTCGACCGCCAAGCTCACAGAGAACGTGCCAAGATCCATCTTCCCTCCATAGTCGATCCGGTGTTGAGCTGTGGTTACCAGCCTACACGCTAATGCTCGGTTACTTCAGCGGCAGCAGCTCGGCGACCCGCATTTTGTATGGTTGATCGAGCGATCTGACGATGACCCAAGCATCGGGATTGAGATCACTGATGATCTCTCGGCAGCGCCCACAGGGCGACATCAGCCTGAGGTGGTCATGACCGTCGCTGTGCACGGTGTCGTTGGGTTGGAGTTCAGCCACAGTCTCTGCAAGCCCTTCAGTGCAAGCTAGTCGATTGGCGAGAAAATATAGAGACCGATGCCATCGGGATCGGTCAATCGGAAGCTGCGGTGGGGGGGTCGTAGTCCCACACGGAGGTGTCGCGTCGATTCTGTGGGAGTGCCAAGATCTCGACGATACCAGCCGCAGCGCCGAACAGCGTCCCCTGATCATCGGGCCCGCGGTCCCATTGCTGAACGATTGGTAGCTCGAGCCCGTCGCGATAGAACACCACCGCGGCCTCATAGTCTCTCGCAAAGAAGGCGCAGCGGAATTGACCGCGGTCTCCTGTTGGTCGTCCACTCACCACGGCGCGAGCGCCGACGGCTTCCCGAAGCGCGCGTTGGTGAGCCGCTGCCGATCTTGGAATGTCCAGCTGGGACGCGAACCACAGCGCGCGTAGGGACCCGTCGGCGTGCGGCGCTCAGATGGATCCTTGGCAGCTCGGCACGTAGGGGCGTAGCATGCTACGCCCCTACGTGCTTGCACTCCTCTACAGATCCGTGATCACCGGCGCCAAGTTCCGCTGCTGTAGCATTCGGTTGAACGCCGGTAGATCCGTGCCCAGGAGCGCATCCAGTTCCTGCCGGACGCGTTGCAGCCGCTCCTTGAGCACTTGGTGCACCTCACCGTGCTGATCCGCCGGCGGGAAGTCCGCGGTCGCCACCGCACCTGCCAAGTATCCGAGTCGACCAACCAGCTTCGCCGGCCAGCGGACGCCGTCTTGCCCCGTGCCGGTGAGCCGCACCTGAATGAGTTTCTCCTCGACTCCAATGAGCTTTCCGTCCAGCTCCTCGGCGGACGCAACGATCTCGTCCGCATCGCCCTGATCTTCCAAGACCGCCTTGAGGTCATACAGCTGTCGCCTAACCCACTCGATCCGATTGACCATGTCTGAGGCGGCATTCAGGTCGTCTCGGATTTCTGCCACGAGCGCAAGCTGTGTGCGGATGTTCGCTTCAGTTCCCTCGGAGTTCGGATCCTTCAACACGGTGAGCGATTGTGTGTACTCCTGGCCGCCCACCGCGAGGGTTACGGTGTATGTGCCCGGCGGCTGAAGGATCGACGTCCGGCCGCGCGGCGCCGGCCGCCAGCGGTCGTCACCGAGGTCCACCCAACCTGCGTACAGAGGCTTAGTCCGCAACTTGATCTGCGTCGAGGGCTCACCACGCAGATTCCACATGACCCTGTTGATGCCTGCGTGCTTCGTCCCGGCGAGCGTGCGAACAGTCTCACCTGAGGCATTCGCTATCCGTATGGTCGCGTCGCTCTCGGGCTCTGACCCCAACCAATAGTTGATCGACGCCCCGTACGGCGGATTCTCGCCGCCCGACGGGTCGTTAGGCATGGACATGGGCGACGTAATATTGTGGAAGCGGTACGCATCACGCGGCTGGAAGAGGTGCGCCCGGGACGCAATCGCCTCCGACGTGAGTTGCTGCAGCGGTGTGATGTCATCCAGGATCCAGTAGCCCCGGCCATAGGTACCCACCACCAGGTCGTTGAAGTGCTCCTGCACCACGAGACCGTACATGGGAGCGGCGGGCATGTTCGTCATGAGTGACTGCCAGCGGCCGCCGTCGTCGAACGAGACGTAAATGGCGTTCTCCGTTCCCAAGTACAATAGCCCGGGCCGCACCGGATCCTCGTGGATGCTGCGGGCGTAACTCAGCGGACTATCTGCGATACCCGTGACGATCTTCTGCCAACTCTGTCCATAGTTCTCGGTCTTGTACACATGGGGCTCGAAGTTGCCCTGCTGGTGATGCTCGATGGCGATGTACGCCTTGGCTGCATCCCACTTGGAGGCGTCGATGCTCCGCACCACACCGTCGGGCGGTAGATCCCTGAGGTTGTCTGTGACGTCAGTCCAGTTCTGGCCCCCGTCACGACTCACGTGCACCAGCCCGTCGTTCGATCCCGCCCAGAACACGCCCTGCTGCACCGGCGACTCATCGAACGCGTAGATCACGCAGCAGTACTCGACGCCGATGTTGTCCGGTGTCAAGCCGCCCGAGATACCTTGCTTCGATTTGTCGTTGGTCGTGAGATCGGGACTGATGACATCCCAGCTCTGCCCGCCGTTGGTTGTACGGTGCACGTGTTGACTGGTGACGTAGACCGTGTTGCGATCGTGTGGCGAGATGAGCAATGGGAACGTCCACTGGAAGCGGTACTTGAGACTGTCCGCCGGCCAGCCGCCCGTGCTCTCCGGCCACACTTCCACGTGTCGGAACTGACGGGTGCGCTCGTTGTAGCGCACCACGATCCCGCCGCGAGCACCGGAGCCCGATGCGCTCGACCAGATGATGTTGGGATCCTCGGGATCAGGTGTCGCGAAACCACTCTCGCCACCGCCCACCGAGTGCCACGTCCCGCGGGGAATCCTTCCACCTCCGAACCCGCCGAAGCGGCTGTTGCTGGGGCCCCGCGACGACGGACCGTCCTGCCGGTTCCCCATGACGTTGTACGGGATCGCATTGTCCACGGTCACGTGATACATCTGCGCGATGGGGAGCTGAACGCGGTGCCAGGTCTTGCCCCGGTTCAACGAAATAGCGGTGCCCCCGTCGTTCCCTACGATCATGCGGTCCCCATTCGTCGGATCGATCCACATGTCGTGGTAGTCGCCCCCGGGACGCTGGCGCCCGGAGAGCGGTGTGCCCGTTCGGCCGCCATCGATGGTGTGCACGAACGCGGCGGTCAGGAAGAACGCCTCGTCGGGGTCATCCGGCAGCACGGAGCAGTTGTTGTAGTAGCCGGTCCGGCCGCCCAGGTTGCGGTCGTGGGTCATGAGCTGCCAGTTGTGGCCGCCGTCGTCCGAGCGCCACAGCTCGCCGCTCTCGGTCTCCTGCCCATGCCACGGCACCCCGTCGCCCGTCTCGATCAAGGCGTAGATGCGGTCCGAGTTGGCCTGTGTCATGCAGAGGTCGACCTTGCCCACGGGGAGCGTTGGGAGCCCATTCCCCTCGAGCTTGTTCCAGGTGTCTCCCGCGTCCCGCGACACGTAGATGCCGCTCCCCGGCCCGCCGCTCTCCCGGCCCCAAGTGTGAACCTCGACTTGCCACATACCGGCGAAGAGGATCCGCGGGTTGTTGGGGTCCATCTCGAGACTCGAAGCCCCGGTGTTCTCGTCCACGAACAGGACGTGCTGCCAGGTCTCACCGCCGTCCATAGTGCGGAAGATCCCACGCTCCCGTTGAGGGCCGTGGGCGTGGCCCAGGACGGCGACGTACACGATGTTCGGGTTTGTCGGGTGGATGACGATCCGCGAGGTGCGGATCGGCGAGGCCAGCCCCATGTGTCGCCACGTCGCTCCGCCATCGGTGGATTTGTACACACCGGTGCCGAGGGAGACGTTGGACCGGATGTGCGGCTCGCCTGTTCCCGCCCACACGATCTCCGGGTCTGACGGAGCGACGGCGAGGGCACCAACGGCGTGGTCCGGTTGGCCGTCGAAGATGGGTCTCCAGTACTCGCCCCCATCTTCCGATTTCCAGATGCCGCCCGAGGCGGCGCCGGCATAGTAGGTCAGCGGGTCGCCTGGCACGCCGGCCACGGCCGCGACGCGGTTCCCCACCGGGCCGATGTGTCGGTATTGGAGCTGCTGGTAGAGATCCGGAGAGATCTCTTGTGCTGTTGTCTCGTGTGGCAAGCCCAAGAGCAGCGAGAGCGCAGCCAGGGCGGTCACTGCGGAGTGGGGGGGGCGCAGGGGAGATCTCGACATGATGGCCTCGCAGTTGGAGGGTCGATCACGGATGTCGGTTGCGTGGTCGGGCGGCCGGCGCGTCAGCCCGAAGACGCGGTGGATCTATGGCTCCCGGCCGCCTACGGCACCGCGGCTCGGCGGGAGGGGAGGGACTGTCAGGAGGAATAGCCCCTGAGGCTCGGGGTGGGCAAGGGCCTGATGCACTCGCGCCACGCAGGCACGCCATCCCCGACAAATCGCCTAACGGGCCAGGCGTCGCAGCGGCGGCAGCAACAGAAGGATGATCACGAAGATGTTGATCGCCGTTCCAAAGGGCAGATACCAGAGGCCGAGCACCGCCACGGTCAGGAGGGCCCGCCAGGCCCGGGACGCACTCAGGAGGAACGCCGCCGTCACCGCCACGTAGGCCAGACCATAGATAAGGAATGACACTTTCATAAACGCCGAACGCGGATCGATGCCGACGGTTTCCACAACGCCCGACCACGGGCCGAGCTGACCGGCGAATTGTCCCGTTCGCGGGGTTACGTAATCTCCCACGATCAAGGCCCTACCGCCGTCGAACGCCATCCAACCGCCGTTCAGCAAGACGAACGCGACGACAACCCACGCGGTCCAGTGCAACCTCGTTTCGAAGCGCACGACGCCCCAAAAGTGAAGCGCGGCGCTCACGACCACGAGCGTCAGCAGGATGATCCAGTACCACTTCATCGCGTGATGTGCCTCGCCGACGGGGCCACCTCGTTGGAGAAAGCGTGTGGAGAGTAGCGCCCATTCATGATGTAGCTTCTTTGCACACCTGGTCCGACGCTGAGTTTGGTGTTGCGAAAGGCGTCAGTAACGTTTGTAGCCGTGATTGTCCAGGCGCGAAAGCCAAAACTGCGGGCGACCGGCAACGTCCCGACGGTGTCAGTCTAAACACATGGGCGGTGCCGCGTTAGATGACGTGAAATACAGCAAAACGTGAAATGTGCAGTTTCTGTAGGTTGACTCCAGTCTCCTGTCGGGGCCATATGTTGGCGGATGCACAGTGACTAAGTGGGCCCCTTGTTTTTGGGTCGTCACGAATGAAGGTGCTTCAACCGCGCGCCGCGTAGCGCAGGAGGTGCAGGGGTGGGCAAGCGCGAGCAAGAGCGTCTCGAAATAGACGACGACGCGGTGATCGTGAATCGCCTTCTGGCTGAATTGCGCCGATCCAGAGCCGGGCCACAGATCATCGCCAGAATACCGGTCCAGCGACCGCGCCCCCAAACGCCGGGCAAGCGGCCGCGCCCAAAAACGCCAGTCCAACGGCCGCAGGCCAAAACGCCAGTCCAGCGGCACCATCCCAAAACGCCGCGCCGGACCGTCCTGAGGCACGAGGTGCGTCTCTCGAGCACTCGCGCGTGGAGTGCGCACGGGCAGCAGCGTGGCGTCGGCTACGATATCCGAGCAGTCGGCAAGATCGGTCGGCTGTTGATCGGAGGAGCATTGGTGCTCGGACCCGCATGGGTGATGCTCACCGACACGTCGTGGTGGTTCAAGGTCCAGATCGTGCTGAGCTTTGCGGCGATCTTTGCGATCTACTGGGCCGCGTATCGGGTACTCGGTGAGTTCGTGCTGAGACGCATGAGTCCATGGGTCGGGACGATATTGCTCGTAGCCATCCCAACCGCCATCATCGTGGCTCCGGCCCCCGGGTTACCCATGCCGGTACGGCTCGGCGTCTTGCTGTACGTCGGCGTGGGGCTTCTCGTGAATGTGTTCGCGAATTACGGTGGCTGTGAAGTTCTCGCGCTGCAAAGCCTCATTTACGGACGTTGGTACAAGGTGTACTGCCCGATCAACGTGCTCGACGCCGTTGAGGATACGGTTGTCGGGATCGACGTCTTGCCGAGCCGGCCGGGGAGTTAGTAGCTCGAGCGCTCGACGGCGCACACTCCGCCACAGAGCCTTGCGAGCTGGCCCGGCCGGGGAGCAGCTTCCTTGAATAAGATCTCTCGCGATACCCGGCTATCCGGTGTAACTTAGCGGGGTACGCTCCAACGCTCGGGTGGGGCAGGAGAGATGACAACTGCGCAGAAGAAGAACGGCGATTCCTCGTGCCTTGGCGAGAGGGTCGCCGTTTGACTTTGGGGCTCCTCGGCAAAGAGAGCCTTGCGGCGGGCCGCGTGCGCGACACGAGTGCCGCAGGCGACAACCCGCAACTTCTCGAAATCAACCTCGGAGAGCGACCATGTCTCTCAACATCAAGGCCCTTGCAATCACCGGTGGCATTCTGTGGGGCGCGTGCTGCCTACTCGTTGGGCTTCTCAATCTCATCTTCCCGTCATACGGCGTGGCATTGCTTGATCTGGCAGGATCGATCTATCCGGGCTATGGCGGCCCGGGCGGGTTTGGGTCTGTAATCATTTTGACGTTGTATGCCGTGCTGGACGGCGCCGTTGCCGGCGCGATCGTGGCCTGGCTGTACAACCTCGTTGCGCCGGGGAAGAAGGCCGACGCGCCGGTAATGTAGGGCCGCGCAGGCTTGTCAATGGGGGCCGTCAGCCGAAGCCGGTGGAACCGTCGCGGGCGAGTCGGCGAACGCGGCTCGCAAGGCCGATTGGAACACTCGCTCGAAGTCGCCGGCTGTAAAGCCGAACGTCCGCTGCACCAGCTCGAATTCCGAGGTCAACGAGCACTCGAACGGCCCCGGATCGTCGGTATTGATGCTGAACTCGAGACCCAGTTCTCGAGCCACGCCCAACGGATGTTGCTCGATCTGCCGCACCACGCCCAGGCGCAAGTTGCTCGTCGGACAGAATTCGATGTGAATACGACGCTCTAGCAGCGTCTGAACGAGCGCTTCGTCCTCGAAGGCAGCAACAGCGTGGCCGAGTCTATCCGGTGCGCCGTACTGTAGCGCGTCCCACACGGATGCCGGCCCTGCAAATTCTCCGGCGTGTATCTCTATGCCCAACCCCAAGCCACGGAACAGGTCGAAAATGTTCTGCAATGGCCGCA
>JBDHFY010000194.1:0-7934 GCA_039590195.1 Gemmatimonadota bacterium | reverse complement strand
CCCGGAACTCGTCACGGCCGCCCGGGATGAATACGAACGGCGTGTCGGTCCGGGCTTCGAGTACGAGTCGCTGATCCCGGATCGGGAGCCACCGCTCGAGTATCGCAAGCCGGGAGGGTGAGAGCCACCCCATGTTCTCTCCCCCGCCCCCGGCTGCCGGCGGCCAGCTGTGTTAAAGGGAGAAGTGAGAAGGGAGAAGTGAGAAGGCCCTACGCATTCCCCGGCCACTTCTCCTGTTCCATCTGCCACCTCTGCGTCCTACACCCTACACCCCACACCCTACACCCTGAGGTGGGGTGGAAGAGCGGCGGGGCCTCACTCACTCCGTATCGCCGTCATCGGGTCGACCTTCGCGGCCCGGCGGGCGGGAAAGTAACACGCGAGCAGCGCGATTGATGAGAGCAAAGCCGACACGACGAGAAAGATCACCGGGTCGGTTCTGTCCACGTTGAACAGCAAGCTGTTCATCACACGTGTCGCTGCAAGGGCTGCCAGCAGGCCGAGGGCGACACCGATCAGCGCCAAGCGCATGCCCTGACCCACGACCATCGAAGTGATCGCGCGACGTCCGGCCCCAAGCGCCATCCGCACACCAATCTCGTTGGTGCGTTGGGCTACGCTGTGGGATATCACACCGTAGATCCCCACGGCTCCCAAGATCAATGCCACTCCGGCAAAGATGCCAAGCAACGTCATCGTGAATCGCGGTCCGGCGAAGGAGCGGGATACCACATCAGTCATGGTTGTCATGCCAATGACCGGAAGGTTCGGATCGAGATTCCGCACGGCATTGCGGACCGCCGGGGCGACGCTTAGCGGGTCAGCTTGCGTCTTGATGGCCAACCCCATGGAGCGGGTTATCATCGGCGCGGTTTGCACTGCCTGCTCGTGGCTTACGTAGTAGATGGACCTCGTGTCCTGGGCGGCACCCACCCCCCGGTACATCACATCTCCCACGATTCCGACGATCGTCATCCAACGACACTCGTTGCAGTACGTACCCAGCCGTATACGTTGACCGACGGGGTCCTCACCGGGCCAGAAGGTGCGTGCCATCGCGTCGTTGATCACGACTACCGGTAACGAGCCGGCTCGATCGGAGCCGTCGAATCCGCGGCCGCGCAGGACGGGAATCCCCATCGTCTCGAAGTAGCCGGACCGAGCCGTGACGGTCGCGGCGTCCCACATCTTTTCGCCGAGCTGGGGCTCGGGACGCCCCTCGATGAGAAAGCCGTAAATGGGGCGGCCGTATCTGACGGGCAATCTCGAAATGGCGGAAGCCATTTCGACACCGGGAAGGGCTTCGACGCGCTCGACAAGCTGTGAGTAGAACGTCACCGCCTGGTCCGGATCGTAGCTCGCCTGTGGTAGCCGCACGTCGGCCACGAGGGTGCCGGTTGCCTCGAAACCGGGATCGGAGTGGACGAGCCTCCAGAAGCTCTTGACGAGGAGCCCTGCGCCGATCAGTAGCAGGATGCTGAGGGCCATCTCCGAGACCACAAGTAGTTGTCGGAGACGCCGGCGCTCCATGCCAACGGTGGTACGGCGGCTTGCGCCTCGGAAGGCGTCATGGATGTCGGAGGCCGCCGACTGCCAAGCCGGTGCGAGGCCGAACACGACGCTCGTGCCGAGGGTGAGGATCGCCGTGAACGTCACCACACGGGCATCGAGACCGATCTCGGCGGCACGGGGGATGTTTCCGACGTAGAGCGCCAGCAGCGCTTTAGTGCTGGCGGTTGCCATCGCCAATCCGATAGCTCCTCCGACGACCGACAGCAACACGCTTTCAGTCAGGAGTTGTTGCAGGATCCGACCGCGACTGGCGCCGAGGGCGCGGCGCACGGCGATCTCGTGGCGGCGATGCTCGCCTACCGCCAACAGCAAGTTGGCAACATTGGCGCAGGCGATGAGCAGTACGAGGCCCACGGCACCCAGCAGCAACAGCAAGGCGGGCCGGACCTGTCCGACGATGTCGTCGATGAACGGGCGCAGCCAGATGAAGTGGCCGGTGTGCTCGTCCGGGTAATCGACCTTCCATTGGGCCATCATCGATTCGAGCTCGGCGTTGGCGTTTTCCAGTGTCGACCGTTCGGCCAGGCGACCGACAGCAAGCATCAGGTGACTCGATCGCGTATCCCGCTGCGTTTCATCCAATTGCATTGCCAACCACAACTGTGTGCCGGAACTGGGGAACGCAAACCCGGGCGGCATTATGCCAACCACCTCGGAGGTTTCACCGCTCACCGAGATCGTTTGTCCCACGATGGCCTCGTCGCCTCCGAAGCGACGTTGCCAGAGGGTGTGACTCAACACTACCGTCGGAGCGGCGTTTGGATCGTCGTCGTCCGGGATCAACGGTCGGCCGAGGAGCACGGGGGTTTGTAGCAATGGGAACAGGTTCGACGTGACCCGAACGGCGGTGAGTCGCTCCGGTTCGCCGTCGCCGTCAGTGAGTGTTGCTCCGGTCCAGGAGTACGCTGCCACGGACTCCATCGTGCGATTCTGATCTCGGTAGTCGAGGTATTCCGGGGCGGAGAGGGAGAAGATCGGGTAGTCGACGCCGCTCTCCGGCAAGAACTTGGTCCACACGGCGACGAGGTTGTGAGGCTCGGGATAGGACAGCGGTCGCAGCAGCACGCCGCTTACGACGCTGAAGATGGCCGCGTTGGCACCGATACCCAGTGCCAGTGTGATCACCACCGTCGCACTGAACGCCGGTCGCTTCAACAAGGTCCGAACGGCATACCTGGCGTCTCGGAAACACTGGGTCACGTAACCATCTCCCTGGCGGTACCCGCTTCGTATAAATGGATACGGCAGCGCTTGATGGTGTCGCTGTGTGAGAGCGTACTGACGAACCACGCGGCGAACCGCCAAGGCGTCCAGACCGGCCAGCAGAGACCGGCGGACGAGTATGAGACGATGGTGCGTCGATGACCGCGCACCGTCGGCACGTTCGAGAAAGTGGTCGATCTCACCTGCCCACTCCGACAGCCACGCAGCCCGCGATGACGACGGAACGATCCGTGACCACACGCGGAGCAGGGACACACACAGGGAGACGAGAGTTGACGAGGGTTGCGATCTCATCATGGCAGCGACCTCATCTCGGTGCCGGAAACGCCGCCACGAGCGCTGGGTAGCGCTCGCGAGCCGACCGCAGCACCCGCCAGCCCTCTGCGGTGAGCTTGTAACACCGCCTGGCCGGGCGACCGTCTTGATGTGCCTGCCTGCGGGACTCCCATTTCCCACTGAGATAGCCTGTCGCCTCGAGACGGCGCAGCGCCGGATATACCGTTCCCTCGGACAACCCGGAGACATCCATGATGTCGAAGCCGTACTGTCTCCCGGCGGCGATCGTCTGCATGACGGCTGCGGTCGAGAAGGTCAATCGGATGGATTTGGGCATTCCGTCCCTGCCTGAGAGGCTATGTCGTCCTATCAATAGGGGGGCTATGTCGTGTTGTCAATAGGTTGGACGTACCGGCATCCGAAAAGGTTGGAATTAGTACGCGATGGTAGCGGCTATACGATAGGATTTGTCGCGATTCAAAGCACTTCCGCTCGTTTTTGCCACAGAGAACCCCGGCGGCCAGCTGCCGGCTGCCAGCTGTGAAACTCAGAGACGGCTTCGCGCTAACGCCCCGGGCTGCCGCCCGGGGTCAGCTTGATCGGTGTGTCGTTCCTGCCTCTCCTGTCCCCTCTGCCCCTCCTGCCCTCCTGTCCCTCCTGCCCCTTCTGCCACCTTTGCGTCCTGCACCCTACACCCCACACCCGACACCCTAAACCCTAAGCCCCAAGCCCTGGTGGGGAGCGGACGAGTGGCGGGGAAGCCCTAAGCCCTGCTGCAGTGGGAGGGGCGCGGGGATCCATCGGGATTGACGATGCATTTCCTCTGCAGCATCGTTGCACCTCATGGATGCAAGACAAACAGCTGATAGGTTCGCGGAATTGTACACTGCCATCTACCGCCACACGTACCGTCGTCGTGACCCCCGCGAGCAGCGAATCAGCGGTGAGAGCCTGGCAATGCTGCAGCACCTTCGCGACAGCGGTCCCCTGACGGTATCCGAGGCCGCCCGTCACTTCGATCGGTCTCAGGCTGCCATCAGCGAGCGTATCGAACGCCTGATCGAACGCGGTCTGGTCACCCGAGTCCCTGACGAACGCGATCGTCGTCGCCACTTGATCTGGCTCAGTGAGGCGGGCGAGGAACTCTTGTCCCTCGAGCGCGAGGTGCTCTCCAGCGAGTTGCTCGTTCGGGCCACGAAGCTGATGAGTGTAGCGGACCGGAAAGCACTCATCGAAGGAATGCGCGCCTTAATCGCTGCATCGGTTGCCGCGGAGCGCCAACGCAGAAAGGAGATGTCATGAGCCACACTGGAGAGCAACACTGCGAAAGCTGCGGAATGACTATTGAAAGCGGTCCCTACTGCCAGTATTGCACCGACGAGGGCGGCAAGCTACAGAGCTTTGACGAGCGGTTTCTCCGCATGGTACAGTTCATGAAGGCACGCAACGGCGATCTCACTCAAGAAGAAGCGGAAGCGCAGACACTGGCGTACATGGCGACCATGCCCACCTGGCGCAACCATCCGAACGTCGTGGGTCTTGAGGAGTGACCCACCCCGCCCCACCCGGCTGCCGGCTTCCAGCGGCCAGCTGTGTTAAAGGGAGAAGTGAGAAGGCGGCACCCATCCACGCGACCACTTCTCCTGTCCCTTCTGCTCCCTCTGCCCCCTCTGCCCCTACTGCCCCTTCTGCTTCATCTGCCTCCTGCCCCTCCTGCCGGTGGTGCGGTGGGGCAATCACTCCGCTCGCAACGCCTCGACGGGATCCGTCCGTGTCGCTCGGAGCGCCGGTAGGTAACTCGCCGCCACTGCGACCGCGATCAGTAACAGTGCAATGCCGCCGAATGTGATCGGATCCGTGGGGCTCAGCCCGTGCAGGAATCCGCGGAGCAAATGCGTGGTCGCGAGGGCGATGCCGAGGCCGATGGCAAGGCCGACGGCCGCGAGCTTGACGCCGTCCCGCAGCACGAGCGTGCGCACCTTGCCGTGCTCGGCGCCGAGTGCCAGGCGGATACCGAACTCGCGCGTGCGCTGCGTGACCGAGTATGCCAACACGCCGTAGAGCCCCAGCGACGCCAGCACCAATCCAACGGCGCCGAAGATCGTCGTGAGGACTGCTGTGGCCCGGCTCGGCAAGAGCGCGATCCCCATCAGTTCCTCGTAGGGAACGTTTGCGTCGATGGGAAGGTCGGCGTCCAACTCGCGAACGATGTCGCGGAACGTGCTCACCACCGCTGTGCCATTCCTGGTGATGCGGGCGAACATGACCATGTTGCTGGTGGGCCACTGCCAGTACGGTACGTAGACCATGTTCCGCGGGTCCTCAGCGAGCGTGCGGTACTTGGCGTCCCGCGCGACACCCACGATCTCGAGCTCAGGATCGTCCCCGGACCGGAGGCGGATCCGTTTCCCGATCGCATGCTCCCCGGGCCAGGCCCGTCGCGCGAAGGTCTCGTTCACCACCGCCACCATCGGCGCGCCTTCCCGGTCGGTTTCAGCGAAATTCCGCCCTCGCACGATGGGAATGCGCAGGGTTTCAATGAATCCCGGGGTCACCCGCGCGAACTCCGTGCTCGGCCAATCCTCCTCGGCGATGGCGTCACCGCCGATGACCGCAAACGGGGCGGCCTGCCCGCCCAGCGTGACCGGCGGCCAGTCGACGAACCCGAACGACTCGACCTCCGGCACCATCGAGACGCGCGCGGCAAGATCTCGATAAAACCGCACGGCATCCTCGTCAGCGTAGTTGCCATGGAAGTCGAGCTCGGTGCTCAGGGCGTGCACGTTGGCGGGCTCGAATCCGAGGTTGACGTCGTTGGCTCGAGAGAGGCCGCGGGTGAACAGCCCAGCGACGACAAGTAACAGGGCGGAGCCTGCAACTTGGGCCACGACGAACGCGCTGCGCAGGTGGGAGCGAACGATGGAGCCGCTGCTCGACCCCACCCTGAGCGCCGCAGTGAGATCCGGTTTGGTGATCTGCAACGCGGGGGCCATGCCGAAGAGAAGTCCCGTGAGCAGGGCGATACCCAACGAGAAGACGAAGGCCCGCACGTCGGGTGAGAAATCGAAAACGACCGGGAGATCGAATGGGAGCTGGTACGTGCTCAACAGCCTGGTGGCGTACAGGGTGATCAGCACACCCGCGCCGGCGCCGAGGCCGAACAACATAACGCTCTCGGTGAGCAGCTGGCGGACCAGGCGCATGCGACGCGCTCCCAGGGCGAGCCGCAGGGCCACCTCCCGGCGGCGCTGCGTGGCGCGGGAGAGGAGCATACTCGCGACGTTGATGCTGGCGATGAGGAGCACGGTCCCCGACATGACGAACAGGAATGCCGAGAAAGCCGCGGCCGGCCCAAACACCCTTCTCGAGACGGGTGCGTAGCGCTGCACGCCGATCCCGTAGTCGGGGTTGCCATCGGGAAACGTCGCCCGGAGGTTGTGGCTGATTCGGTTGAGTGCCGCCGAAGCCTGTGCCGGGGTCACGCCCGGCGAACGTCGTCCCAGCGCATCCACCCACGTGTGGCGGCGGGAATTCATCTGGTAGTCGTCGTTCATCGCCGGCGCCGCACTCATGGGGAGCCACGCGCCGATGTCCAGCAAGCTGACCGGCCCGCGGAATCCCTCCTGGGTCACCCCAATAACGGTAAACGTGTGACGGTTGAGCCTGATGGTCTGTCCCACAATCGACGAGTCTGCACCGAAACGTCGCTTCCAGGTCGCATGACTCAATACGGCAACGAGGGGGGTGCCGGGCTCATCGTCTTCAGGAAGGAAGAGACGTCCCAGCGCTGGACGCACGCCGACGACGTCGAAGAAATTGTGTGTAACGAGAAATCCCACGGCGACCTCGGGCTTCACACTGCCGGCGATGGTTATGCCCACCATGGACATGGCGGCCAAGTCAGTGAGTCCGTTGTCCCCGTCACGGTAGTCGCGGTAGTTGGGATAGGACAGCGAGTTGAAAGAGGAGTCGTCCTCCGCGATCCGGTAGACGCGCACGAGTTCGCTCGCGCCTCGCACACCGGAGGGAGCGCGCAACAGCACCGCGTTCACGACGCTGAAGATGGTCGTCGTGGCACCGATGCCGAGCCCGATGGTGAGCGCAGCAATGACGGTGAAGCCGGGCGCCTTCTTCAAAACGCGGGAGGCGTATCGCAGGTCCTGGAATATCGCTTCCATGGGATTCTTGGTTCGGCTGCCGGGGCCGTGGGGTCGATAGCGTCGCCGGAGAAATCGCATCTGGCAACTCAACCGTTCGATGGTGTATCGTGTCGCGGCCAGAGCTGCCTCGTACCAATACCAGAGTGCCGCGCGAAGCCGGCCGTGTGCCGCTCGTCGCTCGACGTACATCTCGAACAGGTCGCCCAGGATGCCATCGCGAACCATTCCCCGGGGAAGGAAGAGTGCAACGAGGGCGCGTGCCAGGCGCGGTGGACGGTGGCTCATCGCTCGTCAAACCTCGCTTCCAGGCCACTCCACAGGTTGAGCATGGCGGACCGGGCTTCTTTAGCGGCCCGAAAGCCAGACTGAGTGACTGAGACGAACCGCTTGGGCCGGCCGCCCCGGTTGGGATCCGGCTTCCCCATGCGGGATCGCACATAGCCCTTGCTCTCCAGCCGGTCGAGCGTGATGTAGAGGGAGCCGCTCGGCACCCGGCGGCCGGTTTCCTCCCTTATTTCCTTGACGATCGCGGCACCGTACGCCTCCTTGCCGAGCCGGAGGACTGCCGCGAGCACCATGTGCTCGAATTCGCCGAGATAGAGTTTTCCGCCCATGGCAAGATAATCTTGTTAGGTTGGTGGTCCCTACGGTGGCAGGTGCTGGCGGGTTTCACCCTCGTGGGGTATTTACGACTTCTTTTGT
>JBDHFY010000193.1:0-8012 GCA_039590195.1 Gemmatimonadota bacterium | reverse complement strand
CGCGTGGCCGCGGCGATCCCCACACCTGCGGCGGCGCCGGCCACCGCGCCGACGGCGGTCCCTTTCTTGTTTCCGCCGATGATCCTTCCGGCAATGGCCCCGACGACCGCTCCGGCGCCCACCTTGGCGGCATCACCGGCGGTCACCCCTCGACCCTTCATCCGTGTCCCGATGCTGCCCGTGCGGGCTTGAACAGCGTAGGATGCTCCTCCGAACTCGACGCGATTGAACGTGAGCACCATCCGGCCTTCGCCACCTGGGCTCTCCGCGGGTGCCACGTCCGAGATCGTCCCCAGGAAGACGGCGCCTGCTGGGATGACCTCCTTGCCGTCGGCGTCGACGACCGGATCGGCAATGACGGCGGTGACGGCATCTCCGACGTTATTGTGCCTCGATGTCAGGGTATCCGACGCGTAGATGGTCATGCCCGTGCCTTCGGCCACGGTGGGGGGGGCCGGCGGCGGTGGCGGCGGATCGGGGTCTCGCTCCGGAGGGTCCTCGGGCGGGGGCGGGGGTGGTGTCCGCGGCCGCGGTCGGGGCCGTGAAGGAGGCTGGGGGTCCGCGACGGGCGGATCGGCCGGCCGGTCCTCGATGGTGGCGACGGTCTGCGTGGACTCGACTGGGGCGAGGGTCAGGTCTCGAGCCGTGCTGTCCTGATCCATCCCATCAGAGGTTTCGCCCCCGCCACACGCCCAGACGGTGGCGGACACCGCCAGGGCCACAAGTGAGAAGCGGTGAGAAGCCATGGCGTGTTCCTCCCAAGTTCAGGTATCCTCAGCGCCGGACAATTCCGAGCGCTGAGATCTCAGACCGGGCCACCGGCCTTCTTCTCATGATACACTGCGGTGGTCACCCTGAGTTTCGCCTGGCAAACAAGAAAACGAAAGGCGCGCGGGGGCCGCTGTGATGCGCACCACCAGTTCGGCTGCCGACCGACCCCTACAGACGCTCTCTCAGAAAATCAGGCGTGAGGCCTTGAAGCCACGCGGCAAGAACGCTGAAATACCCACTTGTGAGAAGCACGCCCAAGAAGATCAGCATTCCCCCGGAGAGGCGGGTGGCAAGGGGCATGTAGCGGCGGTACCGCTGAAACCACCCGATGAACCGTTCCACCGCCAGCGCCGCGACCAGGAAGGGAACGGCCAACCCGAGCGAATAGAAAAGCAGCAAGAGGGTCCCTTGGAGGAAGTCGCCCTGGGAGCCCGTCAGAATCAAGATGGACCCCAGAATCGGACCGATGCATGGCGTCCACCCCGCACCGAACGCCACACCGACGAGGGCGCTCCCCAAGTAGCCGACCGGCTTGTCCTGAAAGTGGACTCGGCGCTCGCGAGCGAACGGTCCCCATTGGAAAGCCCCCACGAGATACAGTCCGAAGACCACGATCAGCAGCCCGCCCACCCGTTCGATCCAGACCTGTTGGGTGTTGAGCACGCGACCCACGGCGGTCGCCGTCGTGCCGAGCGCCATGAAGATGACCGTGAAACCGGCTATGAAGAGCAGCGCATGCGTCAGCGCCGCGCCCCGACGCTCGCCAAGCTCCTCCAGCGACATGCCGGTGATGAACGAAAGGTAGCTCGGGATGAGCGGCAGCACGCACGGCGAGAGAAAGCTCAATATGCCGGCGGCGAATGCAATTCCGAGTGTGGTTGATTCAGTGCCCATGTGATTTCAACAACCCTGTGACTGTGTGCCGTGTTCCCGCGATTCAGGAGGCCACGGCGGCGTAGAAGCCGACCAGCTTGTAGACCAGTTTTGCGGCCAGAAAGTCCGGTGCGACGAGGCCTGGAATCGGCGCGAGCTCGACGACGTCGCAGCCGACGACGCGGCGCTCGCGGAAGACGCGCTCCAAGAGACGGAGCGTCGGGTGCCAGGTTCCTCCACCGGGCTCCGGCGTTCCAGTGGAGGGAATGACGCCCGGATCGAAATAGTCCACGTCGATGGTGATGTACACATCCGGGCCGAGGGCGTCCACGGCTCGATCGATCCAGTCATGACCCTGGAGTTCATGGGAGAAGATCGCTGGGATGTGCTTGGTACGCATCAGCTGTCGCTCTTCCTGGGTCATCGACCGGATCCCGACCGGAACGAGATCCACGTGCTCGTGCACTTGGTACATCACGCAAGCGTGCGAGTACGGCGTCCCGTCGTACTCGGTCCGCAGGTCGCTGTGGGCGTCGAGCTGCAGCACAGACAATCGTCGCGGGCTCAGGCGCTCGGCGTGTGCGAGAATCGGTGGCGCCGACACGCTGTGTTCACCACCGAGCATGATCACGAACTTTCCGCCAGCGACAAGGACGTCGATCACCCGCCGGAGCTCCCGCAGCGCGTGCTCTGGTCCCGACCCCGGAAGCATGAGCTCGGGCAGAGTGTGAATGCCCACCTTATATGGTTCGCTGTCCAGTTCGTGGTCGTAGATCTCCACGTATTGGGAGGCATGCAGGATCGAGCTGGGGCCTTGGCGGGCTCCGCTCATCCACGAGACCGTGGCTTCATACGGGACCGGCAGCACCACCACGCTCGCCGCGTGGAAGTCCGTCTGCTCCTCGGGCAGCCCAAGAAACGACTCCGGCGCACCCCAGGAGAACTCTTGGAGCGCGCCGGGCTGGCCCCGCGCGTACCGGAATTCATTCATCCGCAGAACACGAGGGCGCTCACGACCGTGACCCAGCGGCCGTCGTCCTGCGCCTCCGCGGTGCAGCTGACATTCATCGTCTTGACAATCTCGCCCGAGACGCGCCATTGCTCGCGGCGCTCGTCCCACGCTTCGTCGGGATCGAACGGCACCCCGAGCACCGTGGCCAACATGCTGGCGGCCAGATCCTCCGCATAATCCCCGGCCCGTTCTTTCTGGTGCCCAAACGCGTGGTGTTCGGAGATGTACCCGTGGTGGCGTGGATCGGCGGGAATGGCCACGCCGATCGAGGCGGCCGCCAGGCGCGATGGCTCGTTCGTCTCCGCCCTGGCAACCACGGCGAACACGATCTGGCCGGGAACCAGGACACTCAACCCGTCCGGCGGGGATACCAACTCGCAGTGTGGCGGAAAGATGGAACTCACCTGTACCAAATTGAAAGAAGCGATCTGCGCGTCCCGCAGCGCAAGCTCGTAGCTCGTCAGCTTCTCTTTCTCGCGCCCGATTCCCTCAGTAAGGAATGCTTTTTTCGGCAACAACAATGTGGAATTAATCACCACTCGTGCTTCCTTGTAAGGGCTTCGTTTCCAGCGTCTCGGCATCCCGCCTCTGGCAGTTGCTGCAGACGCCGTAGATCTCGAGCCGGTGATGGTGGTGGCGAAAACCGTGCTCCTCGGCGATAAGCCCCTTCATGCGCTCGATCCGGTCAGACGAGAACTCGACGACCTTGCCACACTCGACGCAGATCAAGTGCTCGTGGTGGCTCCATGCCGCCTGCGGTTCGTACCGCTTGAACCCCTCGCCGAATTCGTGCTCTCTGACCAGCCCCGCTCGATTCAGTAAATCGAGCGTCCGATACACCGTCGCGGTGCCCACGCGAACGCCGTCGCCCCGCAGAACCCGCTGGATGTCTTCAACAGAAAGATGGGCATCGGAGTGAAAAACCACGGACGCCACAGCCTCCCGCTGCTGTGTGACAGGAAGGTTGTGGTCCCGCATGTACCGTCGAAAGCGCTCGAGGAGCGCGTCCGCGTCAGCTTTCGGAGGCGGACTCGTCATCGCGCCCTCCATACCACAGCTTCGGTGATATCTCGACCGGAGGCTCGGCTTCGCCAGCCCGGTGTTGGACACCGCGAAGGACCTCGTACATGACTTCGACCGGGCTCTCTCCAACCTCCTCGACTTCGACTCTGCCCTGCCCACGCTCCCGGCCACGCAGGCTCAACATGTACCTCGCCGTGAACACGGCCACACGTCCCTCCCCCGCCCACCGCGCCACCACCGCCGTTCCCCACTCTCGCCCTTCCTGCCGCAACGGCGAAAACACCCACACACCCGTGATCTCCTCGGGAGAAACCGTCTGGCCTACCGCTTCGGCGATCCGCATCCAACCCCGCCCCAAACCCGGAGCCGGCGTCGTCACGAACGCTCGATCCTCCGTCGTCATCCGAGCATCCCCCGATCACGGGTGACGCTCCAGCCCCACCATGTCGGTGTACGACCGGTGCCACGGCACGGTGCGTCGCTCACAAAAACGCCGGCCGCTTAGGTGAGATGGCCTCGCCATCTGCAAGCAGCGGCGCGCGAAGGTCGAGGTTCGTGAATCGGAAGGATTGCATTTGGTCTATGACGGCGGATGGCAAGATACCGGTGTTGAGAACGGCTTTCAAGCCACGGCGGGCTCATAACAGCGAAAGCGGGTCGCGGTCGAAAATCACCCACACACGCCCACGCCCACGCCCCACGTGCGGCGCCCGCCAAGCCGCATACCGCAGCATGCCCCCAAGCAAAGCCCGATCCTGGCTTCGGACGATCAAATGCCAGCGCCACCGCTCCTTGATCCGAGCGAGAGGCGCTGGGGCGGGACCCAACACCTCCGCGGCACCGGGTGCCTTCGCCGTGATGAGCCCTCGAAACCAATCGGCGACCTCAGCGGAGGCTTGCGCCGCTTCACTCTCCTGCCTCCCACTCACAACAATGTTCACCAATCCCACGTGAGGCGGGTAGGCCGGCTCGCGTCTCTCCTCGAGTTCCCGTTGGGCAAACTGCTCGAAGTCGTGGGCCGCCGCCGCCTTGAGTGCGTAGTGGTGAGGGTTGCGAGTTTGAACCAGCACCTCTCCCCCCGCAGGGCCCCGGCCGGCCCGCCCCGCCACTTGCGCGATCAACTGGAACGTCCGCTCCGCTGCACGAAAATCCGGGAGATGGAGCCCGCTATCGGCATCGACGACACCCACCAGCGTGACGCCAGGGAAGTCGAGCCCCTTCGCAATCATCTGCGTCCCGAAAAGGAGGTCCACCTCGTGCCGAGCGAACTCCTCCAGAATCCTACGGTGTGACCACTTGGTCGCCGTCGTGTCCGCATCCATCCTGGCGAGTCTCCCGCCAGGGAACCGTTCGGCGAGCCAACGCTCGAGCAACTGGGTACCAACGCCCCGAGTGCGTTGAGTGGCTTCGCCGCACGCCTCGCAACTCTCGGGGATTCCACGCTGGTGACCACAGTAATGGCACCTCAGACTCGGCGGCGTTCTGTGGACGGTGAGCACGATACTGCAGGAGGGGCACTCCGGCACCTGGCCGCACGAGGGACATTGGAGAAAGTGGGCAAACCCCCGGCGGTTCAGGAGCAAGATGATTTGTTCATGGCGAGACAACCGATCACGCACCGCTTCATCCATGGTCGTGGACCATGGAACGGCTCCACTTTCCTTGACACGTGGAGCCGTTCGCATGTCCACCAGCCTGACGGCGGGCAGCGGACTGGCCGTCACGCGGTTCGGAAGAGAGACAATCTGAATCCGGTCTCGGGCAGCCCACGTCTCGAGGGCGGGGGTCGCACTACCCAGAAACGCTCTAGCCCCCTCCAACCGAGCTCGACGAAGTGCCACATCCCGCGCGTGGTACCGCGGCAATTCCCCGTGCTTGTAGCTTGCATCGTGCTCCTCGTCGACGATGATCGCCGAGAGGTTGCATACGGGAGCAAACACCGCCGACCGGGCACCTACCACCACGCGGCGCTCGCCCGACAGGAGCCCTCGCCACGCGTCGGCGCGCTCGCCGCCGGACAGCCCGCTGTGGAGCACCGCCACCGTATCACCAAAAACACCCCGCACCCGAGCGACCGTTTGGGGGGTGAGCGCAATCTCCGGGACCAGCACCATGGCTCCACCGCCCTGTTCGACCGCCTCCCGGATCGCCTCGAGATAAACGAAGGTCTTCCCACTCCCCGTCACGCCGAACAACGTGGCCGCCTCGCCGGGAGGCACGGCTCGAAGCGCCTGCACCGCATCCCGCTGCGCACCGGTGGGCTCGGCTGGTGGGGGGGTCTCAACCCCTTCGAACGGATCGCGCAGCCGCTCTCGCTTCTCAACCCGGGCGAGCCCGCGCTCCACCAAGCCCCGCACGAGGGCGCGAGAAAATCCGTACTCCGACGTCAGGCGTTGCGTGGTGACCTCACCCCCAAGGGCATCGATGGTCTCGTAGGTCTCGCGCTGGCGCCTGGCACGGCCGAACACCTGGTCGCGTTCGAGGAGAGATGGGAGGGCCCGAGCGAGCACAACCACTTGCTCGGCTCCGGCGGGGGGGCCGAGCTTCGGTGGTTCGGTCTCGAGTTGGACGGCTCCCACAGTGGCCAGCCGCTGCAGAACGTCCCACACCGGACGGTTGAGCTTGCGGGCCAGCACCTTGGCAGGCGCGCGCCCTCCAGCGCGCTCGAGGGTTTCCACCACTGTTCGACTGAACCCACCCGGCACGTTCGTGGCATCGCCGACGACCGCAAAGAGGCGCGACGCACCCCAAAGCGCACCGGGAAGCATCGCTTTCATCGTCAGGCCGATGGGTGAGGCGTAGTACCGCGACACCCACTCCGCGAGGGTGAGGAGCGGAGTCGGTAGAAGGGGCATCGGGTCGGGGGCCAGGAGGATGGGCTTTAGGTCGTCCGCCGTACGCGCGTGCACCTCTACCACGATCCCGACGAGCTCACGGGAGCGAACCGGGACGACGACACGCGCGCCCGGGACAACGCGGTCGGCAAGGGCTCGGGGGATTTGATAGTCGTAGGGTTCCGGACTCGGAATCGGCAGCGCGACGGAGCAAGTTGTTGGGAGGAACGTCACCCTTTCCTCGCCGTCCTCGGACGAACTCGGATCCCGTCGGTCGGCACAGTACCCCTACGGTCTCATGCCAGGCCCCGGACCAGTTCGCCCGCGGCCAGCCTGATGCGGTCCGGGGCATACCCGCCCTCCAGCACAGCGCCAATCGGGATTCCGAGGGTCCTCCAATTGCGAGTCCATGTTCTGTAATCCTCTGGCTCGAGCGTAAATCCCGCCAGAGGATCCCCAGCCATGGCGTCGAATCCTGCCGAGATGAGGATCAAGTCCGGCGTCCAGCCGTCCAGTGCCCGCTCCACCGCATCATTGAGAGCGCCCACGTACTGCTCGCGCGGGAGGCCAGGAGGCAGGGGCACATTGAAGACATTCCCGACCCCGCGCTCGGTCTCTCGACCTGTACCGGGATAGAGGGGCCATTGATGCAATGACACGTACCGCACGCGCGCGTCCGTCTCGACCAGGGCCTGCGTGCCGTTGCCGTGGTGCACGTCCCAGTCGATGATGAGCACCGCGCCAACGCCGAGATCCTCCAATGCCGCTCTCGCCGCCACGACGACGTTGTTGATGAGGCAGAAACCCATCGCCTGGGCGGCCAGCGCATGGTGGCCGGGAGGGCGTACCGGGGCAAACGCGGGCTCTCTGTCCAGGGCCCGGCGTGCAACCTCGACGGCGGCTCCGGCGGCGTGGCGGGCCGCCTCGAAACTCGCGGCGCTCATGTGGGTGTCTTCATCCAATCGGCCGCCGCCACGCTTCGCCACGTCCGCCAACTGCGCTAAGTACGCCGCCGGGTGGACCCGCTCCAGCTCTGCGGTTTCAGCCGGCCGGGCCTCATGCCAGGCCACGGAATCCGCAAATGCCGGCGCGCGGAGCTCGGCAAGCACCGCGTCTAGTCGCTCCCGCCGCTCAGGATGTCCGGGGCCGGGATCGTGCTCCAACGACGACGAGTGCCAGATGACGCTGACCGCCATTAGAGCGCAGGCCGAAAAGCGGGCAGGGGATGTCCGGCGGCCGACCCGCGCTGGCTACCCGCCCGATCCAGCGGGCAAGCGTCGGACATGCGTGCCACGGTCCTACGCCTCGTTCCGGTCAGAGAATTCACGCTTGAGTCGCTCGAGGTCTTGAAAATTCGACCGGATATCGGCTCGCAGCTGCTTCAGGTGACGGAGGTACCACCTCCAAGAAACATAGACGGCGACGGCAGCGGCCCCGAAGCCGGTGCCCCACAACATGAGCCCCAGCCGGCCCGACCACAGCCCCGCAAGGAACAACAG
>JBDHFY010000192.1:0-15860 GCA_039590195.1 Gemmatimonadota bacterium | reverse complement strand
ATCGTCGCCAGATCGATCAGCGGCGATATCGCTATCGATGCCGAACGGGCACCTGGAATCGTCCACGCCGAAGAAGGTGAGGTGCGCCTGCGCGGCGGCGCTCGGGAGACGATGGCGTCGGGCGATTTCTACCGTTGGTATCGCGAGCACGGAGACCATCGGGGAACTGACCGTCGGCATGACGAGACCCACGGGATTGATGAGCAGTGTTGCGATTCTCATCTGGAAGAAGAGTTCGAGCATCTGGGTGAGGAGATCGGGTCGCTGGTGGGACGGGTTTTGGAGGAGATCGACCTTAGCGGCCTGCTCGACATCGAGGAGCACGACGGCAGACTCGATGTCAACCTCTCCGCCGACTTGCAAGTGGATCTCGAAGAGTTGGAGGAGTTGTTCGAGGAACTCGAGGGTGAGCTCGGTAAAGGGATGATGATCCTCGGCGAAGAGTTGGAGGAGCTGGGCGACGAGCTGCAGCGAAGCGGCAGGCGGAACTCGCGCTCAAAGCGTTAGTTGCGCAGCACAGGCTTCGGACCCGGGGGGCTAGCAAGCTGTGCGTTCACACCCCGGCAGCGATCTTGAACACCCGCCCGTCTCCCACCAGGACGTACAGCTCACCAGCACCGTCTTGCCCGAACGACAAGACGTTCGGCAACGGGTCGACATCCCATTCGGTGGCGTCCACCGCCTCACCGTCCCGATAGCGGAAGCTACGAAGCCACCCACCGCAGAAGTCGGAATAGAAATAGTGTCCGGCGAGGGTCGGTAGGGCGGTACCGCGATACACCATGCCACCGATCACCGAACAGCCCTCGGTTGGGTTGGGGTATTCCACTTGCGGGATGACAAGGCCCGCAACGTCGCACGAGGCGGCCCCGAAGCAACGCGAACCCTCCATGAGGTTCCATCCAAAATTGAGACCGCCTTGATCGTCACGGACCACGTTGATCTCTTCCACGGTATTCTGGCCGACATCTGCCACGTACAACAGTCCCATCATGTGGTCAAAGGCAAAGCGCCACGGATTCCTCAGCCCGTACGCCCAGATCTCATCTCGCGCGTTTGCCGTCCCCACGAAGGGATTGTCCTGGGGGACAGTAAACGGTAGGCCACGGTCGACATCGATACGCAGTATCGATCCGAGCAGGGTCGAAGTGTTCTGGCCATGACCTAGTGGATCTCCACCGCTCCCGCCATCGCCGAGGCCGATATAGAACATCCCGTCGGAGCCGAAGCTCACGAAGCCCCCGTTGTGGTTGGAGAACGGCTGATCAACTGTGAGTACGACCATACCGGAACCGGGATCAGCGACGTTGGGGTCTCGAGTGACACTGAAACGCTCGATCCTGGTATTACCGTCCGAGTCGGTGAAATCGACGAAAAAGAGGCCGTTGGAAGGGTAGTCCGGGTGAAAGGCCATGCTCAACAGGCCGCGCTCGCCGCCGCTCCTAACGCGGCCACGGATATCGAGAAAAGGTGTAGTGCGAACATGGCCGCTTTCCGCGATGAGGATGCGGCCCACCTGCTCGACGATAAAGAGCCGGTCATCACCTACAGGTGCAGTGAGATGAACCGGTTGGTTGAGCCCACTGACAATCTCTTCGAGGCGAAGAGTAATGTTTCCCGGGCGGGGGGCCACAGGTCCCTCCCCGTTCGAGCAGCTTACGACTACGGGGACCATGACAAGCAAGTACCTGAGCCGGCCACACCGCACGGCAGTCACCGGTTCCTGCTCCCGTTGCCAGCGACACGTGTGCGGCCGCTCACGCTCCGAACGCGTCGATCCCCGTTATGGCTTTGCCGAGAACCAGTGTGTGGACATCGTGGGTGCCCTCGTACGTGTAGACACTCTCAAGGTTGGTCATGTGTCGCATGGCCTGATATTCCGCGAGGATGCCGTTGGCGCCAAGCAGCCGTCGCGTCTCCCGGGCAATGTCCGTGGCCATGCTGACGTTGTTGCGTTTGGCCAGGGACACCTGGTCTGGCGTCATGGTCCCCTTGTCTTTCAATCTCCCGAGCTGGACGCACAAGAGCTGCGCCTTGGTGATCTCCGTGAGCATTTCCGCCAAACGTACCTGCTGGATTTGAAAGCTCCCGATGGGCTTTTCGAACATGATCCGGTTCTTGGAATAACTCACCGCTTCTTCAAAGCAGGCCATGGCGGCACCTACTCCACCCCAAGCAATGCCATATCTCGCCTGTGTGAGGCACATGAGGGGACTTCTGAGACCCTTGCTGTTCGGAAGCAGCGCGTCCTGCGACACATGAACGTCTTCGAGCACGAGCTCGCTCGTGTCGCTCGCCCTGAGTGAGATCTTCCCCTTCTGGTCCTTGGCGGTAAAGCCCTTCGTGTCCGTAGGCACAACGAATCCGCGAATGGATCCAACGTCGCCGAGTTCACCGATCTTGGCCCAGATGATGGCGATCTGAGCGGTGGATCCGTTCGTGATCCACATTTTGGCACCGTTCAGTACCCAACCATCGTCGGCTTGGCGCGCCGTCGTAATCAACCCACCGGGATCCGAACCATAATCGGGCTCAGTCAGGCCAAAACACCCTATCAACTCGCCGCTCGCGAGTTTTGGGAGCCACTCTTTCCGCTGTTCCTCACTACCGAACGCGTGAATGGGATACATCACCAACGCACCCTGCACCGAGGCAAACGATCGAACCCCGCTGTCGCCCCGCTCCAGCTCTTGCATGATCAAGCCATACGCCACGTTGTTGAGGCCGGCACAGCCATACTCTTCGGGCAAATTGGCCCCGAAGAGCCCCAGTTCGGCCATTTGTGGCACGAGGTGCAGAGGGAACTTGCCCTCGATGTAATGGTCACCGATGATGGGCATCACCTCGTCCTCCACCCATCGTCGCACCGTGTCGCGCACCGCCCGCTCTTCCTCGGCGAGCAAGGAGTCGCAGTCGTAGAAATCAACTCCCTGGAAGGGCATCGTCATTGTCTCTCTGGTTGAGTGGTTCGCCTGAGGCCCCGATGTCGCGCATGGCGCGCGGCGATATGCCCAGGGCTCGGGCCTTCTTTCGAAAGGCGGGGCCATGATCCACCGCCAGACCGCTTTCAGCCTGCCATTGGTGAACCATCTCGTGCAGTAACGTGTGTTCCACCTCGGGCCAGCCATCCCGCTCGATATGCCGCTGGCTGATCGCGATCTCGACCGGGCGGTCGTCCCCATCGAGCGTGACTTCACCCAGCCTCGTCCGCATGCGGTGAGAGATACGAAACCTCACACGCGACAGCGTCCCAGCGAAATGACGTTCATTGAGCCGCTGGTGCCGTACCCCCAGCTCCCGCACAAGTGGTCGATCCTGAGGACTCACCGTCGGACGTCTGCGGCGACGGCGGCGGGGCAGAGGGGTGTACGAAAAGACAGGGAAAGAGAGTATGAGCCGCTTGGCACCTGCTCGCTCTCTTCTCCGCGTCCCTGGATTGGCGAACTTCACGACGGCGCGCAGCATAGCGTCCGATGCATAGGCAAAGCCACGATGGATTCTGAGTACCCCACCCACCGTGAGGCTCACCATGACTGATTGGTTGTCGTGAAGTTGAACCCGCCGCACGCCGCAGAGCCCGAAGGTGACGAGCCTTCGCTCCAGCAGGTCTTCGTCAAACAACTCCCGTTGCGAGCTCTGCCTCATTTACAGTCCGCTTGCGCGCAAAGTAGTTGACATCCGAGCGTCCGAAAAGTCGATCGTCGCTCTCCCATTTGTAAAGATCCACCTGCACCGAGTTCTCTCCGAGGCTGATCCGATGGAAGGCGGAAGGTAATCCTCCGCGCGTCCTAGTCGAGAGAGTCCCTACGCAAGAGGTCACGACCCCGTCGAGCACGTCGGCTTTCTCTTGATGATCGTGGCCACAGAGGACGATATCGGCGCCGGAATCGACGATTCGCCGCTGCGCCGTGCGCCAGCGGGCCAACCCGGTGCGGTCAGACAACTCTCCGCGGAGCACGTTGTGGTGCAGGACGAGGATTCTTACCTGCTCGGGCCGGGCCTTGTGGAAGACCTCTTTCACTCTGGTGATCTCTCTAGCGGGGAGATGGCCTTTGATGGTGATGTCCTTTGGCCTAAGCGTCAGCGACCCCCAAGCCACGCCGTGTGAGGTCAGGGCGCTCGCGACAATCGCGTCCACCAAATCCAGCGTTGGGGTGAGCTGCGGGCCGAAGTATCTCCTGTATTTTTGGTACTTGGCGGCTGACGAGAACGGGATGAGGGGTCGTCGCCACCACTGCACGTCGTGGTTGCCGGGAATGACGAGCACGGGTGCGGTGCGTTCCAGCTCCCGTACGAAGGCGTGGGCAGCCATGAACTCGCCGTGGCGGGCTCGCAGCGATAGATCGCCCGTGATCACAATGACCGTAGGCTCAAGGTCTGGAATCAGCGACTCGAGATTCTGGATCTTCGGCAGATCTGCCTCGACCCCGAAATGCGGATCTGAGATGTGCACGAGACTGAAGCTCACGTCCCTTCCTCTTTCACTTTCTCCACTGCCGCATCGCCCTCCGCACGACAAGGTTGGTCAAGAAGTACCATAGAATGACACCCACGACACCTACCAGCCGGGCCTGCTCGTCATCGGGCATTCGCACCAACGTGTAGCCCGCAACCGCAAGGGTCGAGAGTCCCGCCGCGAGGCGCCCCGTCCGACGGGCGCGCTGCTCGATTTCCTCTTGACACGACTTACAAATCTCGCCGAACGGCAGCTCCACCGGCCGATGACAGCGCGGGCACTCGTGCTCAAGCAAGCCGGTTACTAACGGCCTGGGCGAATTCCAATGTCGAAGCATTGCCGCCAAGATCCTGCGTGTTTATTGAACGGCCCCGGAGTGCCTCAGCCAGGGCCTTGCGAATCGGCATGCTTTGCCATCCTCCCCGACACGCTCGAGCATGAGCCACCCGGCGAGAGACTCAGCCTACGGGGTTCGCTGCATCACTGTCCCAGGGGTGTCAACGACTCCAGGGCCTCCTTCACAGCAGTCCAGGGATCTTCACCTGTCGCCCTGGCCACGGTACGCCATCCCACACGGCCCAACCGCACGTCAACGAGCACCACCGTCAGCTCAGCGCGACCCACCCCATCCCCCTCGTCGAAGAAGAGCAGGCTTGCCGGAATCAGCGCGTACCGATCTGCCGGAACCGCTGTCAGGGTCCGCAACTGGCTCTGGAGGGGATCTGGAATTCTCGTAACTCCCGACTGGCGCAATAGCGCGGTCCCCATCTGGTCGGGATCGGGGAGCATGCTTGGAGCCTGCCGCGCCGCTCGACGGAGGGCGTCCGGCAGAACCCAACTCACTTCGGGCGCACGCCCCGTGAGGGATTCGGCGATCAGGCTGTCGGCCACGGTGAGGGCGTCTCGCCGAGGGGTGACAAACTCATCCCACGCCAGCTCGGCTTCGGCAAGGATCATGGTGATCGGGTACACCGCCACTCGCTGGCCGCCGAGGCCAGCTGTAGGTATGGGTGCGGCGGGTGACGGTTCGGCATCGGCGGGCTGCTGCGTTCCGCAGCCCGTCGCAAAGCCCGCGAAGCACAATGCCAGGATCGCGTTCAGGCGTTGCGTCATTCGCCCGGTCGCCCCTCGAGGAAGTTCTGGATCCCTTCCCGGGTGTCTGCGAGGGACATCAGATCGCGCAGGTACATGTTCTCGACTTTGTACAGTGCTTCCTCGTACGCCACGTAATACGACTCAACTTGCGCGCGCTTGGCAAGTTGCAGCACAGGGCCCGACTTGCTCGTGAACTTCCCGATGAACTCTGTGAGTCCGTCCTCAAACCGGTCGTCGGGAAAGACGCGATTGACGAGGCCATATTCATGGAGCTCCTTGGCCGAGATCTCGTCGCCCGTGAGAATCCACTCCATCGCCTTCCGGCGGGGGCCCGCGCGAGGCAATACGACACACGCCAACGGTGGAAAAATCCCCAGATGGATCTCAGGGAAGCCGAACCGTGCCGACTCGGATGCCACCACCAGATTGCACCCGATGGCCAGCTCGAAGCCGCCACCAAGGGCGGGGCCGTCCACGGCTGACACGGCGATGACATCGAGCAGTCGAATGGTTTCGAAGATGCGGTGAAAGACCTGAAGCATCCGTGAGATCTTGTCGCGCGTATGATCCGCAAGATCGACGCCCGCACTGAACGCCTCACCCCGGCCTCGAATGACCAGCACCTTCAACTCGGGATGGTTGCGTAGCTCCAGAAGAGCAGCGTTCATCTGCTCCATCATCTCTATGTTCATTACGTTCCGCGGGGGGCGATCCAACGTCAGCGTTGCCACCCCGCCTTCGTAGTCGCAGTTGATGAATGGGTCGGCCACAGGGACTCCCTGCATGATGGCTTCGGGGGAATCACAGCTTGCTGAAGTTACCCAGGGGCCGCGGGGGGGCCAAGTCGGCGGGTCAACTACCGAGGGTCATGCCCCCATCCACTAGGATGACCTGCCCCGTGATGTGTCGGGCGTCCTCAGAGCAGAGGAAAACCACCACCCGCGCCACGTCGTCCGGCTCGGCCACCCGGCCAAGGACCGAACTGCGCTCCGCCTGTTCGACGACCTCTGTCGGCAATGCAGCCAACATCTCAGTCCGGACAAACCCGGGCGCCACGGCGTTCACATTGACATTGGATGGTCCGAGCTCGACGGCGGCCGCTTTGGTCAGGCCAATCAGCGCCGCCTTGCTGGCCGCATAGTTGGCCACGCCGAACCCCGGTCGAATTGCCTGGTGAGAGGCGATGTTCGCAATTTTGCCAAATTTCTGGCTGCGAAAGTGTGGGGCGACCGCTTGGATACAATTGAACGCGCCGGTCACGTTCGTCTCGAAGACGTTCTCCCAGGCTTCCCGAGAGAGTCGCCAGAGCGCGCCGTCGTGGGCAATGCCCGCGTTGTTCACGAGATAGTGCACACCGCCCAGCTCGGCTTTCACCGCCTCAACAAAGGCCCGGATGGCGTCTTGATCGCGCACGTCGCAATGGGCGTTGAACACCTTTACCCCGTACATGCGCAGCGCCGTTTCAGTGAGCACGGCCTGCGCCGAAACGTCGCGCTTATGGAGATCGAGGTAATTGAAGGCTACATGAACCCTCCGGCGGGCAAACTCCAGGCTGATCGCACGACCAAGGCCCGTGGCGCCACCGGTGACGATGGCTACTCGCCCTTCCATCGACTCCCGCTCGATGCTAGCCGCCTCAGGTTGCTCGGCGAGCATGGCCCCCGACGATCGCTGCCGAGGAACAGCACTCCACGAGTCCGAGTCAGAAGGGCCGTACGGGATAGGTAGCTCTGGGGTTGCGGGTTGCTACGAACGTAGTGATTGAATGCGCCTTCGGAAAGGGCAAAAGCGACCGGCTCCATGTGGGACGCCGGCCCGCCCCGTGGAGTATGCCGGTCCGCTGGTCCGTCACAGTTCCATGCCCCATCGCATCAGACTCACCGGAAGTCCTCCGTAACTCAACACTGCGTCATGAAACGCCCGAAGCGTATAGTCACTCCCGTGCCTCTCGCGATAGTCACGCCGCAAGGCCTTCAGCTCGCGTCTTCCAACGGCGTAGCAGAGCTGGTACGCCGGCGCCGCGCAGTATCGTCGCACCTCCGCCTCCGCGTGGCGACGATCGACGCACAACCGATCGACCAGCATCTGAACGGCTTCATCGAACGTCATGCCTCGGGCGTGCAATCCGACATCGACAACGACACGCACCGCCCGCCACAACAATGCGAGGTGCTGGAAGAGGCGCTCCTCGCCGGAGCGGTAGAAGCCCTCCTCCCCCATCATATCCTCGCAATAGAGCGCCCACCCCTCGTACGTCAGCGGCGTCGCGATGATTCTCCGCACCGTCCGCGGCTGCGCCTGTGCTGTCAAGAATTGCAGGTGGTGACCAGGATATCCTTCGTGCAGCGCCGTAATAGCGATCTCATGATTGCAGTGATCCCGCAGGAGTCTGCGTTTGGTACGCGGCGAATGGGATCAACGGCTCGAGGAATGGTGGAGGCTCCACCACCTCTAGCTTCCCTGACGGGATCGCGGTCAATCCTCTCTCCTCGACAAACCGACGCGCCCGCATCATCTCCTCGGCGTACGCGGACACCAATCCTTCGGCGTCCGGATGGGCCTCGCGGAGTTGTTCCACGAGGTCCTGCCATCCCGCCCGACCGTCGAGCTGCCTGGCCAACTCTTCGAGCTGGGCGCTCACTTCCTCAGCGAGCGTGGCCCCGTAACGCCACAACTCGCTGGCATTGTTCCGCAGCGCATGCTGAAAATGGAGGCGGAAGTTGAAGGCCTCTTCGCCGACGGCAAATCCCCCGTCAGCCGCAGGGAGCAGGTTATCGCTCAAGTGATCTGAAAATGAGCGTAAGGCCGCGAGGGCATCCGCGCGAGCCGCATCGAACTCCTCATCGCCGTCCATCCGGAGTTGGAGCGGTACCTGCTCGAGGAGCACCAGTCCTCCATTGGCAATGTCCATCGCTGTCTCCGCGAACACACGGGGGCAACGGATGAGAGTGGCTTTCGCGGTCTCCAGGAACGCGGGAATGGCTTCGAGCCGACGACGCACCGCCGCAATGCGGCTGTCGCGGGCCCGATCTGGCCGTACAAGCAGCAGATAAACCCCTTCGAGGAGATGTGAAAGCCAGAAGGCCGGGTTCTTGACGTGGGGTTGTTCGGTGACAAACTGATGGATCGTGACCCGAATTTCGTTTAGTAGGGCCGTTCGGTCGACCTCGTCGTCGAGCGTGTCGAGGGGCAGGGACTCCAAGGCGTTGGCGATGGCTCTGAGTGCCGCCACGTATTCGCTCACCTCTTGCGTGCTAAAGGTTCCGAGTCGTTCGTCATGCTCCCGGAGCCCCGCGGCGCTCGCATCAACGGGATCAAAATGCCATCGAAGATCCAAGTACGAGTTGAGCAGGTCGGAGAATCCGTTCTTGGCCATCACGCGCCGGGCCCAGTCTGTCCGCCGCCAGCTGTTTTCGAAGCGAGCCGATGACACTCCTCGTCCTGTAATACGCGATCGGCGGTCTTGGCGGCGTCGAAGAGCCGTTGGCAAAGTGCTTCGTCGCTCGAGTCGTAACCGTGCTCTTCCAGCCAGCACCGCACATTGGAGAGCCCCGATACCGGAGAGATCTCGATCCGTTGACGGGCTCCAAAAACACCAGCCGGCACCGAAGAATAGACCCGATCGGCCAACCAGTCGTCGCCTTTGCGGCGCGCCTTGATGATCGCCGCAGCGTGCACACCGGTTCCCGTCCTGAAGGCATCGTCACCCATCACCGGGTAGTTCGCGGGCCGGGCAACGCCGATGGATTCCGCCGCAAGCGCACAGTATTCCCGTAACTTGGACACATCGTGCCGGTGAGCGCCCAGGAGGTAGAGATTGACGATGAGGAGGTCCATTTCAGCGTTGCCCACACGTTCACCCACGCCGAGGGCGGTGGCGTGCACCCGATCTACCCCGGCCTCAATCGCCGCCAGGCAGTTGATCACCCCCATCCCACGATCTCGATGGCCATGCCAGTCAATCTTCACGTCCTCGCCGGAGGGGGCCACCACCTCCTCCTTAGCAAACCGAACGAGGTTCCTGACACCGTCGGGGGTCGCGTGCCCCACCGTGTCCGCCAGACATATGCGGCGGGCGCCCCAGCTGATGGCATTGGAGTAAAGGGTCTTGATCGTCTCTGGGCGTGCCCTGGTGGTATCCTCGGTGACGTACATGACCGGGAGCCCTTCGCGCACGGCAAACGTCACCGCCTTCTCGCTCACTTCCAGCATCCGATCGA
Source organism: Gemmatimonadota bacterium (assembly GCA_039590195.1). Classification (GTDB taxonomy): domain Bacteria; phylum Gemmatimonadota; class Gemmatimonadetes; order Gemmatimonadales; family GWC2-71-9; genus JBDHDY01. The sequence goes on along the minus strand of JBDHFY010000192.1, from coordinate 6,089 downwards.
GGGTCCAGTCCTCCGCCAACTGGCGAATTGGCGAGGAGCCGATGAACGTTGCAGCCTCGATGGGGATTCCCACCTCCTGGGAAATCTCCGCGATAGGCTGCACGTCAGCCACCACCGTCCGGGCGGCACAGTTCGGCGCAATGGGAAGCTTCTGGTCGGCTATCTCCCGGGCCAGTGCCCTCACCGCTTCCACCACCCGTGGTCCGGCGCCGGGGAGGCCGATATCAGCCGCGACGATGCCGAGGTCGGCCATCAGATGGAGAAATCGGAGCTTCGTCTCTATCGGCGGATCGATGGCTGAAGGGGACTGAAGGCCATCTCGGAGGGTTTCGTCGTTCAGGTCCACCCGGACGGTGGACCAATCCAAGTCGTCCGTGGCATTCCAATCGTGGATCAGCGAGGATTCTTCCATGAAAAGATAGTCTGACCGCGGGGGAAACCGCCGTCAAGCACCGCTTCCTCGGGGCCTGTCAGGGGGCTTCGGCCACCTCATCTCGTGTCACAACCATCTCCCTGAAGGTCGCACCCTCCACCGCCGCTTCATCTCCAATCAGGGAGTGCTCGATCTCCGATCCGACGATGCGCGCCCCTCTTCCCACCAGCGTATGGCGTACAACGCTCGACCTTACGCTCGTACCTTCGTCGAGCGCCACATTCGGTCCAATGGTGCAGTTCTCGAGTTCGACCCCATCGGCGACCCACACCGGGTCGATCACCTGTACTTCCGGGCCAGTCACGGGCCTCCGAGTTCGACCCGTGTTCAAGAGGTGTAAGTTCGTCTCCAGCAGGGTGCCGACCTTGCCACAGTCATACCACCCATCGACTTCGGCCGTTTGGATCTTCCGCCCGTGGTCGATCATGTATTGGAAAGCATCGGTGAGAAACCACTCGCCGTGGTGCTTCGGCTGCGAGAGAGTATGGGCGATGCCGTCGAACAGCGCTGCCCAATCCCTGATGTAATACAGCCCGATATTGGCCAGCTTCGAGATCGGTTCGGAGGGTTTCTCAACGATGCGAGTCATGTATCCCTCCACGTCCGTTACAATCACTCCGAACCGCTGGTAATCCTCCACTTCTTTTGCCCAAATGATGCCATCCGCGTCCACGCGAGTGACGAGCGAGAGGTCGGCGTCGAACAGCGTGTCGACAAAAATGATCAGGACCGGTCCGTCAACGTACGGGCGCGCAAGGTTGACGGCGCCGGCAGTCCCGTCCTGAACCTCCTGTTCGACGAAACGAGCCGAATACTGGTAGTGGTGCTTGACGTAGTCTTCCACTTGCTCTTTCAAGTGGCCCGTGATGAAAATCAGTTCCTCCACCTCGAGCTCATCGAGGTAGCCAATCACGTAATCCAGCACCGAACGGCCGGCCACCCGCAGTAGGGGCTTGGGGACGTGCTTCGTGAGAGGAAGGAACCGAGTCCCCTTTCCGGCAAGCGGTATGATGACTTTCACTCAACTCTCCCGTATCGATCTTCGAGGCGGACCACATCGTCCAGGTCGGGTGTGGATGCTTCGAGGAGATCACTGACCTCGATCGCCTCCATTTGGTGCACCGTCCCCGGTGTGATGTGGTAGCTCTCACCCACGCCCATCCGTCGCTCGGTGAGCTCGTCACCAATCTTCACTCGGAAAATGATGACACCTCTCAAGACGTGGATGGTCTCATCCTTGCGCTCGTGATACTGCAGGCTCAAGACGTGCCCTGGCTCAATGTGAAGGATTTTCCCCGCATAACGGTCAGTGCTGGCCCACACCAACTCGTAGCCCCACGGCTTGTCCACTCGGTACGGAACGTCCAACGATTCCCCCCTAGAAGTGCAGCTTGAGTGATGATGGGCTTGTGACACACGCGTGGACGCACGCGCCACATCCGACACAACCTTCCACCCGAATGACGGGACGCCCTTCAGGGTCGAGGGTCATGGCCTTCTCGCCGACGGGGCACGCTCGAGCACACACGCCGCACTCAGAGCCGTGGAAGGCGATGCATTGCTCCGGCCGGAGCTCCAAGGCGGCCATTCGGTAGCCTTCCCATCCCCGTTCGGGAACCGAGAGCGCCTCGGTGGGGCACGCAGCCGCACACGGCATATCGTGACACGCGATGCACGGCTGGATATTTACGTCGATCAGCGGAGTGCCAGCCGCAAATCCCGCTCCCGGTGGCGCCTTGATGATGGCAGACACTGGGCACGGGTCGAGACAATCACCGCACCGCGTGCACGCGGCAAGGAATGCCACTTCGTCGAGGGCACCCGGCGGACGAAGGTACCGCTGCTGCACCACGCGCGCTTCCGCCCGCTTCGCAACCGCGTTGGCGACGCGCCCGACGGTCGCTCGAAAGAACGAGCGGCGGTCGCCCTCGCCTCGGGTCAGAAAATCGGTTGGAGGCTTACCAGCCACCGGAACTCCGATCGGTTGATTCCCTGCTTCTTGTTGTGAGCGTAGAACGGTTCGGTCACCCAAAAGGGGAATTCGACGCGAAGCGGGAACGTGAAGTCACCCACGTGAAACCAGAGTCGTACGCCAGCACCGGAATCGTACACGGGAGTGAAGAATCGGCCACCGAAGGACGGTACCGCCAGGGTGTCCACGAACGCCCCGTCGCCAAACGCGACGACGGAAGCGCGCCGCAAGAGCCCTCGGCTCTTGCGGAAAGCGTCCAGTTCGAACTCGAGGTTACCGGCCAAAATCCAGCGCCCGTCCACGTCGGGCCGATAAGCACGAACATTGGCGTTCCCCGGAGAGTGGTAGAATACATCGTCGCTGACCAGCGGCGCGCCCTGAGTCCGCACCAACGGGTTGCCGAGGCTCTGATACGGATCCGCGCCGTTCAGCGGGATTGCCCGCTGACGCACAGGATCATTTTGTGCCAGATACCCGCCGGCGAAGAAGCGGGCACCCACAGTGAATCTGCCGAACCGTTTGCGCACAGAGACGCTTCCCGTTCCTCGAAAGAAGAGGTCCGCGTCATACCTTCCGCCGTCGACTTCGGCGGCACGAGTGTACGCGACACCGCTACCGTAATCCAGTCGAATCTTCCAGTGGGTGCTTCCCGACGGGAGATCCCATTCGTCCAAGCGTCCGGCTTCAACGGTGCCGGCGTTTTGCCAGAGATCGGTATCGAGGAAGTTCATTTCTCGAGTGGCAATCCACTGCGCCTGCCACACACCGCGATGCGCGTCGGGCGAAGCAAAGGACCGCCGGTGCTCCGAGCCCAGCTTCACTCGTGCGCCCGTCGTGCCTTCCTGTGCCCAGACTTCGAGGGATTGCGAGCCGCCCGGCGATCGTAGCCAGACGGGGTCTTCGTATTTGACGTAGAAATCGACGCTCTCGCCCAGCGTGGCCGCCTCGATCCCGTCGAGCCCTGAGAATGCGTCCCACACCCCCCGGGTCAACCACACCGTCCAGCGGTTGTACCGGTTCAAGTAGTTGCTCCGCAGTCGGACGCCTACCGTGGCGTCCGAGGCATCATTCCACCAGAACGTCGGCGCGATGGAGACTACTGGACGGTCTCGTTCGCTCGGCTCCTGCACAAAGGTATCGAATCGCCAACGCCGCGCTCCGAGGTCGAAGAATCCCCGCTCCCAGTTGTTGGTGAAGTCCCAGTCATGGCTCCTCACGGATGGATCCAGCATCAAGCGCCCAGGCCGGCGAGGAGTCCTAAACGAGATCATTTCCCTTTCCTGCTGGCCGCTTACGCGGCCAAAGGAGACCGGCCGTCCCGAAGCGTCACGTTCACCGACCTCGACGGGCATCCATCCCTGTCCCCTCCGTACCACCTCCACGGTTGTATCCCACGTTCCATCAGCACGTTCCAATCGCGTGACGTCACCGATCGCGTAGTCATACAGCGGCGTGTCATGGAGCCACTGCTCGAAGAACCAGTCGAGCTCCATTCCACTCACTTCCTCGGCGACCCCGAGGAACGCCTGCTCCGTCACGTGTTTCAGCTTCCAACGGGCATAGTACTCCCGGAGGATGGCCTTCATCGTGTCGTGGCCAACGATATAGCGAAGTTGCAAATAGAAGAGTTGGGCCTTCGAGTAGATCATGGCCCCGTATGTGCTGAAGTCCCGAAAGTCTTCGCTTACGGTGCTCACGGGCTCTGACCAGCCGTCGAGATCGAGCTGGAGGATGGAGTTCTCCAGCCCCGAATAGACGTCTACGCCCTCAAAATGTTCCTCGAAATACCAGTTCGTTTGAAAACTCGAGAATCCTTCGTCGAGGAAGCCCTCCTTCCACTCATTGTTGGCTAGAATGCCCATCAGGTAGTTGTGCCCGACTTCATGGAGGATCAGGCTCAGACTGGCGCTCCCGTCCATCACCATCATCGGGAACTCAGTTCCACCACCCTCGATGCGGTGGACGTTGGTGATCTGCGGCCAAGGGAACGGCCCAAAGAGATCGTCCAGCCAGCGAAGCGCTTCCACCGTCCGACGAACGGCAATCCCATTACCCCAGGTCGAGCGATCGACCGGCGTGTACAACACGCGCACCGCCACGTCGTTGAACTCGCCTTCCTCGTAGATGTAGTCCGGGTTGAGCGACATGGCGAAGTGATGGACGTCTTCAGCATAGAAACGCACGCACTTCCGCCCTGCCCCCACCGCCAACCCGGCACACCCCACTCCTTCCTCCGTCGTCCCCCGGGGCGGATCTCGGCGGGAGGAGTACCAATCCCTCTGATAGTCGATCACCAAGTTGGGATCTGCTTTCGCACGTTCCCAGCCGGGATCGCCCTCGAGAGGTACTCCCGTGGCGCCGATGATCTGATCCACCGGCAGATCCAAGGTCACATCGTATCGACCGAACTCACCATAGAACTCTCCCGCCGGATACAGCGGATGGTCCTGCCATCCGTCTCGATCGTACGTGACGACCCTTGGGTACCATTGGGCGAAATCGAACCGACGACCGCGCCGCCCCTGGCGCCGCGGCACCGTGCTCGGACGGGCCTCCCAATCCACTACCACCTCGATCGTCTCACCTGGCGAAAGGGCTGAGGGCAGGTCGAAACGGACGATCGTCGAGTCAGGAGCGTAGGGATAGGAAGGAGTTACCTGCACCCCGTTGATGCTGCTGCGGCTAATGCGCTCGAACGCGTAATCAGGATCCGCTAGATCGTTGAAGCGGCGGCGACCCTCCACACTATCCCGGTCCGCCCAGCGGGAACCCGGCCGAAACGCATTGAGGTAGAGGTGCAGGTAGAACTCCGTCAGAACGTCGGGTGAGCCGTTGATGTACGTGATGATTTCGTGACCCGACAACGTGCCGGAAGATTCGTGGAGACCGGCTCGAATCTGATACTGCACTTCCTGCTGCCAGTACCCTACTGTATCCTGAACCACCACAGCCGAATGGGCCGGGGCGGTGGAAATGGTTACGGCCAAAGAGCCAAGCGTGGTGCCGAGAAGACGCGGCAACGGTCCGCCTCGTGGTTGGTGACGGCGAAAGGTAGCCACGGCACAACTGCCGCGGCAATTCCACCTAGCGGCACTCACGATCGTCGTCTTCATCGCGATCTCATGGTGGGCCGAGTTCGTCAGCCTGCGCCGGAAGGGCGTGCCGGTGAGCGGGATCCTGGTGTCAGCCCTCGGCGGAGGCGGGAGGGGTCACCATCACCATGGGTGGGGCGGTTGGGGGCTTTGGGAGTGGTGGTTTCGGACGTTTTGGGGCGGAGGCGGTTTCGGCGGTGGCGGCGCCTCCGGAAGGTTCTAAGTGACAGGCGGACAAGATGTTTCGGGGTGGTGGCGTGGAGCGGTTTGCCGGCAGCGCCTGTCTGCCTGTTCCCGTCTGCGGTTGAAACACACACTCTCCGCATCCGTATATCTTTAGAGGTTATGACGAGTCTCCTTCTCCTTGCGGCGCTACAGCTGCAACTGCCCGACCCGGTGGGGTTTGTGAATGACTTCGCCGGTGTCCTCGCCCCGGCGGATCAACGCGGGATGCTGGTCTTGATCGAGGAAGTGCGCCAGAAATCCAGGGGTGAGATCGTGGTGGTGACGCTGCCGGACCTGGGCGGGCGCGCAGCTATCGAGGTGGCTCGGGACATCGGCCGCCAGTGGCGCGTCGGGGCTTTGGGCCAGG
>JBDHFY010000191.1:0-8158 GCA_039590195.1 Gemmatimonadota bacterium | reverse complement strand
CGTTGGTGCACGGCGGTGCACAGGAGGCGGGGTTGCGGGCCGGCACGGAAAACGTTCCGGGTATCGTCGGACTCGGGAAGGCGGCCGAACTCGCCATGCACGCCCTGAAGGACGCGGACAGAGTGCGTGGTCTGCGCGATCGATTGGAAACCGGCATCCGACAACTCGTGCCGGATGCCAGGCTCAATGGCCACGCGACGACGCGGCTGCCCACCGTCCTCAACCTGACCCTTCCGAAGCTGCGAGGCGAATCACTCGTGGTGGCGCTCGACCAGCACGGCATCTCGCTCTCATCCGGCTCGGCGTGCAAATCCGGCTCGCCGGAGCCCACCCACGTTCTCATGGCCATGGGTCGGAGCGAGGCGGACGCTCACTGCGCCGTGCGGTTCTCCCTCTCGCATTACACCGCGGACGAGGACATCGACACGACGGTGTCGGCGCTAGGGAGCGTGCTGGAGCAGATGGAAACGACGGTGCGGTTCTTGGCGTGTAAGTAGCTGGCCGCTGTAAGCTGCCAGCTACTAGCTATTAGCTACTAGCTATTAGCTGTACTGATGAGTAGACCGTTTGCGACGCGCGCCGCGAGTTCGGAGCTTTGAACAGCAGTGGCGGCCCCCATCCCGGGGTCGCCACTGCGCGTACAAGGCATTACACGCGACTCCCCTACGCACCCTCCTGGCGCTCCGACCGTCCAAGCGTCCCAAACACCAGGTCCCAGATCGGCGAGCTCACCCCGAAGTCCTTCCGTGGGTTCAGGTAGTGGTGTCGAAAGTGGTGCTTCTTGAGGTACCGCCCGAACCAGGTCCGCGCACGGTGGTGGTGGACCGCATAATGGGTGGTGTCGTAGACCAGGTAGCCAGCGGCGAAGCCGGCGAAGAGGGCGGGTCCGGAAACGGCGCCCACCGCGACCGCAAACAAGTAGTAGAACAGGAAGGCGAGCGGAACACTCACGCCTGGCGGCATCACCAGCCGCTTCGAGTCGTTGGGATAGTCGTGATGAACCCCGTGCAGAACCCAGTAGCGCGTCTGCTCCCAATGGTCCAGTGCGGACACTACCGCCTCACCCGTCCCAAGCCGGCTCACAGTCTCGTGTGAGCGATTCTCTGCCTCTTGCGTGACGTGAAATACGAAGCGGTGCACAACATACTCCGTGAAACTCCAGAGCAACAAGCCACCGAAAAATAGCAGCACGACGTCACCCAGACCGGCTTCGCGCCGGTAGCTCAAATACCACATGAAGAGGATGACAGGCACAAAGATCACGTGAGGTACGGTTGGATGGACCCGTGAGAGCTTCTCGAAGACGTTACTCCTGAACATGCGAATGGATTCATCCTTGTTGGACACATACAGCTTCGTCATCGAATTTCTCCTCGACGGGAACGGGTCGGCGGATCGGGACGCCAGGGACCCCACAGCCCGATTTGCGGCCGCGTCGTACAATTGTTGACACACTTAGCCAAGAAACACAAGACCTCGTGCGGCCCTTGCTCGCATTCGAACCCGCCAGAGGCAATCCACGGCCCCGACGAGGCCCAGCAAGGGGTGTGTGGTTACCGTGCTGGCCTCTGTCACCCACAGGCGCGGACGCTCTCGGCCCGAGAAGAGCAACGCCGCGGCGGTGATTTAGCGGTTGCTCGGCGACACAATTGGAGGAATGAACGGAAAGAGGTGAGAAGAGCCGGACAGGTCCGGAGGCTCAGTCAGATGCAGTAGTTATCCCACGAACGAGGGCACTTCGTCCACAGGTTGTGCACTCCAGTTCCCAAAGCGACGCAACGCTCGAGCCACGCGCAATGAGTCCCCGCAGGACCAGATCACCATCGCATGAGGGACAAACCACCCGCGCACCCGGTGTGATGACAAGCTCGTGAACCCGCGCTGAGAATTCGGTTAAGGCGCGGCGCCGTTCCCCCAGCGTCCGGCGTTCGACCCCCGAACGCAGCGATGCCATCCGACGGTCGGTCTCGACCGGCGCATTCGCCATCCGTCGATCCCCATCGCGCCGGTCAGCCGCCGCCCGGCGGTCGCTCACCTGTCGCCGTTCTTCTCGGTGGTTGGGCTGCGCCATTCCTCGCGACCCCCTACACGAAGTTTGCGACTCCTAACATTCGTCGCCGCTATGACTTAAGAATACCGGTCCTGCTGGCCCACTGCCAGTAGACAGGCCAACGGTCCTCTGCGACTACGGCGGACGGCCAGGGTAGGACGCAACTATCGCGCCGGTCCCACCAACACGCGTCCCGGTTTCTCGCCAGTGAGAGACCCGTCTCGGATCACCGGGATGCCGTTGACCACGACATGTTCGATCCCGCGGGAGTAGCGGTGCGGATCCTGGTAAGTCGCCAAATCAGCGATGGTGGCGGGGTCGAAGACGGTGACATCCGCGTACATCCCCTCCTGGATTCGGCCACGTTCATGCTGCCCCAGCTGCTCGGCCGGGAGCGAGGTCATGCGTCTGATGGCCTCCTCCAGCGAGAGGATGCCGAGCTCCCGAACGTAGCGGCCCAGGATCCGCGGAAAGGTGCCGTAGCTTCGCGGATGCGGATGCCCCTGGCCGTACCCAACGGGATCACCGTCCGTCTCGAACATGGCGAACGGGTGGCGCATGATCTGTTGCACGTCGTCCTCACTCATGGCGTGATATATCGCGCCGAACCCGCCCTGGAGCTGCAACTCGATGACCAGCTGCACCCCAGTTTCCACCGTGTTGGGAAGACCGCGATCGCGTGCAAGATCGTGCAGGTTCATGCCATCATAGCGCGAATCCGACCGAAGCTGACGGAACTGAATCCGTGCCAGGTCATCCCCACTCCACTCGTTGATGAGGCGATCCCGCATTTCCTCCTCAATGCTGGTCCTGGTGGCGGGATCGTCGAGGCGGGCTCTCAGAGAATCCGGCCCCCCGGCCAACGCCCACGGTGGGAAGATGACACCGGAACCCGTGCTGGCCGCCGCGTAGGGGTAGAGATCGTGTTTGATGTCCAGGCCTTCCGCACGAGCGGAATCGATCATCGCTAGCGTCGTGGCGCTCGAGCCCCATTGGCCCACGCCGAACGCCTTGTGGTGTTGAATCTGTGCCGGAATGCCTGCTTCGTCGGCGATGCGGATGAGCTCCGCCACCGACGCGATGAGCCCCCGACCCTCGTCGCGCATGTGGGAGATGTAGATCCCGCCAAGGCGCGCGGCCACCTTGGCAAGCTCGATGACCTCCTCGGTTTCGGCGTAATTGGCGGGAACGTAGAGCAGCCCGGTTGACAGGCCGAGCGCGCCCTGCTTCATGCTCTCCTCGACGAGCGCCTTCATTTCTTCGAGCTCAGCGGGCGTCGGGGCGCGGTTCTCCATTCCGAGCACCTGCCGGCGCGTCCACGTGTGTCCGGCGAAGAACCCCACGTTCGGGGCCACTCGCAGATTCGCCATGTACTCGTCCAGCGGCCACGGCTGGTCTCCGCTGTGGAGGCTCGCCAGGATGGTGGTAATTCCCTGGCGAGTGAAATTCTCCGCCAACGGATGCTCGTGAATCGTCGTCTGGATATGGGCGTGGTTGTCGATGAACCCCGGTGCCACCACGAGATCGTCGGCCTGCAGTACCTCGGCGGCCTCATCGGAAGGAATGTCGCCCTCAACGACCCGAACGATGCGATCGTCGCGAATCGCCACATCGGCGCGAAATCCCGGTCGACCGGAACCGTCCACCACCGTGCCGCCGCTGATGAGCAGATCGTAACGGTGTGTGTCGCCGCCCGGTTCACATCCAATCACCGCGCAGGTGATACCGGCGACCATCAGCCATCCGTTATGTCCGGGTTTCCCTTTGGTGAGTGGGTACATCTCGTCACCTGTTTGACGATGGGGGTGGAAAGACGAGGTTCAGCTCACTACGGGAACGACACATAACTCGGCACATCAATCCGCACACTTGCGCGTTCATGTGCATCGTAGCTGGCGACTGGCTGCCCGCTGGAAGCCAATCAATACCCGACTGCCGTGCCGTCAGCATCACGCGGATCCGCGGCTCCCACGATCTCTCCGGTCCGCGCATCGATCATGATGTCGTGAGAGCGACCTTGGGTTCCTGCCACGCGCACGGTGTGCCCCATCCGTTCGAGACGTCGTTTCGTATCGTTGGTGATGCCTCGCTCCTCGATCCGGATCTGGTCGGGAAGCCACTGGTGATGAAAACGAGGGGCATCCACGGCAGCCCGGATATCCATCCCAAACTCTGCCATATTCAGGATCACCTGGAGTACGGTGTTGATGATCGTCCGGCCGCCGGGACTGCCCACCACCGCCGCGAGCTGACCATCGCGCACGAGGATGCTGGGCGTCATGCTCGAGAGCATCCGCTGTTCCGGTCTGGCAAGATTGGCTTCCGTGCCGATCAAGCCCCGGGAAGTCGTGAGCCCCGGCTTGGCGTTGAAATCACCCATTTCGTTGTTCAGCAGGAAGCCCGCTCCCGGCACGGTGATCTTCGACCCGTAGCCGGCCTCCAGGGTATAGGTCACGGAAACGGCCGTGCCGTCCGCGTCGACCACGGAGTAATGCGTGGTTTCGGGACTCTCGTCGGGGAGGTTAACATCGGCGGAATCTGACGGCGTGGCCGAGGACAGATCGATGCTCGAACGCAACTCGGCGGCGTAGCCCTTGCTCGTCAGGCGTTCGATCGGCACGTCCACCAAATCGGCGTCCGCCAGATGACGCGCGCGATCCCGGTACGCACGCCGCATTGCTTCGGTCACGAGGTGAATGTAGTCAGCGGAATTGTGGCCGGCCGCCGCAAGGTCATACCCCTCGAGGATGTTGAGCATCTCGACCAAGATCGTTCCACCGCTGCTCGGGGGCGGCATGCTGATGACCTCGTAGCCCCGGTACGTCCCTCGAATGGGTCTTCGCACCTTCGCCTCGTACTGCGCCAGATCCTCCTCCGTGATGAGGCCGCCGCCCCGGCGCATTTCCTCGGCCAGCAGCCGGGCGGTCTCGCCCTTGTAGAAGCCGTCGCGTCCGTGACGCATGATGCGATCGAGAGTGCGCGCGAGGTCAGGTTGGCGAAGGATTTCCCCGGCGCGATAGGACTCACCGTTCTTCGAGAACGCCGCCACGCTGGCCGGGTACGGCTCAAACCGCGGAAGTACGGACTCCAGCGACCGGGCCAGGCCGGGCGTCAACCGGAACCCGTCCCGGGCAAGTGTCACCGCCGGCTCGACCAATTGCTCCCAAGAGAGCTTTCCGTGCGCAGCATGGGCTTTGGCGAATCCTGCGACCGTGCCCGGGACGCCCACCGCCAGGTAGCTGTTGTGGTGGAGGTCGAAGGAATACTCTCCCGCCTCGTCCAGGAACATGCGCGGATGCGCCCCTAACGGGGCCTTCTCCCGAAAATCGAAAACCGTCGCCGTCCCGTCGGGGAACCGGATGACCATGAACCCGCCGCCACCGATGTTGCCCGCCCACGGGTTGCTTACGGCGAGAGCAAATCCTGTGGCAATCGCCGCATCCACCGCGTTGCCACCGGCTCGCAGGATGGCGGTCCCGATCTGGCTCGCGTCGGGGTACGCCGACACCACCATGCCATTGGTGGCGCGGACCGCCGGACGCGAGACCGTAACGGGACCGAGACGCTCGGGCCCCCCCCCCCTTGCGCATGAGGCCGCGAGAGCGATTGACCCCACGACAAACAGGAACTGACGGCTACTGACCATGAATATTCGTTTCATCGACCCAGTCATTGACAGAAGGTGCACGAATGAGGGTTACCAGTCCGGTTCGTAAGAATATCTGGGGGGGCCCGGCGCGGCCAGAGACGGCCCTATTCGGAATTAGGTGCTGTCAACTCGGCATTCCGGGGAGGCCACCGGGGCGGCGCCGCTGCCGGTCGGGGCGGACGGCGCTCAATCCCAGCTCATGGGAACGGCGGGAGCGGAGCGGGGTGACCTCCGGCCGGGCGTGGCAACCAGAGGTCAGGGCCCAGGGCCAGCCCGGCCAGGATCGAGCAGGGTTCCTTGCCGCAATCGACGACTCGGTGCGCTGGGGCAGGCATCGGCGCGCTCTTCGGAACGGTGGTCCAGGGGGACCGGCCGGTCATGCTAGAGTGTCACGCCGGGCGGTATGAAAAGAATGTCTGAGGGCGGCGGCCAGGGGATGGTAGAGCAAATCAGCAGGGATTGGACCAATCCACTTCGGAGTCCTCGCCACAGCTCATGCACTTAAGCCGCGGCTCGCCGTCTACGAGGTTGCTGCGCTCGTAGCAACGAGGGCACACGCCGTACGTGGCCTCGAGATCCGCCCCGCTGGCACGCTTCGCCGGCAGGTCGGTTGGATTCCGCTGCACGACACTCCAGCGGTCCGGCGGACCCTCGCGGAACTCGAGGTACTCGCGGTTGACCGGCCGGTGTCGCTTATTGACATCGAGCACCACGAGCGGCCTGGCATCGTTGACGACGGCATACCATGCCCCACGCCGCAGTCCGTGGGCCTCGGCCGCAGATACTCGGGCCCACCGCTTGGGGACCTTCGCTTGGTCGTCTGACATCATGGCAACCTCGCCAGCCTTGCCGGCACTCCCACGACTCGATGGAAATCACAGTGCGGTTAATACCCGCCGGCACCAGAGGGCAGAGAGGGCCCATCGCTGCCATCACTCCAGAGCCCGGCAGGCCCAGCAAAAACTGATCGCTCGGCTCGATCCGCGACCCCAAACACCGGTACGCACGATCACGCGAAAATGGATGGTGGAGAGGCGTTCGGCAAGTGGGGCGGGGCCGGGCAGTTATCGGGGGGCGGGCGTCAGACGGTCCAAGGGGTGAGCTTAGGAGGGGATGGGCGCAGCCGATCGCGCCAGCGTAACGCATTGTGAGAACGATTGGTGGATTCAGTTCGCCGTCGTGGCAAGCGAGGCGACACCCATCCCTGGCCGCATGAGGTTTGCAACTCCAGTGCCAGCGATCCATCGCCATTTTCTCGGGGCTTCGCGGGTCGGGTCGCCAAGTGTGTCGGTTCTGCGCGGTGGACTCTGCAACAATGACCGCAAAACGCAGGTGGCTCAGGCAATCACATCTCACTGGTCCCACGAAAAAGCGCTCCATGTCCCCGTGAGCAAGGGCGACAACCGACTCCTCCTATTCGTTATTTCGCCGTTGGCGCGGTGGGAACGTGACAGGGGCCACAGTAACTCGCAACAATGACCGACGGTTGGCGCTTTGCTCGAAGCAATTTGTGATCTGAGTCAATTTCGCAGATCTCTCGCCGCGCAGCTCACGCCGAGCCGCCTCGAGTGGCACCAAAAGTGCGTTGAAGCCGAGGAGCACGGGTTTCACGGGGAGCGAGCTTTGCTCATGGATCAACACCGCTGGACGGTCGTCGCGGTGCCGCACGGATCGGGCACGTCCAGACAAATTCAAGTCACTCGGCGCGGGCTAAAAATCATAGTCGGCGCAGCACTGGCGCTCTTCGCAACGGCAGTGCTCCTCATGTTAGTCAGCATATCTAAATCGGTGGATCTCTCGCGCCTGGAGCGCTTGGAGCGTCGGTACACAGAGCTGGGTACGGAGCTCACTCGTATGCACGGTGTCGTGATTTCGCTCACGCGAAGCGTGGACGGGATCACGACTCACGACCGCCAGGTTCGCCTGCTCGCCGGTTTGCCCACCCGTGACCCCGACGTGCAGCAGGTGGGAATCGGTGGTCCATCCGGGCCCATGACGGAAGCCGATATTCTTCTATCAGAATCAGCAGTCGGCCAGCAAGCCATCCAGACTCGGGAGACCCTCCGAAGCCTCATGCGGCGGGCAGCGTTTCTCGCGGGTTCGTTCGACGAGGCGGCTGATAGCCTCGCCGGACGCGTCGACCGTTTGACGCGCATGCCCTCGATCCAGCCGACGACGGGCTACATCTCGAGTCCTTTTACGTCGCGGCGCTTTCATCCCATCCACCGCGAAATACGACCTCACTGGGGTATCGACGTCGCCGCATTGCGTGGCACCGCGATCGTCGCGCCGGCGCCAGGGGTGGTCAAGGAAGTGAAAAACCACGTGGGATACGGCAAGGTCGTCACCATCGATCACGGCCATGGTGTCGTCACGCGGTTTGCACATTGTGATGAGATCCTCGTACAACGAGGACAGCAGGTGGAGCGGAATGAGGAGGTGGCCCGAGTTGGCAGCAC
>JBDHFY010000190.1:0-10048 GCA_039590195.1 Gemmatimonadota bacterium | reverse complement strand
GTGCACCTCTTGCCGCACCTCGGCCTCGAAAGGAATCTCGTTTGCGTTGCCGGTGGCCCCATCGATGCGCCAGAGTTTCCCCTTGGCCCAGATCACGATGGCGGCACCGTCGGGCGTCCACGCGTAATTCGGATACGGCCCAAAGATCGCCCAGGCCTCCTGCTGATCGTGTGACAACCCGTCGTACAGTGGCCGCTGGGCGCCCGTCTCGCGATCGTAGAGGTAGAGCACCGTCTCGGTGCGCACGCGGCGGACGAATGCAATCGTTTGTCCGTCAGGTGACACGCGCGGCCTCACCGAGCCGCCGGCTCCCGTGATGAGTCTGGTGATCTTGCCCGTCTCTCGATCGAGCTGGCGGATGACATAGATCTGCCTGTTGGGATCTTTGTTGTACTGAAAGATCGTGTCGCCGCTCATGTCCTCGCTCCACCAGAGGTAGCGGCCGTCGGGTGACACCTCTGGCTCCCCGGCATCCTGTTGATTGTTCTTGCGCTTGGTCAGTTGGATGCCGCTGCCGCCAGAGCGATGGTACATCCACATCTCGCCGGCGCCCAGTGAGCGACGGGAGGTGAAATGTTTGCGGGCGATGAGGTACTCGCCGTCGGGAGACCACACGGCGTTGTTGAGCAGCCGGAACTTCTCCTTGGTGATCTGGGTCGTGTCGGACCCATCCCGGTTCATCACCCAAATGTTGTCACCGCCCGCCCGGTCGGAGGTGAAGCCTATCTTGCTGCCGTCGGGGCTGAAGCGCGGCTGTACGTCGAATGCCGGGCCCGACGTGATGCGCCGAGCAGTTCCGCCCGCGATAGGTAGCAGGTAGATGTCGCCCACGAGGTCGAAGGCGATCTCGCGGCCATCCGGCGCCACGTCCACATTCATCCAGGTGCCTTCGGTGACAGTGAACGCGACGGTCTTCCGCGGCCCGATTGCGGCATTCACATCCCATTTGTTCGTGGTGTCGCTTTGGGCCTGCGCGAGTATGGCAGGCGGCGCGGCCAGGGCTATTGCGGCCAAAAGCTCGAGGGCGAGGATACGCCCGATATACGCGGACGACATTAGAGATTCTCCAGGTGCGGTTGACGGCGGGGAAGTTATGGTGTGGGGGAGGGGGGCGGGAGGGGGAGGGGGGGGGAGGGTGTGTGGGGGGGAGACTCCAGGATCCCGCTGCAGACCACATCGATGATGCAGGCTCAGGAACTCGACGCCTGAGCTAGTAACACGACGTGCCCGGAGTCATGGTCGGAGCTTGGTGTTCTCTGCGCGCTATTCGGGCGTCAACGCGGCCACCGGATCGACCTTGGAGACACGACGCGCCGGAATGAGGCTCGCGAGGACTCCGACTATCGCAAGGAGTCCGATCACCGTGCCGTATACCTTGGGGTCGCGTGCGCTCACCTCGAACAGAACTACTTGCAGCGGTCCAGCTGTGAGGACCGCCAGGCCGAGACCGAATCCCAGGCCGACCGCCAACTGTGTCGCACCCTTCCTCATCAGCAGCCCCACCAGCCGTGCGCCATGCGCGCCCAGTGCCATGCGGATACCCATCTCCTGCGTGCGACGCGCGACGGCAAACGACATGACGCCGTAGAGTCCGACGGCGGCGAGGAAGAGCGCCGATATTCCGAATGCCATGAACAACGTGCCGAACACGCGGTAGAACCAGGTCTGGTCTTCAATCACTTCCTCCATCGACAGCACGTCGAAGATCGGGAGGTTCGGATCGATTGACATGACGGTGGCCCGCACGTCGGCGGTCTTAGCCATCGGGGCGCCCTGGGTCCTGAGCGCGATGCTCACGAAGTTGCCCACACCGCTCTGGGCGATCGGGATGTAGAACCCGGCGGGACTGGCATTGTTGTTGCCGATCCCTTCCATGCGCATGTCGGGCACGACGCCGATCACCGTCAACCACTTGGCGTCGTCGTCGCGGCGGCCCATGCGGATACGGCGCCCGATCGCGTCGCCGTCGGGAAAGAACGTTCGCACAAAAGTCTGATTGACTACCGCGACCGGCAGGTTCCCCTGCCGATCGGCGACGCTGAACGAGCGGCCCTGCAACACCTCGGCGTGGAACGTCTCGAAGTAGCCGGGTGTGACGATCCCCTCACGCGCGTTGGGGAAGTCCCTGTCCACCTCGTAGGTCTCACCCTCGACCTCGAACACCCGCGAGCCGTTCCCGGATGCCGGCAGCCCGTCCGACAACGTCGCAGCCTCGCCTCCGGGGATGGCTGTCAGCCTCGGTAGAAGTCGTTCGTAGAACTGCACGCGGCTCGTGGTGTCGGGGTATTCGAGCACCGGCAGATTGATGCGTGCCGTGATGATGTTCTCGGTCGTGAACGGCAAATCGACCGTCCTCAGTCTTACGACGCTGCTGATCATGAGGCCGGCGGCGATCAACAACCCGCAAGACACCGCCACCTCGGCGACAACCAATGCCCCGGTGAACCTGCCCGCATGCAGGCTCGACGAGCCACGACCCTCGTCTTTCAGTGACTCGTTGATGTCGGTCTTGGACGCTTGCAGTGCGGGAGCGAGGCCTGAAACCACGGCTGCCAGGACGGTAGCGCCGATGACGAACAGCATGACCTGGCGATCGAGCCCGAACGTTATCCAGAAGGGCGGTGGGTCGATTGCGATCGCCGAAACGAACCACTCGATCCCGCCGTATCCGAGGGCGACGCCCAGTGCGCCACCGGCGAGAGCGAGCACGAACACTTCAGTCAGGAGCTGCGCGATCAGTCGTCCGCGGCCCGCACCGAGCGCCGTTCGCACCGCCAACTCGCGGGTGCGTAACGAGGTTCGGGCCAACAACAGATTGGCAACGTTGACACAGGCGATCACCAGCACCCCGATGGCGGCGCCCAGCATGGTGAAGAGCAGAGCGTAGACCTCAGAACCGAGGCCCCAGTCCGCGAATTCCCGCACGACGGCGCCGACTCCCTCGTTGCTTTCCGGATATTCTTGCTCGATCCGCGCTGCGATCGTCGCCAATTCCGCTCTCGCTTCGTCGAGCGAGGTCCCAACACCGAGACGCCCGACCACCCCGTACTGCGGCCCCTCTCCCCGGTCGATCACCGAGGGATCGATCTCGAGGGGCAGCCACACCTCTTCGAGGGCGGGGAACTTGAACCCCTCGGGCATCACGCCGATGACGGTTCGCGTCACCCCATTGGCCCTGACAGTCCGGCCTAGGATATCCATGGTTCCGCCGAACTTGTCCTGCCACACATCGTAACCCAGGATGATCACGGGATCGGCGCCGGGCCGATCCTCACCCTCCTGAAACGCGCGGCCAAGCATCGGCTGCATGTTCAGCACATCGAACATCTCGGCGCTGAACAGTCCGCCGGTGAAACGCTCGGGCCGTCCCTGGGTGTCCGACAGGTTGACGGCCGCACCGTCGAACGCGGCAATGCCGTAGAATGTGGTCTGCTGCTCGCGCCAATCCACGAAGTCGTGAACGCTGACGCCCATGCGATCGATGTTCTCTGTGAGGTTAGTGCGCTGCAGCCACACCACACGGTCAGAGCCCTCGAATGGGAGTCCCACGAAGAGCACGCCGCTCACGATGCTAGCGACGGTGGTGGTGAGCCCGATGCCGAGTCCGAACGTGACGATGGCAATGATTGAGAGGCTGGGATGCTTGGCCAGCATCCGTAAGCCGAAGCGGAGGTTCTTCAGAAGCGTTTCCATGACGGTCCCCGTCGCCGTGGAGGGGGTAGACGTCGTTCGGCCGTGCGTGGTCGGCCGGCGGCGTTGACGAATCCGTTTGGCTCTACGAAGCGTGAAGGGGGACGGTTTCGGGTTGCGAAGTGTTACTTGCAGACAGGTTGCATCCTGCAACCTCGCGGACGCGGGACGGCGGATTCAGGAGAGGGGAGATCGGGTTTGCGGGAGGGGGGGTGAGAGGGGGTGTAGGGTGTAGGAAAGAAGAAGAATGAGCTGGGGGTGGCGCGAACTCTGCCACCCCTGTCCACTCTGTCCCCCGCGGCACCCTACACCCTAAACCCTAGACCCTACTCCCTTTCTATTCACCCCTTCGGCGCAAGCTTCACGGCCACCGACTGCGCGACGATCTTGCCGTTCTTAACGACGAACGTGTCGGTTCCCATCTCGTAGACGTTGTCGGCCGTCTCCGCGGTCCACAGGATAAAGGCGTAGTTGCCTTCTACCGACTGGGTCTTCATGTCAAACTGGGTGCCGGGCTTGGAAAACTCCGCGAACATGAACTCGAAAAGCGGTTTGATGGCATCAGGGCCCACGATGGGGCCGTCGGACGTGAACAGAACGGCGTCCGGCGCGTAGTCGGCCAGGATGCCGTCGAGGTTGCCCTCGCCAAAACACTTCAGGTGATTGTCCAGCACATCTTTCGTAGAGGCCACGTCTCCGCTCCGCGTTGGGGTTGCGACTGGTTGAACAAAATGAAAACAGGATTTCGTAGCGACGTCGCTGAGCATGAAGCCCAGGAACGACCGTCGTTGTGTGCAATGGTCCCAGAAAGCGGACGACGTTCAACCGGCGGAGGGAACTGGCCTGCCGTGCCGGGAGGGAGGAAGGCTAGGGTGGGGATCGGGAGATGTCAAGTTTGAAGAGGGTGTAGGGTGTAGGGTATAGGGGGGGGCAGGGGGGCAGAAGAGGCAGGGGAGACAGTATCTCGATTCAAGCCGTGAGAAAGAATTGTCCGCTTTCTGTGTCGTCGGGTGAAGTAACACGGATATCGGTCAGTTGGTTGACCACCGCATCGGCCTGTGTCAGTGCCGGATGGCTGTGTGTCCCAAGAACGCCGATAACGGGCATACCGGCCGCTTTGGCCGAGACTATACCGGTCGCCGTGTCTTCGACGACCACACAGCTCGCTGCCGGGATTCCCAGCCGCTTGGCGGCAAGTTGGTACGGTTCGGGATCGGGCTTGCCGCGAGTCACGTCATCGGCAGATATCAGGACGGTCGGTGTAGGGAGTCCCACGTGTCGCAGCCGCGCGAGCGCAGTCGCCGTCGTTCCCGACGTGACGACGGCCCAGGCGTCACGGGGAAGATGCGCGAGCAAGTCATCGGCTCCCTCGATCCGTAGGATGCCGGTGGTATCCGTCGCTTCCCAGCCCGCCAGCCGCGCGGCCTCCTCCCGCGCGTTCAGGTGTGGCGCCACCAGTGCGATCGTGTCTTCGGTGCGGCGGCCGTGCGCAATCTTTCTAATGGCTGCCGCGTCGAGCTCGTGTTCTTCCGCCCAACGCTGCCAGTGGCGCTCAACGCAGGCGCTTGAATCCACGAGAACCCCGTCCAGGTCGAACAATACGGCATCGCACGGAAACCTGACCATATCAGCGATTCGTCTCCGGTCAGATGGGGCATTGAAGTCAGGCCAGGGGCGCAGGCTTTGGCTGTGATCTTGCCGGCAAACCACTGCGCGACGATCGACTCCGGTCTCCATCGCAAACGCGGTCATCGAGCAGGCAACCGGCGCCCGCTCTTACTTCAGCACGCCCCTTCATACCTGGGAACGCGGCACGAACGAAAACACCAACCGCCTGATCCGCCAGTGGCTACCCAAGGGACAAAATATAAAACATCTGGCGTAGCACGACTGCAATTGCATCGCGGCAAGGCTCAACAAACGGGTTCGGAAGCGGGTCGGCTGGCGGCCCGAAAGGAATGCTATGAACCATGACCATCAATGTTGGACTTCACACTTGATATCAAATAGCGACGTCACTTGCTCGATACAAAGAGTCCAACGATGAGCGAATCGAGTACTGCATCCTTCCCTGTGAAATAATCCTCAGATGTCCGCATGATCATCACGTCCGGCTCAAGAGAAGGCGTGTCTCCCAGCTTAGGATCGGCCTCGAAATACTCGGATGAATACCACACTGTGAGCCCTGAGTTGGGGAGTGTAAAGCTCCCAACTTCACCATATCCGTAGGGCTTGCCTGAGGTGGGCTCTCCCACCAGAATTGCTGCCGTTTCCAGACGCAGCTCCGCCGCATTCATCACTGCCGACGAAAACGTCGCTCCATCGATGATGCCGTACAAACGCCCTCTCTGATTTACAGACTGTTTCTTGAGACCTCGCAATAGGAGGTAGGTGAATAGCGCAGAATTCCCGCCGCCGTTTCCACGAAAATCGATCACCATACGTTCCACTGGTTGCTCATCGAGTACGTTGAGAACGCTCCGCGAAAAGCGCCAGAATCCCAACGGGTCTCTGCAGCGGTTGTACTTGAAGTACAGCACTTCACCATCCTCCATAAGCTCGAACCAGAAGTCCTCTGAACGTCGCTGGAGGTACCGGGGACGGTTTATGGAAACGGCCTCCCACTGATCACGGTGGATACGCATGGCCGGTAACCAGATCGTCGCCGTGTCGCCATCCGCTTGGCGGACGGTGAACGATGCACTGTCCCGCTCAGGAATGATGCCCAGGGCGTGAAGTACGTCGGGGTTGTTCAAGTACGACGGGGCATCGACCCGCAGCTTTGTCTCGTTTTCATATGAGACAACCGTCCCGACTCGCCTCAGCACTTCTTCGATATTGAGGTCTCCGATGCGGAGCACTTCACTGCGTGGAAGCTTCTTGAATCCAGGGGCAGTACGGACGACAAAGAAGCCGTCACTGAACCACGCTCCCCGGATCGGGAAAGATCTGCTATCCGGTGCGCGGGCCGACGCAGCGGTGTGCGCGTCGCCGACCGCAGCGACGATCTGGGCGATCCGCACTAGAATCTCATGATCCTGCAACTGAGGGATATCGTGGAGGAGCTTAGCCACCGCCGAATCGAACGTTCTCTGTGGCGTCGTGTGAAAGGCATTGACGTGCAGCCGTGGAAGTTCCTGAGCGAGGTACTCCACATCCTGCTGCCACCGACCGTCGCGCGTCTCTGCTGGTTCAGGGCGGGGAGCTGGTTTCGGTTGGAGTAGCAGGAACACACCGACTGCAATCGCGGCTAGAACGAGGAGTGCAGGAGGGGTTGCCGCAGTGAGGATCAGGGCCTTCCTCCACTTCATACGCTTCGCCTCATCCGTGCTTCCCGCTGACTAGTAGTAGGTCCCTCGCCCCTGCATTCATCTCTAGGGCTGTGCACCCTCCGCCACTCACAAATCCCCAACCGCCGTAACCCGCACCCCCACCTCTCGCTCGTTTGCCGCCGCGGGAATGTCGAATGCGAACAGAAGCAGATGCCACTGGCGCCCATCGTCTGTCGTGCGCCGCCAGGCCTGCGCCGTGACCAGACCTCCGACGATTTCGGTGGCGGGAGCCCAACCCTCGGCTTCGAGTTGCGGACCGAAGTGTGCGAGCAACTCCGCCGCCGTTAGCTCAGTCCGCAACCGCACTGCCCACTCCTGTTGATCGCTGGATCCACCAGCGCTTTGGCCCCGCCAGTCCGCGTCCGCGGGCACAACAAGGTCGGGTATGGGATAGTCGTTTCGCTCCCTGGGTGGCAAAGATGCATCGCACACTAGTCCGCCTGGCGCCCTTGGTACCCTCTGTAGCCTCACCAGCATGCGAGTCCCGCCCGCGGTGCGCCCCGCCGCTTGAACGCCGATGTACCCCGTCCCCTCGCGGCAGTAGGTCCTCAGAGCCCGTGGATCGGTCGCACGTCGAAACCCCTGAAAACCACCTCTCGGCGGGCCGGACTCCCAACCGCGCTGCTCGAGGGTATCCTCATACTCCTGCATAGCAGTGGCTGGATCAGCGGGCAGATCGACGACGATCGTGGTAACCGGACCGCGCACCAGACTCCCCACCACCACGCTCTCCGGCCCCAGAGCCACATCCTCCATGTCACGCGCTGGCGCTCGAGCCACGAGTAGCTGGACTGAGTCACCTCGGGCATATGGCAAACCTCCTAGCAAGCTCACGGCGAGGTCCCGTGGAACCATTGTCGTGTCCACGGCCTGCGAGCACACCGATTGCGCCACCATGAGCAACAGCAGGCTCGTCCAAATCGGAACAGTGTGGAGCGAGTGCAACATTACCACAGCAATCCTCTCACGTGGGGCCTCCGTTCGGAACTTTCTGTCTTCCGATCAACCCACCGCACGAACCACCCACCATATTAAGATGCCGCCAGGCTTCGATTTGTTACATGTGGGCGCGCGGTTTTTAGCGAACGAGCAAACTCGTCGCCCTTCGAGATGCGCTTCTGGGAAGCGCTCCTCAGGCCAGGCTCGGCTTGTGGACGGGAAAGGATCTGCGAGGATCAGTCTGTTTCTGCGTGGCTCTGCGGTCCCCGTTTACGGGTAGACCAGCCGAGTAGCGGCTTTAGCCGGTCGCCAACTCGACGGCTCAACGCGCAATCTCGAATGCAGCCCCGCATCTACACACCCTCACCTCCCCTCCACCGCCGTAACCCGCACCCCCACCTCTCGCTCGTTTGCCGCCACGGGAATGTCGAATGCGAACAGAAGCAGATGCCACTGCCGTCCATCGTCTGTTGTGCGCCGCCAGGCCTGCGCCGTCACAAGACCCTCTACGATTGGCGTTGTGGCAACCCACCCGTCGGCCTCGAGTTGCGGGCCAAAGTGGGCCATCAACTCTGCAGCCGTCAGCGCAGTCCGCAACCGCACTCTCCACTCTTGGTAATCGTGGGATGAACCACCACTCTGGCCCCACCAGTCTGCGTCCGCCGGCACCATGAGGCCGGGTATGGGATAATCTTCTCGCTCGGCGGGGCCCGAGAATGCACCGCACGCAGGGCCACCGCGCACCCTCGGTACCCTCCGTAGCCTCACCAACATGCGAGTGCCGCCTGCCGCGCGCCCCGCGACCTGCACGGTGAGATACCCCGTCCCTTCTAGGCAGTAGGCCCTCATAGGCCGTGAATCCGTTGCACGTCGAAACCCCTGACGCTCTCTGGACGCCTCGAGTTCCCAGCCGCGCTGCTCGAGCGTACCGGCATACCCCTGCATAACGTCGGCTGGGTCCCCAGGTAGATCGACGACGATCGTAGTATTCCACCGACGCACTAGACTCCCCACGACCACGCTCTCCGGCCCTAGAGCCACCTCCTCCATGTCGCGCTCTGGCGCCTCATCGACGAGTATCAGAACCGAGTCACCTCTCGTAGACGGGAGACCGCCGAACAAGCTCACGACGAGGTCCCGTGGCACCATCGTCGTGTCCACGGCTTGCGAGCGCGCAGAATACGGCATGATGAGCAGCAGGAGGCTCGTACAGATCGCAACTATGTGCAGCGACCCCATCATTGCCGGAGTCCTGCTCGCACCTGGTGCCTGCGTCTGGATCTTCGCGTTTTCCACCATGCCGCTCCCCCCCTCGCCGCGGTGCCGGCATACGTCATTCATCATATACAGATGCCGCCCACGCTCCGTTTGTTACCGTCGGTAGGCCCTTCGAGACGCAGCGCTGCGCAGCGCCCGCGCTGAGGAGGACGCCCAGCTGGAGGAGTCGATTGCACCGCTCACCGAGGCGCGCACGCATTCACGACGGCCGTCAAGGGCTCAACTGGTCGGAAAGCGGATAAGGAGCCAACCGAGCGCGAATACCAGCGGAAGCGAGGCCGCGACGCCCCACCCGACTATCGTGGTATACGCTCGGACGCCAAGTGTGACTTTTGGGTCGTCCGCTTTGAGATCACGCCAGTTATGAAGATTTGCAGCCGCCGCCGCGAGTACAGAGAGAAAGATCAGTATCGAAATAACCAGCCCCACCACAAAGAGCGGTGTCGTGAGCGTTGAGACTTGGCCTTGACTGAACCTGTCACTGGATTGGATGGCCCCATAGCCCGCAAACAAAAGGGCCTCAGATGCGAGTAGCCATGTGAGCCGGTGGTTGATCAACTGATCTTCGAATTGACAGTGATCGTCGTATTCGCGTTGTGCCGGTGTGATCATGGCTCATGCCTCCTCCGTGTCCTTGCCTCGTGGCTTCCGCCAAGCATTCAACGGCTGCCTGAAGGTACCCGAGCCTGGTCAAGCGCCAGTCAATCCTCCATCTCGACGCGTCAATTCCGCGACCGACGCGCGCCCGCAACAGTGCGCAGTCCACAATGCCCAAGTGCACCGCTCAAGCCGCGGCATCGATCGCTTTG
>JBDHFY010000189.1:0-12215 GCA_039590195.1 Gemmatimonadota bacterium | reverse complement strand
GAGGGGGGGAGGGGAAGGCCCCGGAGCGGTAGGGTGTGGGGTGGGAAAGCGAACCCTGGAGAACACTTTTTTCCGCTGAGCCGTCGCGAATTGCAACCTGGCGTGTATCATAGACGTCGTATCAGGGAGTGGGAGTAACTGCGCCAGAGGAGACCCGAGACCTGTGCGTGTCCGACTCAAGCTGGATCGACTTCACGATCTCATGGCCCGGAGCAACCTGAGCCAGAATCACTGGGCCATCAAAATCGGTATGTCCCGGGGCCATTGGTCCGAGATCGTGAACGGGAAACATGTCCACCCGTCCCCCAAGACCCGGGAGCGGATGCTCGAGGTATTTGGGGTGTTGTTCGAGGAGTTGTTCGAGATCGACTCCGAAGCGCCCGGCTGGTCGGATCCCAGCTTCAAGTCTGCAGTGAGCGACCGGTACCTCGTCGACGAAGAGATCGGGCAGGGAGGCATGGGGACCGTCTATCTGGCCCGCGATGTGAAGCTCGGAAGGCCGGTGGCCATCAAGGTGCTGGCGCCGGAAGCGGTGACCGGGATAGGGGTCGAGCAATTCCTCAAGGAGATCCGCTTCACCGCACGTCTGCAACACCAGAACATTCTCGGGCTCCACGACGCCGGGGAGGCCGCCGGACATCCGTATTACGTCATGCCGTACGTTAAGGGGGGATCGCTGCGCCGACTCCTAGCGCAGCGTGGCCGGCTCTCCTTGGACGAGACGCTGCACATCGCCCGGGGCGTTGCTAGCGCACTGTATCACGCCCACGAGCACCGCGTCCTCCACTGTGACGTCAAGCCGGAGAACATTCTCATCGCGGATGACCACGTCTACGTGGCTGACTTCGGCATTTCACGGGCTATTCACGCCGAGGTGTTTGAGTGGGGGCAGCGCATCGGCGTCGATTCATCGGCAGGGACGCCTGCGTACGTGAGCCCCGAGCAGGCAAGCGGTGAGCGGAATCTCGACGTGCGGGCGGATGTCTACAGCTTCGGGTGCATGATCTTCGAGATGCTGGCAGGACGGGCACCCTTTACTGGCCGCAACACCATGGAGGTCGTGACCCAGCGGTTCACGTCGGAGGTGCCGGATCTTCGGGCCTTCGCCTCCCATGTGCCGCACGCCGTGGCCGCTACCATAGAGCGGGCGATGGCGCTCGTGCCAGAGCGGCGCAGCGCCACGGTGTTGGCTTTTCAGAGGGATCTGCAAACGGCGGCGGCGACCGCCTCGGGACTGAGTGGAGTGCTGCGGCGCGCGGCCTTCGTCGCGGACGCGACGATTCGGCGTGTGAGTGGGCGCGGTGCCGGGCGCGCGCGAAAACTGTTGAGGGTGGGAATCATGGAACGACTATGGCACGACGTGCGCCAGGCAGTACGCTCGTTGAGACGCGTACCGATGTTTGCCACCACGGCGATACTGACATTGGCCCTCGGCATCGGAGCCAATACAGCGATCTTCACCGTGGTGAACGCGGTGCTTCTCCGACCGCTGCCATACGACAGGCCCGAAGAGCTCGCCATGATCTGGGAGCTGGACCGAGAGGGTCAAATGGGCTTCGGTGATCCGGAGTGGACGGTGGCGCCGGCGAATTACCTCGCGTGGCAAGAGCGCACGACCACGTTTACCGATATCGCGGCGTTCAACATCTGGTTTCCCACGCTGAGTGGTGACGGCCAGCCCGAGTCGCTGCTGGGTTCGGTCGTTACACCGAACCTGTTTGATGTCCTTGGCGTACCTCCGCTTTTGGGGAGTGGGTTCACACCGGAGCACGGCGTGCTTGGCAATCACCGAGTCGCGATGCTGAGCTACGGGCTCTGGCAGCGGCGCTTCGGCGGCGACCCGCAGATAGTGGGAGATGCCATCAGGTTGAACGGCGAGTCCTACACAGTCGCTGGTGTGATGCCTGAGAGCTATCGGCATCCCGAGCCGAGTTATCTGCGGCGTACACAGATTTGGGCGCCGGTGGCCGGTGAAGATCCGCGGAGCAATCATGGCCGGCATCTCCGTACATTGGGGCGGTTACGTCCTGGGGTGTCTCTGGAACAAGCGGATGCCGATCTCGCGGCGATTGCACGGCAGCTCGAGATCGAGCTTCCCGAGCACAACAAGGGGTTTGGCGTTGTCTTGCGATCGGTGCACGAACAGCTCTTCGGCGATATCCGGGGGCCGTTGCTGATGCTCGTCGGTGGTGCGGGTTTCGTACTACTCATCGTGTGTGCCAACGTGGCCAACCTCGTGCTAGCGCGCAGTCATGGCCGTCGCAAGGAGTTCGCCATCCGGACGGCGCTCGGCTCAGGTCGCCAGCGTCTGGCGCGCCAACTGGTGGCCGAGAATGTGCTGCTCACGTTAGCGGGCGGCATGCTCGGGCTCGTGGCCGTTCAGTTGGGAATGGGGTTTCTGCGCGCCGTTCAGAGCCAGTTCATCTCGAGCGTGGCCGAGATTCAGGTGGATGTAATCGTAGTCGGGTTCATGATGGCCTTGGCGCTCGCGACGGGGATCGTGTTCGGGTTCCTTCCCGTCTTTCAAGCGTCCCGGACCGACCTTCGCACTCCGCTGCTCGAGGAGAGCGCGGGTGCCGGCGTGACCAGCCGCGCACAGAAGCTCAGGAGCGGCCTGGTCGTGACGGAGGTGTTGCTCGCGACGGTCCTCGTTGTGGGGGCTGGGCTGTTGACGAGGAGCTTTGTGTCGTTGGTCAGCGTCCCCACCGGTTTTGACGCTGATCGGCTCCTGACGTTCCGCATCGTCCTACCCCGGTGGCGCTACGAAAACAACGAGCAGATCCTGGCATTCCACGACCAACTCGCTCCGCAACTTGCGGCGGGCCCCGGCGTACAGGCCGTATCCCTCGTGAGTGATCTGCCGTTTACGACGATCAATCAGTATATGTGGTTCAATCCCCTGGACGACCTTCGGCCCGTCGGCGAGGAACCGAGCATCGAGTATCGCACGGTGGGTCCCGGGTACTTCCGGACCATGGGGATCGGTGTGAGGGCGGGGCGAGAGTTCCGTACGGAGGATCGAGGCGACGGGGATGTGGTTATCGTAGTGAATGAAACTGCCGCAAATCGGTTCTGGCCCAACCAGGACCCGATCGGGAAGCAGGCGGTGGTAGTCCCGTCGACCAATACGCGGGGCACGGTGATTGGTGTCGTGAGCGATGTTCTGGACGACGGCTTCGACGGCGAGCATGAACCACGTTTCTATTGGCCGTTCACGCAGCGTCCCCGGCGGGGAATGGCCGTGCTGCTGCGAACCACGATGGCGCCAGCGGCCTTGGCCGCGACGATCCGACAACAGGTCCGAACGCTCGATGGGGAAGTTCTGGTGAGCGACCTGCGACCGATGGATGATGTGCTGGCGGGCGTGGGCATCTACGGGGTCATGTCGTACGCGGTGGGAGAGCGCCGGCGAGAGATTGGCGTGCGCAGCGCGCTGGGCGCGCAGCGGAGCGACGTCATGCGGCTCGTTCTGGGCCAGTCAGGGCGCCTCACGTTGTTAGGGACGCTGGGAGGGCTGGCTGTTGCTTTGCCGCTTGCGCGGTTGTTGCGCTCCTTTCTATTCGGCGTTGAACCTACGGATCCCCTTACGCTCGTGGTGGCGCCACTGGTTCTGGGCAGCGTGGCCATTCTTGCTACCTATCTGCCAGCAGCGCGTGCAACGAAGATTTCACCGGTAGAGGCGTTGCGAAGCGAGCGGTGATGCCGCCGCACCGCCCCTCACCACCGGGCGGGCTGGCCCTTCGAGACGGACGCCGCCTCCCACACCGCCAGGGTGTGGGGTGTAGGGTGTGAAGGGCAGAAGGGGCAGGGGGGGGCAGGAGGGGCAGGGCAAAGCGGGCAGCCGGCAGCTGGTCGCTGGCAGCCGGAGCGGGGGGTGGGGAGCTGACAGCTCGTAGCTAGCGGCTTGGAAGGGAGGGCGGTGGGAGCGTCTGGTCCGCCCGACAGAAGTACTTCAGCATCACGTGTGAGTCATCCACACGCTCCACCGCAAAGAGGCGTGAAAGCACCTCCTCGAACGCGACTCTGGAATGGGCGATCTCGGGCCTACCGAGATACTCCTCCAGACGAAACATCATGTCAATGTCTGGGTGGCTGAGGTTGGGGATATCCAACACGACCTTGGCGCTGGGTTTCAAAACTCGATGGATCTCTGGGAGTGCCTGCCGTATGTAATCGAGGGTACAATATTCGAGAACGCCCACCACGGCAGCGATGTCGAAGAAACTGTCGTCGAACGGTAACGCCGCCACCTCGGCCACGTGCAGACCTCCGAGCGCAAGCTGCTGTCGAGCGGCAAACCTGCGCATGGCATCGATGAGCGCGGCGCTTATGTCTACGCCGTAGTAGGTCGACGGCCACTGGTGGAGCCGGTAGTTCGCGAGGCTCGCGGCGCATCCGGCGTCGAGGAAGCGCATCCCCGATCGGGGATCGAGGAACTCCCTGTTCTCCGGCGCGCCGTTGTTACACGATCGGCCTGCATCTTCCATGAAGGCCTGGAATCGGGCGGATTCTTTGAACTCCTTCGGAACCTGCTCGAGGGGGTCGATCTCCTGGTCGTATTGCCGCACGGTGAGATCGTAGGCGTGGCGGACTCGGCGAAGGTGCTCGTCCATCGTGCAACTACGATGGCCCTTTATCTGCCGGCAACTCTCTTGACGCGAGCGCACTCCTCATGGCGTTGTAGGCCTCCTCCGAGCTGAGCAGGAACCGAATGTTCTGGCCGAAGTCGCTTGGCGTCCGAAGTTCTATCAGGGCAAAAGGCGTCGCGTCTGCATAGCGGGGATGCGGCCAGAACGCGGAGACATCAGTCAGGGGGATGGTGGTCTCTCGCAGGTAATTGGAAACGCGGAGCCGGTCCCCGTCGAGCACGACGTGCTTGAGAGGAAGAACGTATCGCGCCACCAACACGCCCCCGAGCACCGCGATGACCAGGAAGATCCACTTCGCCAACGCCGTAGCGATGTCGTCATCCGGCCGGAACATCGCGCCGGGGTCCTCGAATAGCAGGACGGTGGCGTAACCCCATCCGACGACCCACGCGGTTGGGCCGAGGTACTTGAGAACCGGCGTGACACGGGCTGAGAGTTGGTTCACGTGCTTCGCTCCAGTCCCATCCTACTCAAGGTGGGCGCGGGTGCACTCATGGGACGGTCCGTCACATAACTGTCCATCGCATCCGTAATGATCCACCACAGACGCATGGCCTGTCGCCGCGCGCATACGGAAAGTAAGGTCAAGATCCTTCAGGAACAAAAGACGGCCAAGAGCTTGGCTGTTTGAGCCAGCCGGCAACGCCTTGTCGGCGCGCGAAACTCACGGAAGTCCTGGTCAAAGCAGGTACTCCTGTGCTATCCGCCGACCCACATAGACGCCGGCTCCGGTTCCGACGACACTGAGAATGAACGCGGTCATGAAGCCCACCTGTGCCCCGAGCCACCAGCCCAATGCGCCTCCCACCGTGGCACCGACTAGCGCAAGAACCTTTGACATACGGTAACCCCACTCAGCAAAGGGAAGCCGTCAACAAGCCGCTGGATGCATCTTGCGAAGCGGAGATCTGATCTACCCCGCCTTACCGAGGTACACGCGCAGCGCAGGAGGCCAGCGGCGTCTGACCAGCGCCCGCTCGACATCTCTCGCGAGGTTGTCGTCATACTCCGCGAGCTTCCGAGACTCGCCGCCCTCCTTGGCGGCGAGTGGCACACCGTCTTGATAGAGCAGCCAGTTGGTGGCAAGCGCGTGCACGCGGTCGCCCGGCGTGATGATCCCCGTGAGATTCAACAGATCCGCGCCGCTGATACCGATGAGCTGTCCTGTGCGTTCGGAGCGGCGGACTTTGCGAAGCTGACCCACCGCTTCGGGAAGGGCGAACTGCTCGCCGGACATGCCGGAGACAAAACGGCCTCCCCGGATGTCCCCGCGAGCCTCGAGCCGGCGGTAGACCATCGTGAGCTCGCGCCAAGGAGCGAGATTGGTTTCCCTGGTAAGAAGTCTCCGGAACACCACGCCGTATCGCCTGAGCAGCGTCCATGCTTGATGTTCCACGACGGCCTCTCTGTCTCCTATTGGCTGTTCCTGTCCGCCTGTCCGTCTGTCCGCCTGTCCGCCTGTTTTTGACCACCTTCCTGCCGATTCGATGCCGAAAGGGGCAGTAGTGCCACGACGCCGACCAGTGCGCAGGGGCTTGCGCTTGTCGGATGGGGTAAGCAGTGCACGGAGTCCTGCGAAGCTATCGGATGCGACTAGCCCCATCGCCACAAGCTCCCCGAGGGCGTGCTCCACCTGTGTGGCAAGCAAGTCGGACTCGGCCACGAGTTCTTGGAAGAACGAGGCACCGCGGCGATCGAGAGCAGCTATGACCTCTTGGGCGTACGTGCTGAGTGAGATGTCTCCCGATTCCGGCGCCAGCGCGTGCCACTGGTCGGCGTTCTCCCTGAGGAACAGCGCGATCGGTGTCGAGCGGACGGGTCCTGTCGTGGAGGGTCCGGACCCCGGCCGTGTAGGTGGAGAGAGGCGACCCCACGTGACGCGACCTGTCAGGCAGAGCGTGTCCAGCATCAAGGGATCGTAGTCGTTCATCCGGGCCGACAGGACATCGGCTTCCCATGCTCCCGCTGCCAGCTCGTACGCATCCAGTTGCTGCACGATCGCTGCGAGCCCGTCGACACCGGACATGCGATGTTCCGGGTCCACGTGCTGCCAGGTGAAGAGATATCGCATGAACTCGGCTGGACTCACCGGCTCAATCTCGGCTCGCAGCCGGTTCAGGGTGTAGCGGTGGATCCGCGCCAGCAGCCGTCTATCACACCACTCCCTGTGCTCCGCATTATCAGCGGCCTCATCTGCGGCCCTTCCCGGCGTGAAATATCCGCGCAGCACCACCCCTTCACCTTCCAATGCATGAAGGGCCGTCTGCGCGTCACCTTCTTGGATACCTAGTGACGATGCGAGGGTCTGCGCCGTCGTCGGGCCCACGACTGATAGGCGTCCGCGGAGCAACTCTCGAATGGCATCCTCGCGCTCGCATCCTCTGTCGGCCCCGTCGGTAGAGGGCTCCATCAGCGGCTCGATTCTTACGGTCCCTCCTCCCTCCTCCCTCCTCCCTCCTCCCCACACTGTTACGATTTCCACCAGCCTCTCCGCTGCTACCCACAGCATCCGCTTCTCACCAGCTCCCCGAATCATCACGCGTGTCGCCCGTCCCGTGGCGACCAATTCCTCAAGATGCAGGGCCCACGATTCTCCTCTGGCGTTGACTCCCTCCACTTGCGTCAGGAATCCTGCCGTCAGCAACGCATCGTGTAATTCGTCCGCATCCCGAACGTCGGGCCACGCTTCGTCGGCGACCCGGGCAATGGCGTCAGTATCGAGCGCCCCCAGCTCGTTGGCCGATGAGGGCTCAAACGCCCTTCTGGTGTAGACGGCCCGTGACCTCCGCTCCTCCAACGGTGCGTCGTCTAGGAACGCATACGGCATGGCGTTCAGAATCTCGTGACACAACGGCGAGGGCTCCGGTGTGTCTCGCGAAACGCACGCAATCTCTCCCGCGTAGACGTCGCTCAGAATCGTGCGCAGGTGCGCGAGATCCATCGCCTCGTCGAGGCAATCCCCCACTGTCTGGCGAACCAATGGATGGTCTGGAATCTCCCGGTCCCCCTCGATGTTCTCGAAACACGCGGCCGCGTCGGGAAAAGCGGCAGCCATGAGATCGTCCGCCTCCATGCGCTGGATCTGTGGAGGAACCTTGCGGCCTCCCCGATTTCGCAATACGGCAAGGGAGATCGTGGCGTTCCACCGCCAGCGAGTCTGAAACACGGGAGCATCCAGCAGAGCCTGGACGAGTATGTCCTCGACCGTGTTGGGATGGAGGTAGCGAAAGACGTCGTCCAGAGGAAACGAATGCTGGGGACCGAGTGACAACAGCAGGCCGTTTTCTGTCGCTGCCGCCTGTAGCTCGAAGTTGAACTGGCGGCAGAACCGCTTGCGAAGCGCCAATCCCCACGCTCGATTCACCCGACTCCCGAAAGGCGCGTGGAGCACGAGCTGCATGCCACCCGACTCGTCGAAGAACCGCTCGAGGACGAGCGTGTGCTGTGTTGGGATGACGCCCAACAGGTGCTTGGTGTCGCTCAAGTACCTGACGATCTGGGCCGCCGATGGCTGCTGGATGTCTATTTCGTCGATGAGCCACCGGACGGCTTCGTCAGGCTGGTCCAGTCGGAGGTCGATCTCTCGCCGTAATTCGCTCACGGACGTAGATAGTTCAGCGCTTCGTCCGGGCGCTTCTCCGAACCAAAACGGAATGTTGGGCGGCTCCCCCTGCGCGTCCGCCACCCGCACCACCCCCGGTTCCACCTTGAGGATCCGCCAGGAGCTGTTGCCCAACTGGAAGATGTCCCCGGCGATGCTCTCGACCACGAAGTCCTCGTTGACGGTGCCGATGAAGGTGCTCTCGGGCTCGAGCACTACGCGGAAATCAGCATTGTCTGGGATGGCGCCGCCTGCGGTAATGGCCGTGAGTCGTGCCCCCCGGCGGCCGCGGATGCGGCCGTTCACGCCGTCATAGTGTAAGAGTGCCCCCCGGCGCCCGCGGCGCGTGGTATATCCGTGCGCCGCCATCTGAACCACCTCGTCGAACTCGTGCCGCTCCAGCTTCCGATAGGGATACGCCCGGCGCACCAGACCGAACAGCTCAACCTCCGGCCAGTCCTCACATGCGGACTCGGCCACGATCTGTTGCGCCAGGACGTCCAACGGCTTGTCCAGCATGATGAGGCGGTCGAGTTCGCCGTTCTTGACCGATCGGAGCAACGCCGCGCATTCTAGCAGATCGTCCCGGGTCAGCGGGAAGAGCCGCCCCTTCGGTGTTCCGTGAACGGTGTGACCGGATCGTCCCATCCGTTGCAGGAACGTCGAGATCCAACGGGGCGAGCCTATCTGGCACGCCAGGTCCACATGGCCGATGTCGATCCCGAGCTCCAATGACGCGGTGGCCACGAGAGCCTCGAGCTTCCCCTCCCTGAGGCGCTCTTCGGCATCCAAGCGCTTTTCCCTAGATAAGGAGCCGTGGTGGGCGGTGACCGCGTCCCGGCCGAGGCGCTTGGAGAGGTGCATTGTCATCCTCTCTGCCATCCGCCGCGTGTTGACGAAGACGAGCGTCGTCTTGTGTTCCCCGATGAGCTGGGCGAGCCGGTCGTAGTACTCCTCCCACACCTCGTGGGACATCACTGCCTCGAGTGGTGATTGGGGAATCTCGAGGGCGAGGTCCACCGTTCGTCGGTGGCCTTGGTCGACGACTGTGCAGTCGGACACGCCGTGCTCATCTATGCGGCTCGCTCCCACGAGAAAACGGGCTACCTCCTCGATGGGCTTTTGGGTGGCGGACAGTCCGATGCGAAGCGGCGGCGTGTGAGCCACGTGCTCGAGCCGCTCCAACGAGAGCGCGAGGTGTGCACCACGACGGGAATCGATGACCGCGTGAATCTCATCCACAATCACGGTTCTCACCGTCCGCAGCATCTCCCGGCTTCGCGCGGCGGTGAGGAGGAGGTAGAGGGATTCGGGGGTCGTCACCAAAATGTGGGGCGGTTTCCGGAGCATGGCCGCCCGCTCCGACTGAGGTGTGTCGCCCGTCCGGACGGCAGCCGTGATCTTGGGCGCGTCCACGAGCCCCATCGTTTCGGCCACCTTTCGGACGCCCCGCCTGGGTTCGGCCAGGTTCTTGTGGATGTCGGTGCTCAGGGCCTTGAGCGGCGAGACGTAGATCACCCGGACCTCGTCCGGGAGCCCGTCGTGCTCCAGCCCTTCCTTTAATAGGTCGTCGATGGAGTTGAGGAACGCTGCCAGGGTTTTCCCCGATCCGGTGGGGGCGGCGATCAGGGTGTTTCGGCGGCCCCGAATCGCCTCCCAACCCATTGATTGGGCGGTAGTTGGCTCGCCGAGGGTGTCCCTGAACCAGCGGGAAACGGTGGGGTGGAATGCCGAGAGGGGCATGGGGGGAATGTAGCTTCTACTTGGGGAGTGGGGAGGAGTCAGTGAGAGGTGAGAGAGTCCCACCCCCTGACCCGTGGGGGTGGGTGGCGGCCTCTTCACCGCTTACGTCTCACTTTCTCACTGACCTTCGCTCCCGCCTCCTCCCTCCTCCCTATATCGTGCTACCATCTCATCCACCGACGCTCCGGCCTCGACGTGGGTATACCAGTTTGTGGTATAGAGCCAGTCGTGGAAGAACGGGGTCAGATCCGTCGTCGTCACGCGGTTCGCATACTGCGCGAAATCATCCGTCGTCGCTCCCGAGACGGCATATTCCCGGTAGAACCCTGCGATGATTCGGTTGAATTGGTCGGCCCCGACGAGTTGGTAGAGCACGTGAAACATGACCATGCCGACCCTATACGAGAGATCCGTGAGCTGTGCCTTGCCGTAATCGATCATGGGGGTCTCTCTGTAGCGCGGCTGCTCAGCGAACCTCTCGCGCAGCAGCTGCATCCGGGAGGCGACCCTTTTGTTCAGCACCGTCCGGCCGTCCAGCTCTTCAGCGGTGAGGTACGCTAGGAAGCTCGCCAACCCCTCGTTCCAGCGGGGTGATGGTTGGTCCGTGGGGATCACGTTCCAGAGATGTGAGAGCTCGTGATAGACTCGGGAATGCCCACTTGGATCTTTGAATGCCGGAGCTGTCTGGATAATGGTCGTGACATCCGCCTGCGAGCCCCAGCCGTCGGGGATCTCGATGACAGTCAATCCGGCCTCTTCCTGCAACGGTCCGAACCACTCGCTGTAGAGGCGCGTGGTGTTTCGGATAGCGTTCATCACGCCGGCCGCGCCGATGGAATCCTCCGGGAAGTGCACTACGCGTGTCGCGCCGTGCTCGAGCACCTCGTACTCGGCGATGGCGAAGTCCATCCGCCAGGAAGGCCGCTTGCTCTGATAGACGAAGCTCACCCTGTCGTCTTTCACCGAGCGCTCGAGAAGCTGACCGCCGTTGGCCACGGTGAGGTACTCGGGCACGGTGATCTTGGCTACGTAAGTGAACGTCGGAAAACCTGTGATGCGGTTGACCCGCCGGGATGGAACGCCGATGAGCGGGTACGCGAGCGCGTCAGTCCGAATGATTGTGAAGGAGGGATCGACGCGATCCTTGATGTAGAGTGATCCCGTCTCCGCGTAGCCCAAGAGGTGTCCCTCGTAATCCACTTCAATTGTTGTGGTATCCCGTGGTTCGAGCGGCTGTTCGAGTGACACGGTGATATAGTTGGCCTGGCGTTTCCCGAAATCCTCGAACGCGACGACACGCTGAATGACCGGAAGCGCGTGCCCCTCTTCATCGCTAGCGAAAGTCACCGTCATCAACCTGTAGAGCAGAAGCGGTATCTCGTGGATTGTTTTCGGGGATCGGCTCCGCAGGGTGAGCCGGACATTGCCGCGGATCTGCTCGGCATCGTAGTCGACGGTAAGGTCGAGCTCGTAGTGCACGGGCTCGAGCGCAAGTTGGAGGTCTCCTGTGCTTTGACCGGTCCCATCCAGGCGACCAGCGATACGCAGGCGGCGCAGATACAAGATGTTCTCATGTTCTTTCCTCGATCCTCCATCTCGCACTGGGTGAAACGCCCCGTGCTCCCTCTCGAATCGTCGCAGGTGGCTACGATTAGCCTGTTGGGAAGTTAGATGGTGGCCACGGCCCGTTTGTTCGATAGCTCCGGTAGGCTTTCCTTTTCCCGTGCGGCTTCTCTGGTTACTCGACGGTTTGTTATTCGTACGACTTTTATCGGAATTACTGCAACCCGAGTGCACCACGCCATGGGAGACGGACACAGCTGTTCGGTCCCTCGCTCTGCCCCCATGCGGAGCCTCGGTTCTCATGCCGGTGAGGCAAACAGAGCCACTGCCGGATAGATTGTGACAGTTGGACTCCATCCCAATCTCGGAAGCGGCAGCATGTCCATTCGTCCCTGTCTTTCTTCTCACACAAAGGATCGCCAGGCGCGGCGCCCCGGCCGAGCACGCCGGCTCCCGATCGCCGTTTTGCATCAGCAACGCAGCCCATTCACCTGGCCCCCTGGCCCCCCAGCCCCCAAGGACGGAGTCACCAGCATGACGGTTAGCGCCACGGACATCTGGCAGGATTTCAGCAGCCGGCTGAAGAGCTTCATTCTCAAGCGGGTTCGGGACGAACATGATGCTGAGGACATCCTGCAGGATGTCTTCCTCAAGGTGCA
>JBDHFY010000188.1:0-8392 GCA_039590195.1 Gemmatimonadota bacterium | reverse complement strand
GTCTCATGTTGGGTGACCCTGTGAGGCGGGGACCGATCACATCCGATAGGTATCCGGCGTATTCGACAACCTGGGACTTCGTGAGGCCCTCCCCGCGAATCCGCGAAACCACATCCCAGTAGACCGTCTCCTGTGCGACCGCAGGGGGCGCGAGCAGGACTATCACCACGGCACCGATCAAGGTGCTACGCTTCGAGTTCATCGGGTCCTCTCATCCATGTGTCCACGGGGGGGGAGTATCCCGGCAACGCGCATCGCCCGTTTTCGGCGCCCCCGAAGAATGCGCTGTGTTGCAACATACGGGGGGTGTCTCGAGCGAGCCAGCGATGGCGGCTTTGGTCCATTTCGGCCGGGCGACCTGAGCGGGTAAGTCGAATTGACCTTGTCGTGTATGCCTAGGTGGGAGTCGCGGCCTCACAGGCCGCGTGCGGCAGCGAACTGCCGAGAGGTGCGTCCTTACATTGAGCCACCCAGAGTTCGGTGATTCAAAGCCAGCGATGAGAGTACTGAAGCCTTGGCACTTCAGCGACAGTTGGTTCGCCGAGCCGAGGCTTCAGCCTTGGAAAAGCCCCGCACTGCCCCCCCTCCCGCCTAAAGCGCGACCAGCGGATTCACCCGCACCGCCCGCCACGCCGGGATCAGGC
This sequence comes from Gemmatimonadota bacterium, assembly GCA_039590195.1. Classification (GTDB taxonomy): domain Bacteria; phylum Gemmatimonadota; class Gemmatimonadetes; order Gemmatimonadales; family GWC2-71-9; genus JBDHDY01. The sequence goes on along the minus strand of JBDHFY010000188.1, from coordinate 7,748 downwards.
ATGCGATCAATGCGATCACCACACGCGATATCACCCCTACTCCGACCGCAACGCCTGCGCCGCGCTCCTGCCCCTTCTAACTGTTTTGCCACGACAAGTGAGATTGACGCAGGCCATTACATAAATTATTTATATAAAGACATTATGTAAATTCTCCATGTCTTCGTCAGGATTAGCTGGCCATGAAGCACGCAGAAGGCAAAGCCGGCGCCGGAGCTATCTACGGCACCCTGGAAGTGATGATCCTGAGCACGCTCGGCGAGCGGGGCCCCCTCCACGGCCTGGAAATCGCCGGAATCATCGAGGAACGTTCCAACGAGCTGCTTCACGTCGAGGAGGGCGCCCTCTACCCCGCCCTCCACCGTCTCAAGCGACAGCGGTTCATCGAGGGCGAGTGGCGCATCTCCGACAAGCGGCGCCGGGCACGGTTCTATGAGATCACCGACCTGGGCCGAGAGGCACTCCGGGAAGAGCGCGACCGCTGGGTGGCGCACACGTCGGCGGTGAACAAGGTGCTGGGTCTCGAGGAGGCGTAGCCCGATGAAACCACGACCCGGTTGGCAGCGAGATCGGCAACGCGGCGCCGACCGCCGTACCGATATCGAAGAGGAGCTTCGCCTACACATCGACGGGCGTGTCGATCAGTACGTCGCCGCCGGCATGGACGAAGTCGAGGCGCGCAAGCTCGCCCGCGAGCGGTTCGGCGACATGAGACGCATCGCTGCTCAGTGTCGCCATGAACGCGGCAAGGCGGCAGCGAGACTGACCCGGAGATGCAACGCACTGATGTCCGCGATCTTGAACGACTTTCGCTACGCCGTTCGCGCGCTTGCGAGACGCCCTGGCTACACCACGACGATCGTGATCACCCTGGTGTTGGCGATCGGCGCGACTACGGCAGTGTTCAGCGTGGTGAACGGCGTGCTCCTTCACCCTCTGCCGCATCCCGATCCAGAAGAGCTAGTGCTCGTCTGGGAAGTGGATCAGCGGCCTGGTTTCTTCAGAGACCGCGTGCCCGCGATGGTGGAGCACTTCATAGACTGGAGAGAACACAATCGCGTTTTCGAATCGATGGCGGCGTTCCAAAGCTATCTGGTCACGTTCCGGGGAGCGGGCGACCCTGAGCGTGTGCTGGCCGGCAACGCTACCGCGAACTTCTTTGCTACGCTGGGTGTGAACGCGACAATCGGACGCACGTTCGTCCTGGAGGATGACGTGGCGGGTGCCAGCCGCGTGGTGCTGCTCGGCCACACCTTCTGGCAAACTCGTTTTGGCGGCGATCCGTCAGTGATAGGGGAGAGCGTCGACATCAACAACTCAACGCGGACCGTCATCGGCGTGTTGCCGGTGGGGTTCGAGCTGCTCGACCGGGATTACGCCGTGTGGTCTCCCATCATGCTCGCCGAGCAGGGATTGCGTTACCCGAACTCGCACAGGTTGGACGTGGTGTCCCGTATGAAACCAGGTGTCACCGTGACAACGGCGCAGCGGGACATGGAGCGTGTGTTCGGTAATTTGCGTGAGGCGTATCCGGAGTTTCTGACCGGCTTGGACGTAAACGTGGAATCCCTGACCGACCACGTGGTGGGTCGAATCCGACCTGCGCTTCTCCTGTTGACTGGTGCCGTGCTCTTCGTACTGCTGATCGCGTCGGTGAACGTGGCAAATCTGATGCTCGCGCGAACGACTGCCGAGCACAGGGAGATCGCCATTCGCACAGCCCTAGGGGCCGGGCGAGGCCGGGTGGCGCGGCAGAAGCTCACGGAGAGCGTGGTGCTTGCTCTGACCGGAGGAACGCTCGGCGTTGCCGCGGCGACTGGCATCACGCAACTGCTTCTCGCCGTGGCTCCCGACAACCTTCCCCAAGTCGACCACATCGGTCTCGACGGACGCGTGTTGAGCTTCGCAATCGCACTATCACTCGTGACCGGCATGTTGTTCGGGCTCGCGCCGGCCCTCCGCGCGGCCCGGGCTGATGTGGCGGCGAACCTCAAGGAAGGAAGTCGTAGCTCAACGGCGTCGCGAGCGCACCAGCGACTCCGAGCGGTGTTCACCGTCACGCAACTCGCCTTCTCGGTGATGCTCCTCATCTCCGCCGGGCTCATGTTGACAACGTTCTCGCGGCTCATGCAGGTGGATCCCGGATTCGATGCCAGCGGTGTTGTCACGATGAAAGTCGCCCTCCCCAGATCCGCGTACCCCACGAGGACTGAGCAGGCCGCTCTGTATGACCGCCTGCTACCGACGCTCCAAAGCCTGTCGGGCGTACAGAACGTGGGAGCCACACGATTCCTTCCCTTCCAAGACCACGAGTGGACATGGAATATCCAAATCGAGGGCCAGCCGCCGCGACGGGAAGGGGAGAAACGGGACTACGGATATCACGCGCTGACGCCCGATTATTTCCGCACGATGGGGATCACCCTCGCACGAGGACGATACTTCAACGCGTTCGACCGGGCCGAAGCTCCGCACGTGGCAATCGTCAACGAGGCATTTGTGCATCGATTCTTCCCCGCCGGCGAGGACCCGGTGGGCCGGCGCATGTCCATCAGCAGCCGCCCCGATGATTTGTACGAGATCGTGGGTGTGATCGCAGACGTGAATCAGTACTCCTTGGATGTCGAACCGGTGCCGGCCTACTATCTGCCGTACACCCAGCTCCACTTCGACGCATTCCTCCGCGAGATGAACCTCGTGGTGCGGACGAGCGGCAATCCCGCGGACATCGTGACGTCGGTGCGGCGCATGATCCGGGCTGCAGATCGCACCATCGTCGTGAGCGACATCCTCACCATGGACGAGCGCGTCACGCGATCCGTCGCCCGCACGCGTTTTGCCACGGTCCTCCTTGGCGCTTTCGCCGCCGTCGCGCTCTCCCTCGCCGTGGTGGGCGTCTACGGTGTCATTTCGTATTCCGTGCGGCAGCGAACGCAGGAGATCGGCGTGCGGATGGCGCTGGGCGCTGAGCCGGGGAATATCGTGAGGCAGTTTGTTGGAGCCGGACTCAAGCTGGTCGCTGCAGGACTCGGAGTCGGCATCGCCGGTGCGTTGGTCTTTACCCGCTTCCAAGCCAGCCTGTTGTTCGGCGTCGCCTCCGTCGATCCGATGACGTACGGCGCGGTATCAGCGCTGCTCTGCGGGGTAGCGCTCCTCGCGACGTTCGTTCCCGCGCGGCGAGCGAGCCGGGTGGATCCGGTGGACGTGTTGCGGGAGGAGTGACTTCCCCTCACCCCCAACCCCGGGCGGGCCGGCGGACCCGCCCCACCGCACCACCCCACCGGGCGGACCGGCGGGCCGCAACCAACCCTTCCCCCAACCCCGGGCGGGTCGGCGGGCCGTGCCTCACCCCCCTCCCTGTGCACCTTCTGCCGCCTCTGCCTCCACCTGCCCCTCCTGCCGCTCCTGCCTCCGTACTGCAGTCACTTGACTATATGTCAATTGACATATACAGTTCGCGGAGACCCAACAGGCTCCGGAGCTTCTGGCATGACCGATCCCACCTCGCTGCTTCCACTCCATCCCCGGGACTACCTGATTCTCTTCACCCTCGCCGAGGGCGAGCGGCATGGATACGGCATCGTCAAGGAAGTCGCGCGCCTGACCGATGGGCTGACTCCACTGGACCCCGCCAACCTGTACCGCTCCATGAAGCGCTTGATCCGAGACGGAATGGTGGTGGAAGCTGACAAGCGACCCGCCCCGGATGCCAACGACGAGCGCCGCCGCTACTACACAATCACAGAGTTCGGCACACGCGTGGTGGCGGCGGAAGCCGCCCGGCTCGGCAAGCTCACCGACGCGGCCCGGGCGAAGAAGTTGATCCCTGGATCTGAGAGGCCGGCGTGAACACCAGTCGCCCCATTCGCGGGCTACACGTCTCCCGAAAACTCTACCGGTTCCTGCTCTGCCTAATGCCGCGCGAGTTTCGCTTGGCGCACGCCGAAGATGCGGTCGACCTCTTTGGCGATCTGTACAGCGCGGCATATCGGCGCGGCGGTCGCTCCGCAGCGGTGCGTCTCTGGAGGCGCTCGCTGGTGCAGGTCGTCATCGGCGCGGTGGCGGAGCGACTGGAAGCGGTCGTCCCCCGACGCCAGGGCCGGCGGCCGTCGACACCCAACCGCAGGCGACGACACCCGATAGCGAGATTAAGGAAAATGCCGGCGCGAGTACTCCAGGACCTTCGATTCGCCGCACGATCCTTCGCCAAGAAGCCCGGCTTCTCGGTGACGGCGATCGTGATCCTCGCGCTGGGCGTCGGTGCCACGACCACGATCTTCAGCGTCGTCGACGGCATCCTGCTCGACAAACTGCCGTACCCCGACCCCGACCGGCTGGTGTATTTCGATAACCCGAGTCACACGCCGCCAGATTATGAGGATTGGCGGGAGCGCACCACATCGTTCATCACCATGGCGGCAACGTGGGACCGTGACGTCGACCTCACGAACGATGGCGCGCCGGCGCGGTTGCATGCCGGTCTGGTTACGCGCGATTTCTTTCACCTCTTTGGGGCAACGCCGCTGCTGGGGCGTCTGCTCGTTCGCGACGATTTCGCCACCACGACACAGGTGGCGGTCTTGAGCTACGGACTATGGCAGCGGCGTTGGGGCGGCAATCCGGAGATCATCGGACGGCGCTTGACGATCAACGCGGAGCCGGTGGTGGTCGTCGGGGTGCTGCGCCCCGACTTCGCACCGCCAGAAGCAATGGTGGGCCGCAACATCGAGATCTGGACGCCCCTCAATGTTTCCGACCCGGAGATCCAAAGCCGCACGCTTTTCATTCTCTCGGTCGCCGCACGCCTCCACACCGCCACATCCCGAGAAAGCGCCCAGGCGGAGCTCAGTGCGCTGGCCGAAGTCGTGGCGGACGAGAACCCGGAGACGAATCGCCGACGTGACGGCACCGCAAGGCCCTTCGAGATCGTCCCCCTCTTCAAAGCGACGGTCGGGGACGCGGACAAGGCGCTCTACATGCTGCTCGGCGCCGTGGGCCTCATGCTGCTCATTGCCTGCGCCAATGTGGCCAATCTGTTTCTTGCACGCGGGACGGACCGGGCTCGAGAAATCGCTCTACGTGTGGCGCTCGGCGCGGGCCGCGGCCGGATCGTCGCGCAGCTTCTCACTGAAAGCGTGGCCCTGGCGCTGGTCGGCGGAGGGCTGGGCGTCGGCATTGCGTATCTGGCCGTAGAGGCCTTCGCCGTGTACGATCCTGGCGGCATACCGCGCGTCAGCGCCGTGACGGTCAACACTGGTATCCTGATGTTCGCATTCTCGATATCGGTCGCTACGGGTGTGCTCTTCGGTATCGTTCCTGCGCTCCAGGCCGCGCGGACGGACGTCACGGAGGCGCTCAAGGAAAGCACCGGGAGCGTGACGGCGGGCCGCCGACGATTCCAAGTCCGCAACGCTCTCGTCGTGGCAGAGATCGCCATGGCGCTCGTCCTGCTGGTAGGAGCGGGACTCCTCTTCAAGAGCTTCATGCGACTCGTGAACGTCGATCCCGGATTCGAGACCGAACAACTGGTCACGATCCCACTCACCCTCGGTCCTCCTTACACCACCGAACAACGCGTACAGTTCACCGATAATCTCATCGAGCGAATCACCGCCCTCCCCGGTACACAGGACGCAGCAGCCGGATGGACCCTGCCGTTCGTGTTCCATGGCGGCCCCCGGTGTTGCTGGATGAATCGTGTCCAGCAAACGCCCGCGGTGGACGATCCGCCCGCCGCAATCATCCACCCGGTGACTCCTGGCTATTTCCGGGTACTCAGAGGGACCCTCACGAGAGGGCGCGAATTCGCCAAGGAAGACAGGGACGCCACGCCGATTCCGACGGTGGTGAACGCGACCCTCGCCAAGCGCCTATTCGGCGAGCAAGAAGCCGTGGGCCAGTCACTCCTCATGGACGACATCGAGGTCACCATCGTCGGTGTCGTGAGCGACATCCGGCATTGGGGGCTCAACGAAAACATCACAAACGAACTCTACGTTCCCTACGCAGAACTTGGCGGCGATTCCCGCCGGCTTCACGTGATGTTGAGATCGGAACGAAACGTCACAGACCTCGCCAGCGCCCTCCGGGACGCCGTGTGGTCTCTCGACCCGAACCTTCCGGTGGACGAGATCATCACAATGCGCCAGCGCGTGTCCACTTCCGTGGCCGTGCCACGATTCTATTCGATGCTGCTGTCTGTGTTTGCCGGCGTGGCGATCCTGCTCGCGGCCGGAGGCATCTACGGATCGATCCTCTATTCCGTCGGACAACGACACCGCGAGCTGGGGATACGGCTCGCACTCGGCGCCCGATCGATCGATGTCGTCCACTTGATCGTCCGCCACGGCCTGACGTTGACCGCTATGGGAATCGGACTCGGCCTGGCAGGAGCGTACGCGGTTTCACGAACTCTACAGAGCCTGGTCTTCGGCATCAGCGCCACGGATGGCGCAACGTTTGCCGCGGTTTCTGTGCTCCTGGCCACCGTCGCCCTGGCCGCGAGCTACGTCCCGGCCCGTCGGGCAGGTCGAACCGATCCGATGGAGACGTTGAAAGCAGAATAGCCGTTAGCTGCCAGCTATTAGCTATTAGCTGCTCCGCATCAATGCAAGATTGGTTACGCCTCGTTCGACGCCGATAGCAAATCGTCCCTGAAATGAAGAGCCCATCGTCAGAGCCCTAGGGGGATCGGCCTACCACACGCTCAAGCAACAGCCAACAGCTATTAGCTACCAGCTAGAAGCTAATAGCTCGCAGCTAGCAGCTCTGGGGTGGTGGAAGGCGGGCGGGGAATACATCTTCCCTCCCTCATGATTCGATCGACGCCAGCTCTTGTCCTGTTCGCTGCCTTCACGGCAACAATCTCCCTTCCGGCAACGACGTTCCCGGCACGGAGGGCTCCACAGGACACCACGCTTCTTCAGGCCATGCTCGCCGCGGAAGATGCACGTGTCGAAACGCCGGTGAGGATGGGGCCGTTGCTCGCGGGCCTCACGTCAGACGATCCGGAGACGCAACGAATAGCCGTGCGTGCGCTCGGCCGGCTGGAGCGACCTTCACTCGTTCCCACAATCGCATCGCTGCTGTCATCACCTGCACCGTCCGTACGTGCCGAGGCCGCCAATGCCCTGGGGCAGAGCGTCTTCAATGGGGGTGCGGAGTTGGTGTTCGATTCACTCCTCACCCACCTCGCGGTCGACGACGATCCTTTGGCGCGCGGCGCCATCGCCGAAGCACTGGGACGCCTTCCCTACGATACCGCGGCGCGAATCGAACACGCCGAGCACGCTCTTCTCGCCGCATCCCAGTCGGTGGACGGCGCGTGGGCGCCGCTCGAGACGCTCGTCGGCGTGGCAAGAGGTTTCGAGTCACTCGCCCGCCGGCAATCAGCGACGCTCCCACTCTCCGACTCGACGCTGATGCGACTCGAAGCATTGGCTCGGTATCGATCGCAGGAACGCTCCGCCAACGGTACCTCGAGCGTCGCGTTCGTGCGGCGCCTCGCCACGGCGGCTTTGACGTCGAGCGGCCGTGTAGGTGCCGGTTGGATCGAAGAACAGCAGGCAGATTCCGACGAGCAGGTTCGCAGGCTCGCCGTCGTAGCCACGGGTGCGTTGCGTGAGGGGCCGGAGCAGTTGGCGCGACTGCTGGCAACGGCAATTGCCGACGCCTCACCCATGGTGCGGTACGAAGCGCTCCGCCAAACAGGAGGGCGCGAGCAACTCCCCAACGGATGCGATCCGATT
>JBDHFY010000187.1:0-9189 GCA_039590195.1 Gemmatimonadota bacterium | reverse complement strand
GAGTCCAAAGACGGTGAGGTCCAGCGTGCCACCCGTCGCGAATTGCCGCGAGAGAGTCAACCCTACCTGTCCCTGGGTGACCGCCTTGCCGGCGTCCGCCGCCAGGTTTCGCGCGTTGGCCTGCGAGGGATCGGCTGCCACCTCCTCACCGGTCAACGAACCTGGGTTATCCAATACCGGGTCGTCCGCCAGATGCGCTGTCACCAGTAGACTCGTTCCCGGCGTTACTTCCTGCTCGACCCGGAGGCCGAGCTGCCTCATGTCGGCCTCGCTGTGTTGGCGGTAGCCGTCGGTTACGGTCTGGGCTCCGGTGATGGCCACCGTCCCCCGGCCGATCGGCGCGGATACGCCAGCACGCCACTTGACGGTGTTGTACGCCCCGGCCACGAACCTGGCAACCGGTGTTAGCCGTGTCGGATCAGGTGGGGCCGTCTTCAGATTTATCACGCCCCCCGAAGCGTTGCCGTAGAGACTCGATGCAGATCCTCGTAACACCTCGATGTCCCCCACCGACGACAGCTCGACGTTGGTGAGTTGTCCCTGGCCGTCGGGCAGGGTCTGCGGCACACCGTCCAACAATATCTTGACACCGCGGACACCGAACGCCGAACGCGAGCCGAAACCGCGAATCGATACCCGCTGATCGAGGGAGGGGTTGTGGCGGTTGGCTACATAGACACCCGGCACCGTCGCAAGCACCTCATCCAAGCCGGCAGTCACCCGGAGCTCGGTGGGCGCGGAAAGAGCCGAAACTGCAAAGGGCACATCCGTCACTGCTGTCGGTGCGCGCGTGACCGTCACCTGCAGCGGCTCCAGAATGAAACGCTCGGTAGAATCGCGACGTACCGAGTCTTGCGGCGAGCGTTCCTGCGCCACCGCGACGACCGGGAGAATAACGCAGTTGAACCCGATCAAGGTGGTCCAGCGCTGCACACGCCATCTCGAACGTTCTCCGACGACGGATCGACCAGCTCCATATCTCACAGACGAACTCCTTTTCGGCCGGGGCCGAAGAGGTTCGGCAGATGGATACACATGTAATACGTTGTTGTTCGCCTGAAGGCAAAGGAGGGTGGTGAGGCACTACTACAATAAGGAAAAGAATGGAGTCTTCGGTGAGCGAGATTCGCCAACTCAAACGTTGGACGGACCCAAAGCCGCTGAGACCGCTGCCCTCGTCGAGCTCGGCCAAAGGAGCACGCTTCGAACAGGCGCGTCTCGATGGTGACGAGTTCACCCGTCAGCAAAGCCTGACAGTCCCAAAAACATGTTAAACGGCACAACAGAAGTTTCTTGCGCGTCCCGGCCAACTGGGAGAACTCAGCAACGCCCAGAGGGGACAGTTCCACATTGACTTCTCCTCACTGCCGGCGATACGTTGTCGAGACCTCTTCGGTACCCCGCCTTGTCCGCGGGTCTTTTTGGACTGAGCCCGGCGGTAGGATGGCAGTGCAACACCTACCACAATTGAGCCGTCTCCTAGACGCCCCCGATTCGGAATCCCGAGATCAGGCATGGGCAGCGTTTGTTCAGGCCCACAGCCGGCTGTTGCTGCATACCGCCAAAATGTCCGCCAACGGCTACGACGACATCATGGATCGTTTCGCATACGTGCTCGACCAGCTGCGGAGCGACGATTTCCGACGACTACGGAAGTATGCCTCTGACGGCCGGACCATGTTCTCGACGTGGCTCGTAGTGGTCGCCCGTCGCTTGTGTGTGGACTACCACCGCTCCCGATACGGGCGATCGCGGCGCTCTACCGGCAAGCCCACGTCAAGCGAAGTCACGACAGATGAGAGGCGGGATCTGGTCGACCTTCTCGGCGCGCGGGTTGACATCGCCGCCGTTGAAGATCGATCAAACCCAGATCCGGAAAACACCCTCCGAGCCAATGAGCTGCGCAAGATGCTCGACGCTGCGCTGCTAGAACTGGCGCCACGAGACCGGATGCTCTTGAGACTTCGCTTCGAGGATGGGGCGTCCGTCAGGGAGATCACGCGGATCATGGATTTTCGATCTCAGTTTCACGTGTACCGGCAGCTCAAGGCCGTTCTGGGCCAGCTGCGGCAATCGCTCGAGGTTCAAGGTGTCCGTGAGGCAGCACCTTAGCCTGCAAAACACGTGTTCCCAAAGGAACGACACAAGAATGCCGTCAATGTCCGTTCTACAAACCTAGCCGCACACTCCAATGACCAGTCCATATGGAGTCATGCATGAGCTCTAACGGGGAGAGGGATATACACGTGGACGGCGAACAGATTGCGGCCTACCTCGACCGCAAGCTTGCGGCAGTTGAGCGATCCGAGATCGAGGTGCACCTTGCCGACTGCACCGAATGTCGAACCGAACTGCTCTCGGTAACTCGGATTCTCCAGACACGACGGCTGAAACGGCGGCTCTACACGATGGGGTCGCTTGCGGCAGCTGCTGTGCTCGCCGGACTGTTGTTGTTCGCTCCCGATGGGACTCGCAACGCGACTGTTGAGGACACTCGACGCGCTGCCGATGTCGGCACCGAGGGAATCCAGCAGATCGACATCTTGACACCATCCCAGGGTATGACCGTGCGGCGAGCTGATCTGTCATTCGGCTGGCTCAGTGTCGGCGAGGATGTGTTATACAGCTTAGCGGTGCTGGACACGGCAGGTAACGAAGTCTGGACCGGCAACACGACCGACTCGATACTGTTGCTGCCTGGAGCCGTCGCGCTTGCTCAAGGCGTCAACTACTTCTGGTATGTCGACGCGCTGTTGCCCGATGGACGTTCCGCAACGACAGGAATCCACCAGTTTCGCATAGCGCCTTGAAGCCACGCCTGTGGCATCTCGTCGCCTTCCTCGCCGGCGCGGCTGGCTGGCTCGCGTGCTCGCCAGGCGATACACCACACTCAGAAGGCGATGCTGCACTGGAGGCTGGCCGAGAGCTCGCCCTGCGGGCGGAGTTCGATAGCGCACGCGCGATCCTAGACCCAACCATCGAACGCGCCCGTCAGACGAGAGATTCACTTCTCGAGGCTAGAGGCCTGGCCGTACTCGCCCGTACGTCGTACTGGGAGGGCGATTATGCCGAGGCTCAGCGTCTCTATGAAGCGGCGTTAGCGATCCAGCTCGCCGCCAATGCGCAAGAGGAATTGGCGAGATCGTACTACGGCCTGGGCCTGATCGCGTGGCAGCGGGGACGGCTCACAGAAGCCATCGGGCACCACACGAAGGCAGCCGAGGCGGCCCGCGCAGTTGGGGATCGAGCGGCGCTCGCAAGCGCCGTGATCAATCTCGGTCTCGTTCAAACCGACCTTGGCGAGTTTGAAGCTGCCAGGACGGGCTACGCCGAGGCCCGCGAGCTGAGCCGCGCTCTGGGGAACGCACGGTTGGAGGGCATCGCCCTGAACAATCTCGGCATGCTCGACGTGTGGGTTGGCAACCCGGAGCGAGCCGTTCCAAACCTGCTCGAAGCGCGCCGCCTCTATCGATCCGTCGACTACACGCTGGGAGAGCAAAACGCACTGGGCCAGCTGGGCACGGCGTACGCAGCTCTCGGTGAGCCGAGCTTGGCCATCGCCGCGCTGGACAGTGCTCTGGCGCAGACTCGAGAGCTCGGCCTCAGGCAAGAGGAGGCAAGCAACCTCGAGGAATTGGCCAAGATCCACCGTGACGCGGGCAATCATGAACGTGCGCTCCAACTTTTCTCCGATGCTCGAGCGATTAACGAGGAGATCGGGTTGACAGTGGAAATGGGAGCCGACCTGCGTTACGCCGCTGAGATCTACTCGTGGCTTGGTAACACCGAGCTGGCGCGCAGTCACGTCGCGCAGGCTCTCACGATTCACCAAGGAGCCGGTGCCCGCTTTCACGAACTCAGTGACATAGTGCTGCTGGCCGAGCTCGATGCTGAGTTGGGAAACGCAAGTCGGGCGTCGGTACACATGACGGCGGCGCGGCGCCTTGCCGGGGAGCTGGAGGCCCGCGTGGCACATGTGGAGGTGGCTCTGGCAGAGGCCCGGATCGCCGACAAGGCCGGCGACGCGGGAAGCGTGCTCCGCGCGTTGGACGACGCAGAGCAGGCCTTGCGTCGTGGAGGCTACGACACGGAGTGGGAGGCCGAGGCACTTCGCGCACGAGCCCTCGCCCGGCTCGGGAGATTGGATTCTGCAGTGGCCGCAGGGCGTCGTGCGGTGGCGGCGGTAGAGCGGGTGCGGGGCGGATTCGGCTCTGGTAGCCTCCGCACGAGATACCTGGCCGATCGGGCGAGAGCATACGCCGATCTCGTCACAGTTCTACATCAGCTAGGACTGATTCAGGAGGCATTCGAGGTAACGGACGCCATTCGAGGTCGCGTCCTCCTCGAACAGCTGGCGGCGGTGACCGATGACGGTGTTGCCCGAGGCAAGCCCACCGACAACCTCGTTGAGAGCGAGCGGCTGTTGAGGCGGATCGGCGCGCTCGTGACCCAACTCGATCTCCTTGAGGAAGTGTCACCGGAGGAGCGGGACAGCGCACTAGTAGGGGAGATCGAGCGCATTCAGCGGCTCCTCGGGGCCGCACGAATTGAATACGAGGCTCTTGTCGTGCGTGCCGTCGAGTTGGGTGGACCCCGCACGGCATTGTTGGGCCACCACAGCATCCGGGCCGATGACGTTCAGCAGGCTTTGCGAGCCGACGAGGCTTTGCTCGAGTACCTGGTCACGTCAGAGCAGCTGATCCTCTTTGTTGTCACTCCCACAGAGCTGCACATGTCCACTGTGCCCGTGACGGAACGGAGTCTCGCGCATCGCGTACGTCTGGCCCGGGATCTCCTGGACGATCCCAAGCCTGCACCAGATGGGCTCAGAGGCGTGTTGCGGCCGTTACACGGAGTGCTGCTGGAACCGGTGTTACGGGGCAACGTGATCGATGGCACGAAGCGCGTGTTCATCGTCCCACACGGTGTGCTGACTTACCTGCCATTCGCGGCACTTCAAGATGGAACGACCGGCCGGTACTTCGCCGAGGACTACGTGTTGACCAACCTTCCATCTGCTCGCGCGCTACCACTATTGCGGCAGCCAGAGCAACGCGTTGGATCTCAGCTGGACGGCGAGCTTCGAGCCACAGTGTTCGCCCCGCTCCCCGAGGACCTTCCGGCTACCGAAGTCGAAGCGGAGGCGGTGCGCGACGCGCTCGATGGTGGGCGTTCACACGTGGGCCGCCGTGCAACGGAGGGTAGACTCCGGAGTGCGCTTGCCGATGATCAGATCGTTCACGTGGCAACCCACGGCATCCTCAACGCACGAAGCCCCATGTTCTCACGGGTCGAGCTTGCAGGTGGCAGGCGTAGCCAAAGCGACGACGACGGCCGCCTCGAGGTTCACGAGATCCTCGGTCTCTCCATTCGTAGTCCCTTGGTTTTTCTCTCAGGCTGCGAGACAGGACTGGGTGTAGCGTGGTCCACGGGATTCGTGCGGGGCGAGGATTACACGACGTTGGCGCAGGCACTGCTCTATGCAGGAGCACCTAATGTCGTGGCCACGCTGTGGCGGATCGACGATGCAGGAGCAGCGGTGTTTGCCAAGGGGTTCTACAACGCGTTGAAGAGCGCAGAGCCCGCAACGGCGCTCGCCCAAGCTCAGCGCTCCATGATGTTGCACGAGCGCTACAGCTCCCCTTACTACTGGGCGGCGTATCAGCTCGCGGGCCAAGGCAGCAGATAGAAGACGCGCAAGAATCGGACAGGCTGTCCGTTCAACATAGTGCTTCGCGAACCACCGGCATCCACTGGGAGTCATCATGCTGCAGCAAAGCGCGTCCAATCTCGTCCGTATCGGGAGCGTCGTCCTCATCGGGATGGTAGGCGTCCTCGCCTGCGTAGACCAGCAGACCACCGGGCCCACTGTTACGGGCGTCGAGCTGGCAAAGGGTGGGGGCGGAGGCCCTGGACCCAAAGTCAACGAGGTCGATCCGCCCTCGGCGCCGCAGGACACGACCCTGGACGTGCGTGTGCTCGGATCAGGATTCGATGAGACGGCCGTGGTCACGTTTACCCTCGACGGTGTCCCGACGGACAGTGTTAGGACCATCTCAACGACATTTGTGAGCTCCAAGGAAGTGATCGCTAACATCACGATCGCGACTGACGCCGTGGTGGATCTCTACGATGCCGAAGTGTTCCTGTCTGGGCCTGGGAAAAAGGGGATTGGCGCGAATCTGTTTGCGGTGACGGAGAAGGGGGGCAAGCCAGCCGATCCTGTCGAGATGAGCGTCGTGATCCCGACTGAGGTTCGGCCGGGCGTGTCGAACATGCTCCTCGGGGATGGCCTCAACACTGGTGAATACGTGGGTGGCCAGTGCGGTGTGAAGGCGCTTCTGAGCTTCTTAAGCGGGGATGAGACCGACTTCTTCGACTTCAGGCCCAGGTCCAACACCCTTAACAGAAAAGAACTGCGAGACCTCGAGAGAGACTGTCCTGATTTTCCCCGGCAGGCGTGGTTCGATCTCAGTTCGGCGACGGTTCACCTCTCACCAGACGACTCACTGGATGTCCCGCTTCAAGACTACATCGACAGCGAGAACGCTGATCCAATAGACACGACCGCCACGGATCCTCCGCTGGAGCTGGGGGAGGACAATCTGAGAAAAACGTCGATCAGCAACTTGACCGCCGTTGGGGACGGACCGCCGGAGAGACGCGGCAACGGGTTCAATCTCCTATACTGTATGGATGTGGCGCCTGACGGAGCCGCAGTCGGGCGGCCGTTCGTGTTCAACTCGGCGAGGGAGCCGGGATCCGATTCGCTGGAGGTGGAGCGGGCTGGTGAACTGTTCCACGTCAGGACCCAGCCCTATCCCCACAACGTGGGGTCCTGTGAGCATCATCGGGCGGACGGGTCGGCGGTCGTACTGCTCCTCCACGTGGATCTAGCATACGACGTCAAGCCAGAATAGGCGTGCTCGTGAGTGAAAGAGCATGGCCGACCTGTGATCTTCGGATGCATTCACGCTGATGCCGCCACGGAGACAAACGTTATTCTGCCTAGGATCGCGGCCTTTCGAACGGCAGAATGATCGGACGGTTTGTGCGTTCAACATCGTGCTTCCCTACCGCCGGACCTATCGGGAGTCATGATGCTGCAGAACAGCGGGTCCAATCTCGTTCGGATCCACATGTTACTACCGCATATATGGGGCTTGGTGAGGGGGACGTGCATGGCAACACGCAAGTCGAGCGTAACAGCCGCTGCAGCTGGCGGTGTCTTGTTGTTGCGTGTGCGCGCATGCTGAGGCTGGCGATCTTAGGGCCTTCTAACGATGGAGCACGGGGGGGGATCTTCGCTGTGGAGCAAGCAGCGAAGATCCTCCTTCACACCTCTACCGCACCTTCATCTTGACGGTTGAGATAGATCAGCCCTGGAACACCGCGCTAAAGCCCGATGCTGCCGGTCGATGAACCTGATCCACGGCTTCTCGCTGGTAACACGAGGTGGGTCCGAGTTTCCACGGACCGGCACCGCAGCTTTCAACGGCGCCACGATGCGCAACAATTGATGTTAGCCCCCAGAAATTTGGTGAGGCTCACCACCGTACGAGTAGCTAGGTCGAGTATGAGCACTTCATCTTCGGCCGTTCCCGTTCCCAACAATCGTTCTCCATCGGTGAAGATGATGCGCGACCCGTCGGGGGACCACTCGGGGCCCGTCACGAACCACTGCGACCGGTCGTAAACCACCGTTTGGTCCGACCCGTCGGCGTCCATGACCCAGACTTCGGCCCCACGAACAAACGCGATGCGTTCGCCGTCGGGAGACCACTTGGCATAGGAGGCTTCTCCGTCAGCGAGCTTAGTCTCCCCCGTCCCGTCCGCCTGCATAACGTACAACTGGGCGGCGCCTGAACGTTCCGACGTGAACAGAATACGAGTCCCGTCTGGAGACCAGTCAGGCATTCTGTTTCCCTCACCGCAGCCTTCAGTAAGGCGTTGTCGATCACCCTCGCTGACGTCCATAACAAAGATGTTCGAGTTGGGCTCTGGACAGGTCGAGGAACTTTCTTGAACCGTATAGGCGATGCGGGTACCATCAGGTGACCAGTCAGGGTGTCTGGATCCCGAAGCGCCGGACGTAAGCTGGCGCTCCGCGGTGCCGGTGTCATCGATGACCGATATCTGCAGATTTCTGCTCTCGTCACGCCGCACGAAGGCAAGCTGAGTACCGTCTGGAGACCAGTCGACCTTGTGCTCGGCAAGAGTGGGAACATTGCAGCCCGACGTCACAGGAACGGCGTCTGTTCCGTCCGGATTGATGACAAAGAGCCTACCGCCAACAAGAGTACAGGTTGTGTTTGAGACGAAAGCAATGGGACCAGGAAGAGCTGCCCGCGCTGCGAATGTTACCACCTGCCCGCTTGGGCTAGCGGCTGCGACGGTCTGCTCTCCCTCGTTCGGTCCGAGGACCCATCGAGCCGAAGCCCGGCCTCGTTCGTCCGTGTCGGAGGAGGCGGGTGATACTTCGCCCCCGCCGGAGCGTACGGTCCAACTGACCGGAACGCCGGGCTTGTGCAGCGGACCGCCATTCGCGTCCACGGCCTGTACGGTCAGGCCGGTCGGCAGTTCGGTGTGGGGAAAAGCGATCTGATCATTTCCAACGAGCACCTGCATGCGGATTTCGGCACCATCCGTGCCGGTCGGGCCATTCCCTCGCCCACAACTCGTGACCGTCAGCAACGTCACGAGTATAACGAACCTAAGTTGATTTTCACGCATGACGCCTCCCAGTTAGCCGTACGCGACATCTGACACTGTGTTAAACGGCTGAAAGCAATGTTCTTTGCGCTCGCGTGAGATCAACATCACTGGCAGGGCAGCTCAGGATGGTCATTGCATGACCGCTCCCGGGGCGGCAGATGGGAGTCCAATGACTACTCAAGAGGACAGGCGTGCGGCGATTCCAAGCTCGACGTCACGACAATGAAAAGCCGCGCCCTCTTTTGGACGCGGCCATCATACCAGCGTTTATCAGCTTGTTTCAGCGTTGATCTGTGGCTCCCGTTTCAGCCACCATCCGTAGCATTCACCTTCGCCTCCCGCACCATCCGCCGCACCTCCGCCATGAGGCCCTTGGCGTCGTACACGATCCCGTCCTTGATCGTGAAGCGCACACCTCCGACGCGCCTGAGTTCGCCGGTCGCCGCATCGTACTTCTCCGCTCCTGTCGCGTAG
>JBDHFY010000186.1:0-9082 GCA_039590195.1 Gemmatimonadota bacterium | reverse complement strand
TGGCGCTGATCATCTTGAAGCTCAGGCCACCACCCACCTGAGTCGGGGTGGGACTGCACGCAAACACGGCGACCCCGTTGGGATCGTTCGGATCGAGACAGGGTTCGGCCGAGAAGTTGCCCAACTGCCCGCTCTGGTTGAACCCCCAGCACCATCCGTCTCCCGAAGCCGCCACGCCACATGAGTAGGATCCCCCTGCGCTTACGCTCGCGAGATCGGTATCGATGACCTGGACGGGAACGTTCGATGAGGATGTCTCCCCGTCACCCAGCTGTCCAAACGCGTTGTCACCCCAGCAATACCCATCCCCGGCCGCAGTGACGCCGCAGGTGTGCCTGTTGCCCGCTTCGATGGCCGCGAACTGCAAACCGCCGGCAACGGCCACGGGTGCGGTGGCCTCAGTTGTCGAGCCGTCCCCAAGCTGTCCGTTCCCGTTGCCCCCCCAACAGTACGCGTCACCCTGCGCCGTAATGCCACAGGCGTGCTGCACACCGGCCGCGATGTCGGTAAATGCCATACCCCCTTGCACCTGGACCGGAGTGGACTCGTCCGTCGTGGTGCCGACGCCAAGCTGGCCCGACGCGTTCCACCCCCAACAGTAGGCGTCGCCGCCAGCCGTGATGCCGCAGTTGAAGGACCCTCCGGCGCTCACCTTGGTAAAGGAGTGCCCACCGGCAACCAGCGCAGGTTCCGTGGCGTTGGCATTCGAGCCGTTGCCAACCTGGCCGTTCAGATTGAACCCCCAGCAATAGGCATCGCCGGATGCCGTCACACCGCATGTGTGCCCCCCTCCCCCACGCAGGGAAGCAAACATCTGGTCTCCTCTTACGGCCACCGGCACGCTCCTGTCATCCGTCTCGCCGTTCCCGAGCTGTCCGTCACGGTTCCAGCCCCAGCAGAATGCCTGGCCGTCGGCCGTCAGGCCGCAGGAATGCAGGACGCCTGCCGTTATGCTCGTCAGAGCCGCCGTGAGCTCCGGCTCGGAAGAGTCACCGCAACCGAAGGCGATGGGGGCCCCCAACACGAGAAACAGCAGTTTCCGGACATGCTTTCCGCACATGAATACCTCTCCCTCCCCCGAAAAGTCACGGGGCAAAGTTGAAGATTATCTAGCTCTGGCTCGCTAAGCCAGATGTCAATCTCACCTCACAACCCAACGACCGTGGCCACTACATCACGGGTGCGGGCCCGGTTGTCCAGGTTCAGCACCACGACCTGCTGCCAGGTTCCGAGCTGGAGACGGCCGTCGACTACGGGAACCGCGATGCTCGTCTTGAGCAGCGCCGAACGCACGTGTGAGAAGCCGTTGCCGTCTCCCCAGCGGGCATTGTGCTCGTAATGGCCCTCGACGGGAGCTACCCTGTCGAGGGCAGCCCGGAGGTCCGCGAGGGCTCCACTCTCGTACTCGATGGTGGTCACGGCGCCGGTGGAGCCGACGAGCGCCACGGTGGCCATGCCTGCCGTGATGCCGGAATCCTGGACCAAGGCCTCGAGCTCGTGAGTGATATCTCGATGTCCAAACTCCACAGAGAGCCGAAAGTTCCATCGGCGGTGGGCGACGTCTGCCATGGGGCGATTCCAGCTGCGAGTAGATAGGCGTGTGACGCCAAAGTACGACCCTGCGGAGGGAAGGGGGAGGTGGGAGGTGGGAGGAGGTTGGTGCCCCTCCCTCCTCCCTCCTCCCGTCGTTATAGTGAGCCGGAGCCTGAGCGCGGCTCTCGTCGTCCGTCCGATGAACGTTATTCGAATCTCACCCAGGAGCCAGGCGATGACCAATCCGAGTTTCCACACCACGGAACAGCCGGCGACCAAGCGAGGATACGTGATCCCACCCAGCGTCCAGGCTGATCGCATGCACCGCTACAGCATCTACCTGGTAGCCACTTCCTTCTTGATCGTCGGCGCCAACTACCAGTCGCTCACGATGACCAGTGTGCTGTGGTTTGCCGCCGGAATCACCGCCGCATTCTCTCTTCTCTGCGCCATCTGCGTCGTCGTACTGCACGCCGTCGCTTGGAATTTTGATCGCCTGCTGGAGGAGATGAAGGGAGGGAGAAAGGCTCAGGCAATCGGGACACCCGACCCGAGTGCGCCTCCACGGCCTTCGGGATACCGCCTCCCTGACGACGACGTTCAATAGCCCGGCGGAGAGGAAGTAGCCCGCCACACGCAGTTGGCTGGCAGCCCTAAGACATTGTGGTATAATCAGTTACGAGATCAGCCCCCCCTCTACTCCTCGGCCGGCGCCGGACAACGAGCGTCGCCAGCGCTCCGCTCGGTGCCCTGGCGCACCACTCGATCACGGCCATGGCACGCCGCGAACATCGTGAATTCACAGCCGCAAATGTCGGTTACATTATAGCTGGCGCCGCGGAGCGGTCGCCCTGTGCGAACCGCATCTCATGTTTGCCCTCTTTAGCCAGGATATGGTGAAAGCACGACAGTATCTGACCTGTGGCGCCGGCATCGTAATGCTGGCGGCGTGTGGTCGCCCGGCAACGCTCCGCCCGGTGTTCGTGGACGGTCGGGCCGTTCACACGGCCGGCGACAGCGTCCTCGGCCTGACGAGAGAGGGGATGCCGAGCCTCCTCGTCGTCCATGTGCAGTCCGGTACCGCCGACACCCTGGGCACCGACATCCTCCACAGCCCCTTCCACGTGCAGGCCCTCGACGGACTGTGGTATGTGTCCGACGTGGACGACGGCAGACCGTCGATCGTGGTGCTCGCGGCGGACGGCGAACTCGTCCGGCGAATCGACCTCGACGGCATCACGGCTGCCCGCCATCAGTTCGCGGTTCTCCCGGACGGGCGCATCGTCGTCGAGGCCCCTGACCGGCGACTGATCGCGCTTGCCGGAGATTCCAGTACGACGTTCGCGCTCACCGAGGGTGCCATGCGAACTGGGTTCCTCGTCGCCGCCGGTGGCGGCGTGCTTCATGCGATACCCGACCACACCATTGCGCTGTACAATGCGTTCGGTAACATCCGGTGGCGTGTCGAGTGGCCGTGGGCGGAGACGGCGTTCGTCAGCGATCTTTCAGTGGATGGACAGGGACGGCCACACGTCATCGCCGGCATTCCCAACGAGGGCGACGGCGTCTTCATCGTCTTCTCGCTGGCCAGAGACTTTGGAGAAGTGGACCGTTGGTCGGCCCAGGGTAGCTTTGCGACGTTTGTGGTGAACTGGTTGGGAGAGGTGCGGCCGGACAGCACGAGCGAGTGGATCCCCCAGTAGCGCAATCCAGCCGTCAGTATCTCATGCCAACAGTGTCGGCGAATTCCTTGAGCATACGCTCCTGGTCGGCGCTGAGTTTCTCCGGCACCTGGACGGTCACCGCCACCAGTTGATCACCCCGCTCGCCATTGCGCTCGACGCCGAGCCCCTTGATTCTGAACTTGCGCCCGGACTGGGTACCGGGAGGAATCCGGAGCACCACGCGCTTGCCGTCAATGGTGCGCACTTTGAGCTTCGTACCAACGGCTGCCTGGACGAAGTTGATCGGCACCGTACACACCAGGTCCAGGCCTTCTCGGTGAAAGAAGCGATCGGGCTCCACTTCGAACGTGACGATGAGGTCACCGGGACGCCCGCCCGACGGATGTCGCTCACCTTGCCCCTTGAGCCGAACTTTGGCGCCCGACTTCGTGCCGGCCGGAACCGTAACCATCAACCGCTTATCGATGTCGACTTCCCCTCGACCGTTACACTTACCACAGACCTTGCTGGGAATGCGGCCGCGCCCACGGCATGCCGGGCACGGGCGATTCACGGCAAAGCTGCCCTGACCAAAGCTCACGGTGCCTCGCCCGTTGCATTCGCCGCACGTGGAGATCTTTGCACCACGGGCCCCACCTGACCCAACACAGGTGGGGCACGAGTCGCTCACGGCGACGCTGACCGGAACCTTGCCGCCGAGGACCGCCGTTCGGAAGGGCACGGCGGCAACTTGCTCGATGGGCTCGACCTGCGTGGCCTTCTTCCCCTTGCCGAAGATGGACGAGAAGATATCGCCCAGTCCGCCCAGTCCGCCAAGATCGAAATCCTCGAACCGGCTTCCGCCGGTGCCACCGGGAGACGAGTGACCGCCCATGCCGGTGAACGCGCCGAACTTCCGCATCGTGTCGTACTGCTTTCGCTTCCTGGGATCGCTCAGGACCGAGTAGGCCTCAGAAATCTCTTTGAAGCGCTCGGCGGCGTCGGCGTCGTTCGGATTCGCGTCAGGGTGGTATTGCTTCGCAAAGCGGCGATACGCTTTCTTGATCTCCTCCTCCGTCGCGGAGTTGGAGACGCCAAGAATCTGGTAGTAGTCCTTCACGGCAGGCATCGATCACCCTTCTCCGCCGACACCGTCGACCTGCCACATGCGCACGCGCACCTTGGCCGGACGCAGCAACAATCCCCCAAAACGGTAACCCAACTGCAGCACCTCGCCGACGGTGTGGTCGCCGTCCGGACCGTCCGCCGGCATGGACCCCAACGCCTCATGGTGGTTGGGGTCAAACGTCTCACCGACTTCGCCCATCCGCTCGAGCCCCGCTGACTCGAGCTCTCGCAGGATCTTGCGCTCGACGAGTTCCACACCGGTGATGACATCCTTGACGCTCGCCGTCTCCGGATCTACGCCCAGCACCCGGCCAAGATCGTCGAGCGCGTCGAGAACGCAGCGCGCCAAGTCCGCTTGAGCGAGCGCCCGCGTCTGGCTGCGCTCGCGCGCAGTCCGCTTCCGAAAGTTGTCGTACTCCGCTGCCAGGCGAAGGTATCGATCCTGCAAGGTCTCGAACTCCGCCGTGAGCTTCTCGGCCAACTCCTCCGCCGAGATCAACTCCTCGGGCGCCTCGGCAACTGCCACCTCGCCGTTGGCCGCCTCGAGGCTTTCATCCTGAGGCGGATCGGAGACCTCTTGGGCGGTCCCCTCTTCAGACTGCTCCGACCCCACCTCTGGCTCCGAGACTGGCTTCTGCTTCTTCGACTTTTTCGACCTCATTCTCCACCCTTCAGGAGACTTCCCCAAATCCGGCACTTATTCTTCGGCTGAACTATAACCTGTGGAGCAAGCGTCGTACCAATCGCGCCTGCCATTTTGACATCAGGGCTGCTCCCCGCTCTCAGGGCCGTTCCGCTCCACGAGCAGCCGCCGCAAAAGGTCCAGGCCTGCCTGGGCAGCCCGCAGCCTCACGTCTCCCCTGGAACCCGGGAAGACCCGGCCCCGGACCTTCTCTCGACCGTTCAGACGGGCAGCCAGCCAGACCGAGCCCACTGGCTTCTGTGGGGTGCCTCCCTCCGGTCCCGCCACGCCCGTCACGGCAATGCTCGCCTCGGCCCCAAGCCGCTCCGCGACGCCCGTGGCCATGGCCCTGGCGACCGCTTCGCTGACGGCCCCGTGCTCTTCCACGAGCGCCTCCGGGACACCGAGGGCCGATGCCTTGACGGCGTTGGAATAGGCCACCACCCCACCGACGAAGACCGCCGACGCCCCCGGGATGGCGGTGATCCTCTGCCCGATCATGCCCCCGGTGCACGACTCCGCCACCGCCAGCCGGGGGCCCTTCCGAGCCAGCAGATCGATCACCAGAGCGGCGAGATCGATGTCCCCCTCCCCGTAGTAGCACGCACCGAGCGACGGTAGGATCGTATCCACCCCGGCGGCCAGCGCCGCTATCGCCTCTTGCTGGCCCATCTGCCAGGCGGTGAGCCTGAGATCCACTCCCTCCGGGCTTGGCAGGAAAGCCAACGTGAGCGGAGCGATGCGGTCCGCAACACCCTCCAAGGTGTCTGCCAGGGCGGATTCGGACCTTCCGGTGGTTCGCAGCACGCGAGACCGCGTCACACGGCCTGACCTTTCACCGGCGCGAGTCTGGAGCCGGGGAACCACTTCCGCCTCCAGAAGCCCGCGGAGCTCGCGGGGCACGCCGGGGAGCATGATCACCCCGCCCAGGGGACCTTCGAGCCACAGTCCGGGCGCCGTGCCCCAGGGGTTGCGGAGGACGGTGGCGCCTCGCGGGACCTCGGCCTGGCTCCGGTTGGACTCCGGCATCCGACCGATGCCGAACCCTTTGAATCGGCGCTCGAGCTCCTTCAGGTAGCCGCGGTCGAGCTCCAAGCGGGCATCAAAGATCTCGGCCACGGAGCGTTTCGTGACGTCGTCGCGGGTTGGCCCTAGCCCGCCGCTCGTGATGACGAAGCCCGAGCGCTGTAACCCCTGGCGCACCGCCGCCTCGATGGCGGCGGGGTCGTCACCCACGGTGGTGTGCCGGGCAACGCGTACCCCGGCCTCGGCGAGTGCCCTGGCGAGTTCGGCGGCATTGGTGTTGAGGGTGAAGCCGAGGAGGAGCTCGTTACCGATGGTGACGAGTTCAAGCTCCATCGCTGGAGCCCGTTGGCGGCGCGGCGACTCCCAGCAGGAGTTCTCGGTAGCGGTAGATGTAGACGAACAGCGAGTACACGGTGAGGAGGAGGGCGCCACCGAGCGTGATGGCGACCACGGCGCCGTGGAAGCGTTCCCAGAGGGCGCCGAACCAACCCGACTGCCATCCGAAGGCGATCCGCATGTCCTTCCACGCGAACCAGCCGATGGTAGCGCCGAGGAAGATATCCTGCACGATGGTCTTGAGCTTACCAGCACCACCGGCCGCTATGACGACCCCCTTCCGCTTGGCGAGGTGGCGCAGGACCATCATAACGACCTCTCGCCCCACGAGGAGCGCCGCCACCACTAGCGGGAGGTTCCCCCACCAGGGAATCTCGTACTGGCGCATGGGATACCGGGTGATCCAGTAGATGGGAATCAGCGCCGCAAAGAGCAGCAGTTTGTCGGCCAGCGGATCGAGCAGTTTGCCGAGGTCGGTGATCTGATCTCGTTTTCTTGCGAGCCATCCATCGTAGATGTCACTGATGGCGGCCGCGAGGAAAACGAGAAACGCCAGGAGCTTCGGCAGGTAGCCGTTGATGAACGGCAAGAGCATGATCACCGGCGTGAGCGCAATCCGGGAGATCGTCAAGATGTTCGGGAGCGTCCAGAGGACAGCCTGGCGGTTTGCGGCAGTCTTGGCGGCGGCTTCGGGGTCGCCGCCCGGTCGTGGGGAAAGCGTGTCCACGCCGTAGCCTCAGCTCAGGGTCTTGAGCACCATCTTTGCCACGTGCCGGAGCGTCTCGAACACGCCGCCACCCGTGATTGCCACGGATTCAAAGTAGGGCGCTCGTTGAATCCACACTCCGTCCATCTGTTGGATGAGGAACTCCCCTTCGTGAATGGAGTCCGGCACCTCCTGATGGAGGGAGTTGTCAGTGACCTCCCATCCCGGATTGAGTTGCCCCTGCAGTTCCTCGACGGATGACGCGTTGGGGAGGTCGCGCTTGTTGTACTGTACGACGAACGGAATCTGGGTCAGATCGTATCCATACTCGGCCATGTTGTCGTACAGGTTTTGCATGGATTCGATGTTAGCTTCCATCCGTTCCAGCTGGCTGTCCGCCACGAAGACGATCCCGTCGACCCCCTTGAGGATCAGTTTCCGAGAGGCGTTGTAGTAGACCTGGCCGGGCACGGTATAGAGGTGGAACCTCGTCTTGAAGCCGCGAATCGTTCCGAGATCCACCGGCAGGAAATCGAAGAACAACGTGCGTTCGGTTTCCGTGGCCAACGAAACCATCTTCCCGCGTCTGTCAGGGGCGACCTTGCCGTAGACGCACTCGAGATTGGACGTTTTGCCACCCAACCCTGGTCCGTAGTAGACCAACTTGCAGTTGATTTCGCGGGAAGCGTAGTTGATCATCGACATGATCGGGCGCCCACCACGCTAATCGTTGAACAGTTTGTCGATTTCGTCATCTGCACCTTCGAGGAGACTCGGCCCTCTATCGCCTGCGGGCTCCGAGGCGCGCCGAAGGAGTTCGTCGATGATCTTTCCGAGACCATCGACGGTGCGCTTGACCCGCAACCGCACTAACCCCACGGTGGTGCGCTTGTCGAACAGCACCACCAGAATGACCCGTCGCTGAATGTCGGCGAGGTACATCGACTCTTTCTCGCCCTGATGGAACAGCGACGCGAACTCCGGCTCGCCGATCATCTTGGCCAACTGGTCATTGGCACTGAAGTCGGCCGCCGTCAACGAGGCGAACGTCGTGGGGTCAAACGACAGCTGCTCACCGGCGTTGGCGAGGAGCTGGCCCGTACGGTCCACCAGCATGGCGCACCGAGCACTCGTCTCCTTGAGGAGCTCGGTCAGGTGCTCTGTGATTCGCCTGTGATCACCCTCATCGAGGGACCACGTACCCGCAGTGCCGGCCATGGCCTCCTTGCCTTATCCGAGACGAGCTTCCATGCGTCGGACGATCGCCTCCCCTCTGACGGTTTCGACACTCCGGTGTCCGCTGAGAAACCCCAGCGCGGACAACCGCCGCAGGGGTCGACTGCTGAACAGGTCGCGGCGGTGTCGACCCATGGAATGTTGGGCGAATACCGCGCCAATAACAGCACCACATCCAAACGCCAGGAGGGCAGCCTGGCCCTTGCGACCGATCATGCCGACATCTCCCGGCGCGCCACGAGAGCCTGAGTCAACGTGATGCGATCCGCGTACTCCAAATCTCCGCCGACCGGGAGCCCCAGGGCTATCCGCGTCACGCGCACCCCGGAGACCTCCAACACACCCCGCAAATAGGTCGCCGTGACTTCACCCTCCATCGATGGGTTCGTCGCCACGATGACCTCCCGAACCTGCGATCCGTTCTCGAGCCGCGTCAGAAGCGCCTTGATGTGCAGATCCTCGGGTCCGATCCCGTCCAGGGGAGAAAGGTGACCGCCCAGAACGTGATACAGCCCCCGATACTCGCCGGTTCGCTCGATCGCCCCGATGTCCGATGCCTCCTCGACCACACAGAGTGTGGTGGCGTCCCTGCGCGGATCCGTGCAGATCGCACACGGATCCCCCTCGCTCAAGTTGCCACACGCAGAGCACGCGGCGACGCGCTCGGTCACAGCCTGAATAGCCCGAGCCAACCGCTCGGCCGCGTCGCGAGGCTGTTTGAGCAGGAAGAAGGTCAGGCGGGTTGCCGTTTTCCGGCCAATGCCGGGAAGC
>JBDHFY010000185.1:0-8532 GCA_039590195.1 Gemmatimonadota bacterium | reverse complement strand
CCAATCGATCGCGCAGACCACGCACTCTGTCCGCGTCCTTCAGGGTGTGCATGGCGAGCTCGGCAGCCCTCCCAAGCCCGACGATACCCGGAACGTTTTCCGTGCCGGCCCGCAACCCAGCCTCCTGCGCACCACCGTGCACCAACGGCTCCAACTGGACGCCCTTCTCGATGTAGAGAGCGCCCACACCTTTCGGGCCGTGGAGTTTGTGTCCCGAGATCGTGAGCAGATCCACATCCAGCGCCGCGACATCCACGGGAATCTTCCCTGCGGCCTGCACGGCGTCGGTATGAAACAGGACTCCCGACGAGTGGGCGATCGCGCAAAGCTCTGCAATCGGTTGAACGGTACCGACCTCGTTGTTGGCCATCATGATGGACACGAGGATAGTGTCGCTCCGGATGGCTCCCTCCAGGTCGGCAGGATCGACGAGCCCGTCCTCATCGACGCCGAGATACGTGATCTCGTATCCGATCCGTTCCAGGAACTGACAGGTCTTCAAGATGGCGGGGTGTTCGATGGCGGTCGTAATGAGGTGCCGACCCTTCTTCGCGTGCGCAAACGCAACACCCTTCAGGGCCATGTTGTCGGCCTCGGAACCGCCTCCCGTGAAGATCACTCGTCGTGGGCGACAATTGAGCAGCTTGGCGACTTGCCGTCGTGCTGCCTCTACGGCCTCGCGGGCATCCCGGCCCACGTCGTGAATGCTCGACGGATTGCCGTGGCGCGCCTCCAAATGGGGCTGCATGGCCTCGCGGACCGCGTCGGCGACGCGGGTGGTCGCACTGTTGTCCAGGTAGATGCGCCTGATTGGTTCTGTGTCGCCGGCACCCGTCCGGGAGCCGGCAGCCTCTTCGGCTCGCGCGTGCCTGGTCGCGGAGCGCCGCGTGGCTTCGGTTCCTTCCGTCACTTTGATGACGTCGCAGAGCAGGGCCTTGTACACCGGGAAACCGCTGATGGGGTCGTAGTTGGCGAGATCGGTGAGCAGATTCACGTTCCACTGCTGCCACGCCTCGGGACCGATGGGCGTTCCGCCGCCCATGCTGCACTCCACGGCCCCTCGGACGATGTCGTCGGTGACCCGAGCGCGGAATTTGACGGCACCGCGCGGCGTGCAGACCTCGACGAGATCGCCGGTTTGCACATCCCGCTCTTCCGCGTCCCCGGTGTTTATCTCTACCGTAGGCTCGGGGTGGTCTTTGACCAGGCCCTCAATGCCGTGATGTTGGGAGCGAAAGTCCGTCTGCGGCCGCGCGCCCGAGTTGAACACTAGGGGAAATTGCTCGCGGAGGTCCGGACGACTCAGCGGACCTTCTTTGGGTTCCGTGTATTTGGGCAGGGGCTCGTAGCTGTAGTCGGCGAGAACGCTGGAGTGGATCTCAAATTTGCCCGTGGGCGTGTCGAACCCCGGCGCGCTGTCCGGCCGGAGGCCGCCTTTTTCCCACTTCTTGTACTCCATCATCGGCGCCGGGATCTTGACCCACCCGCCGGCGGCACGGACGTCCTCCAGCGTATAGCCCGACCCTTCGAGGACGCTGTGTATCATCTCTTCTTCGGTCTGGGGAAACTGATCGCCATAGCCGAGCCGCTTTGCGAGTTCCGCCATGATCAGGTAATCGTTTCTGGCTTCTCCCACGGGCTCGATCAGCGCTTCCCGTATACGGAAGATGGGTCCGTACGCCATGTAGGAGTTGTTCTCGAACATGGTCGTGGCCGGCAGAACGATGTCGGCGTACGCCGCATCAGCCGTGAACTGCCGATCGATACAGACCATGAAATCGAGCTTGGATAGCGTCTCGCGCCAGACGGCGGTCTCGGGCCAAGACGTGAGAATCGACGCACCCTGAATGATCAAGCTCCTGATCCGATACGGCTCGCCCTTCAGCACCGAATCCACCAGCCCGCTCGCGTGCGATTCGCCCCGGTAGTCGCTGTAAACCGGAAACTTGTCCCGCGACACCGCGCGATCGACGTCGGGGTTGGGCACGTTGCAGGATCGGTTGATGGGGAAGTGACTGTTGAGCATCGCCAGACCGATCCCCCCGGGCACGTCGAGTTGGCCAGCGAGGGCAAACAACGTCAGCACGGCGCGAATCGCCTGGATTCCGCTGTCGGAGTATTCGAGACCGGTGTACATCACCGGACAAGCGCCGGCCGCGTTGCAGATCGCCCGCGCCAGGTCGCGAATCGTGTCGGCCGGCACGCCCGTGATGTCTTCCACGACCTCCGGACGGAAGTGTTGCACGTAGGTCTTCAGCTCGTCAAACCCGTGGCACCATTCCTCGGCGAACTCCTCGTCGTACAGTTCCTCCTCGACCATGACCTCGATCATCGCAAGGGCGAGGGCGCCGTCGGTACCTGGTCGAATGGGAATCCATTCGGCCCCCGTGCGCTTGGCCGTCTCGGTGTGGCGCGGATCGATGACGACGACCCGGGCGCCGCGCCGGCTCGCCGCCTCCAATCGGTGCATGTCCAACGGCGGCGAATCGGTGGCCGGGTTTGTTCCCCATACGACCAGCACTTCGGCGTTCTCGATGTCGAAGAACATGTTGACCAGCATGCGGCCGATCGTGACGTGCGGCGCGATCATGGCGAACGAGACGTAACACAACGCGCCTACGCCCATCGTATTGGGGGAGCCGAAAGGGAAGAGGAGGCTAGAGGCCGAGGAAACAGCGACACCCTTGGGCTGGAACATGTCACAGAGCGAGGCCTCAAACGCACCCCGGCCCGTGTAGATAGCAACCGCTTCCGGTCCTGATTGCTGCTTGATGTCGTTCAGTCGCTCGACGATGGTGTCGTACGCTTCGTCCCAACTGATCCGCTCGAACTCGTGCGTCCCCCTGGGCCCGACGCGACGCAGCGGGTGTGTGAGGCGGTGCTCAGAGTAGACGATTTCGGGAGCGTGCTTGCCGCGGCGGCAGATCATGCCGAGTGGATGCCCGGTATCGGCGTCGATACTGACAAGGCGGCCCTCCTCGATACCGACCTTCACCCAGCAACCCGCCGGGCAAATGCCGCAGATGCCTCTCTTGAGCGCTACCTCGTCCGATCGTGCTGACGGGTGTAGTGGGGCGGTGGCCGTTTTCATGTCGCTGACTGGTTCGGAGTTGTTAGCTGTTGACCACTCGCTGGGTTGTCGACGGCGATTGACGAGCGAGGGTATACGACACCCGTGCATCGAGTATCGCTGGAAAAAGCACCGGCGGAGTCGGGCGGCCCGTCGAGGGCGCCGCGGTGCCGAAATCGGGAGTTTGTGCTTGACGCTAAAAGCTAACAGCTAATTGGTGACTAGCTACTCCCCCCTCCCCTTCCTCCCTCCCCTCGGTACAGGAGCACGGTCCCCTCACAGATTTCCTCGCACCGCATGTGGCGGGGGATCCGATCGAGTTCTTCCGCCGTGACCGACACTCCTCACCCACAGGCAAGGTCACATGGAGTAAGAGGCTGAGGCAAGAAGAAGGCGCCTGGGATTTTTCGGTCGCATACGACCGCCCTGGCCGATGGGCTCGGAGAACAGGGGCAGGGCATCCAGCCAGCGCGCCCCGTACCTGGGTTGCGCTGGCGAGACTTAAATATCATATTAACATGAAAATAACGATAAACCCCTTTCATCTTGCAGGGGCTGGTCAGTTGCTCTCCAGCACAGCCAAATATGCCCTCCGGGCAGTTGTATATCTCGCCGAGCACCGCCAGGATGAGCCGCTCCAAGTGAGTGTCATTGCCGATGCCCTGGGCATCCCGCGGAACTACCTGTCGAAGATCCTGCATGAGCTGGCGCGGGCCAACGTCTTATTGTCGGCGCGGGGGAAAGGGGGCGGTTTTCGGATCGCCGCCACGCCCGAGCAAATCTCTCTCCTCGCCGTCGTGGAAGTCTTCGACCAATTCAACGGCAACCGGCGCTGTCTCCTCGGGCGAGAGGAGTGCAGCGATCACAGCCCGTGCGCCGCGCACGGGCATTGGAAGACGCTTTCCGAAGAGATCTCCACGTTCTTTCGCGAGACAACCGTAGCCGATCTGATGGGGCACGTTGGGTAGCGAGATGACCCTGGAGCAGTGGAGCGGTCGTCCGGTGCTCATCCCAGCCACTCCACCCAACCTCGGCGGACGGTTTTTCCCCTCCTGATTTACAATCCGAAGTATTTGTCTTGTAATTCTTTCTTGCCCCCCTCATGCTAGCTCCCTTCACCCCCAATCCCTATCATTGACCTAACTGCTAGCACGGAGGTCGTCTCCCGTGCACGGACGTCTTCGACCGCCTCAAAGAAGCCCTCGCCGACCACTACCGCCTCGACCGCGAAGTCGCTGAGAGCGACATCGTGTAGGAGGGTATAGCGCAGCATGACATCACGTTCGCTGATATCAGCGGAGCTCCGCTCTCAACACGCACAACCACACACACTGATGGCACGCTCAAACCTCGGTAGATATCGCATACTATGAAAAACCTTGCCGCTACTCCAATCGCTTTGTTCGCCGGCCTTGCCGGAGCTTTCCTCACAGCCTGCGCCGACACGGAACGCACCGCTGGCGGCCCCGCCTTCGAGGCCGTTCAACCGGCGTTGTTCTCCTCTCCAGGCGCACAGCCCAACGCCTGGATCGACTTCGACAACGACGGCGATCTGGACCTGTTCATCGGGTTCAGGGGCGCGCCCAACCGTCTCTACCGCAACGACGACGGCGTGTTCACCGACGTGGCCCCGGAAGTCGGGCTTGCCGACGAGGAAGAGACGCGGGCCGCCGCGTGGGGGGACTTCGACGCCGACGGCCATCTCGACCTCTACATCGGTTTTCGGGACTCGGAGCAGACGCCCAATCGATTGTATTGGAACGAGGGAGATGGAGCCGGCTTCATCGACATGGCGGGTGAGTACGGCGTCGATCTCATCGGCAACACACGCCAAACATCCTGGATCGATTACGACAACGATGGAGACGTGGATCTGTTCATTGCCTTTCGTGAACAGCCCAACCGCCTCTTCCGAAACGACCTGGGGGCTTTCGCGGACGTCTCTGCCAGTTCCGGCATCGACGATCCGAGAAAGACCGTGGGTGTAGCGTGGTTCGACATGGATCAGGATGGTGACCTGGATGCGTTCGTGGCAAACCAGAACGGCGATCAGGACGGTTTCTACCGGAACGACGACGGCCGGTTCTCGGACATCGCTCCGGAACTGGGCATGGACTCGCCCGATCGCACGGAGGAAATCGGCGGTGTGGGGCCCGCCGTGGTGGACTACGACATCGACGGCGACCTGGATCTGTTCGTTGCGAACTACGGCCCCGACACGCTCTGGCGCAACAACGGCGACGGGACGTTCACGGAGGTGGGGGCGGGAACCGTCATCGGTCAAGACTACCACTCGACCACCGTCGCCTGGGGAGACTACGACAACGACGGCTGGGCCGACTTGTTCGTCACGTCCTACTTGAGTGACGTCGCCGAGGTCCCCGACCACGTCTTTCGCAACGTCGCCGGCCAGTTCTCAGACGTGACGCCCGAAACAGTCCTCGAGAAAGGAGCAAGCCACGGGGTGCAGTGGGCGGACTTCGACGCGGATGGGGATCTCGATCTCGCGCTCGCAAACAACAACAACGACGCAGGCACGCACGTACTCTATCGCAACCTCCTGCCGGACGAGGATGCCCGCCGCTCGATTCAGGTGAGGGTGCTGGACCAAAACGGAAGGCATACCACGGCCGGGTCCGAGGTCAGGGTTTTCGAGTCCGGGACGAACAGGCTCTTGGGGACGAGGCTGGTGGACACCGGCGGCGGCTATTGCTCCCAGGGAACGGCCCCGGTGCACCTTGGCCTGCCGCCCGGAGTCGATCGGGTGGATATCGAGGTCACGGTGCTCGCTGCAGACGGTCGGCAGGCAATCCGCGTGGCGATGGTAGATCCCAACACGCTTCCGGGCCGGGTGTTGGAGGTTCGCGCGGCGCGGTGAGTCCGCTGGGTCGGGCCACCTGAATAAGGATAGCGGTACTCCCCTCTGGTCATGCGAGTGAGTAATTGCTCGCTCACTCGATAACGGACCCTGTCTGGGTAGTGCGGAGCCCTCTCCCCTCTCCCCTCTCACGTCTCACCTTCCTGGCCGGGGCCCCACCAATCTCACCGCCAGCAACGCGTACACCGGCGCGTACTCCAGCACCAGCGCCCACGTGGGAAGCTCCCACACGCTCTCCGCCCGCCACTGCGTGAGCACGGCGTAGGCAAAGACCACCGTTCCGGTCCATGCCAATGCCCACCATTCCCAGCCCCATGATGTCGTCCCTCTCCAGGCGAGGAACGGGATGAGCCACGCGACGTACCAGGGGTGGACGATCGGCGAGAGCAGCAATACTCCCGCCAGCCAGACGAAGGCCGCGTCCTCCAGCGAGGCTCTGGCGCGCCATAAGTAGGCGAGGAGAACCAGCAACGCACCGCCCAGCACGATGCGAGCCCCCAGCTGGGAGGTCACGGTGAGGAGCAGCGAATACACTGGTGCGTTGAACTCGAAGGTGCGGGCAAACTTGCCCAGGCTGCCGAACGGCGGGTAGTCGAGAAAGGGGGCGTAGGCGAGCGCGATGGTGGCCAGAACGATACCCAGTAACCCCAGCCGCTTTTCCCGTGACAGGCCCCTGGCGGCGAACGGGATAAGGGGCAGCGCCAGATATTTGGCGGCTATTGAGAGCGCGAGTGAGGCGCCCGCTGCCATCCGCCGCCGCTCGATGAGCGCGAGAGTCACGACCAGCCCCAGAATTCCCAATGCGTCGACATGCCCATTGCCGGCAAACTCGATGACCGGAAGGGGATGGAGCAGGTAGACGGCCGCATGGATCGCAGGTTGGCCTCGACCCCGCAGGAGCCATATGACCGCAGCGCCTATTCCGAGGTCGAAAACTAGGAGGAGCATTTTCCACGCGAGGAGTGTTCCCCCAAGGTGGACGGCCAACCGGAAGACCAGTTGCGCGGCTGGCGGATAGATCGTGGGCAGCTCCGGGTGATTGATGAGCGGATACTCCGGACCGGCGAACGCGCCAGCCTCGAGCGCGGCAGGTGGGTATCGGTAGGGGCTGATGCCGGCGACCTGGGCGCGGCCATCGTGGAGGTAACGCCATGCATCGTCCGAGAGGGAGAGCCCCGTGGGGAGCCACGGCGTTCTCAGCAGCAGACCGGCTGCGAGCACGACCCAGAGCGCGGTGTTGGGAGACCAGTTCGCTCCGTGGCGCTTGAGCAACACCACCGCGCCCAGGTAACCTGCAAAGCCGGCCCCGTAGCAGACGAAGAGGGTCGCTAGCGGCGCCTCGCCCCGGCTGGCGAGCCAGGTGAGTGCAGCGAACTCTAGGGCGAAGAGCGCACCAGCCGCACCTTTGACGCGACCGGGCATCACGAGGGGACCTCGAGAGAAGAGAATGTCAACGGCGCCTCCGGCCCAACGAGTCCACGTAATCATTCCGGCCCTGGACGAGGAGTCCTCTCTCCCCTCCGTCCTCGACGCGCTGGCCGTGCTCGGGAACCTGAACGTCGTCCTGGTGGACAACGGTTCCCGGGATCGCACGGCAACCGTGGCGGCGGCCCGCGGAGTCAAAGTCGTCTCGGAACCGCGCCGCGGCTATGGCGCTGCCTGCCTCGCCGGGTTGAGCGCCCTGGTCGGCAAGCCGGGTGGCGACATCGTGGCGTTTCTCGACGCCGACGGCAGCGACGACCCGCGGGAGTTGCCCAAGCTCCTGGAGCCCATCGCCCAGGGCCGGGCGGATTTCGTGTTGGCGAGCCGCACGCTGGTTGCTGGGGAGGAAGGAGCCTTGACCCCGGTTCAGCACCTCGGGAATCGGCTGGCATGTTTCCTCATTGCCCGACTTTGGGGCGTGCGGTACACCGATCTCGCACCGTGTAGGGCCCTGACACTCGACGGACTCCGGTCGCTCAACATGCAGGATACCGACTTCGGCTGGACCGTCGAGATGCAGATCCGCGCCGCCCGACTTGGGCTCCGGGTCTTGGAAATCCCGAGCCGGTACCGCCGCCGCCGCATGGGCCGGTCCAAGATCAGCGGCAGCCTGCTGGGGAGTGTGCGCGCAGGAGTGACCATCCTGGGTGTGATACTGCGTGAGCGGTTGAGGGCGGGCCGCTAACTCCTACGCGTCGCGGGCTCGTCCTGCGATGCTTCCTCCGCCGCTTCGCCGAGTGGCCTTCGTGGTCCCTCTCCAGTCCCGAGCCGACGGCCTTATAATTCACGTCATGTTTGCTCCATGTGGCCCCTCGGCTGACGAACCGTCGCCGGGGGCGATGGCTCAATACTGTCCGCCGAGTGCTTGTGAGCGGCAGTGCGCTTGTTCATAGCCATCAATCTGCCGGCCTCGGTGCGCGATGGGATCTGGGAGATCGCAGCGCCGCTCAGGAAGGCCGGTTATCCCTTCCGGTGGGTCAACCGGGATGCGATGCATCTGACCCTCAAGTTCCTCGGTGAGGTGGACTCGGAACGAGTTCGACAGATAGAGGTAGAACTCGGCCGGGTGGTCGCTGATAGCAAGCGCTTCGTTCTGCCGCTC
>JBDHFY010000184.1:0-13262 GCA_039590195.1 Gemmatimonadota bacterium | reverse complement strand
GGACGCTGCTTGGGTCCCGGGGTGGGGCCCTCGGGCCGGGGACGGCGACCTCAATTATACACGGTAAGTGACGTAATGGGAGACACGGATGACTGCCGCGGACGACCGCAGAGCGAAGGCCGCGGACGACCGCAGAGAGAAGGGCGCGGGCGACCACAGAGAGAAGGGCGCGGACGACCGCGGAACGAAGGGCGCGGACGACCGCAGAGCGAAGGGCGCGGACGACCGCAGAGCGAAGGGCGCGGACGACCGCAGAGCGAAGGCCGCGGAAAGGGACTCTGGGGACCCATCCAACAGTGGGGGGACAGATACCTCAGACACTCTTTCTCACAGAAAATCTGGTACGAGCTCGCAAAGCAATGATGCCGGCGAAGGCTTGGAACCCCCACAATATGGGAGTCGAGCACGTCACGGAGTGAAATGACCCCGCTCTTACACGAGGACCTCACCAGGACAATCATCGGAGCCTTCTATGAGGTCTATTGGCGAATGGGCTCCGGCTTCGCTGAAGCTGTTTACGAGGAGGCTTTGGCCCGTGAGCTGCTCAGCCGCGGCCTGGCAGTTGAACATCAAAAGAGAATATCAGTTCATTACCGCGGCATTTCGGTGGGTCAGTTTCGCGTGGACTTGGTCGTAAGCGACACGGTCCTCATCGAGATAAAGGCGCGTGAGGATTTGTACCCGATTCACCTCGCTCAGCTCCTCAATTACTTGAGGGCAAGTTCCTTCGAGATCGGGCTGCTGTTCAACTTTGGCTCCAGACCGAAATTCAAGCGGCTCGTCTTCTCAAATGCCCGGAAGGGTTTTGGCCGCCCGGTCCGCGAACCTCCGCGGCTTTAATGCGCCTATGCAACCAACCCGCCCCAACGTCCTTTACGACGGTGGGGCTTGCCCCGTGGCCGGATGACGGCACACACTTTCGTCCACATATCTTGGGCGCTCATCCGCGCCCCTCTCGTCCGCGTCAATCCGCACATCTCCGCGAATCTCCGCGGCCTCAGTGGCGAGACCAGCTCTACCGCTCAGGTCCTACCACAAGCACGCCGCCGTCCACCACAACCTGCCCGTCCACGCTCAGCGTGCTTCCGGGCAGATGCGTGTTTGTACCGTACGGAACATTGTTGTGCCCGCCCGCCCAGACGTTGCTGCCGAACCCGACGGTGACCATTCCTGCCGACATCCACGCCATCATCCGACTTCCCGAGGGGCTTCGCACGTGGGTATTGATCCCCACATCGATCAACCCAAACATCTCCTTCCCAGGGCCGGCGACATCGTACTGCTCCGCAAAATCCGCAAAATCCGATTCTGCATCCATGGATGTGAGTCTACCGTTCTCAAAGGAGAGTGTGAGGCCGCGAATCTCTTTTCCCCTAAAGAAATACCGATCGACGACGACCTTGCCGTGTGCAGTTCCGACCACCGGGGCCAGGTAGACCTCGCCCGCAGGGAGCCACACGAGACGCCCCGCGCCGCCCCGTTCGCGCTCCCCGTCCGACACAACACCGTCGTTGATGTAGACCATGCTGTCATCGATCTGCGCCCTGAGGTCTGTTCCGCTCGGACTGGTGATGTGGACTTCCGATCCCGCCTCGAAGATGGCCTGGACTCGTTCTCCCGTTGCCTGCAGCCGCTGGTAATCGACATCAATGCCGCTCCAGAAGATCTCGGAGAGCTGGTCCTGCGGAACGTCGAATTGCTCGGCGAGGGCCGCTGTAGGATACATCTCGTTGCCCAAGTTTACCTGCACCACATTGCGGGAGTAGAGCAAGTTGGCGATCGCGCCGGATGCGCTGTCCACCGTGGCGATCCGCGTCACCGGCACGGCCGCCAGATTGTCGGGACGCTCCGAGAAGTCCAGGTTGATCTCGGCGGTCACCATGCCGGCGAGCTTCAGCTCGAGCGACGGCGTCTGTCCGTCATATTTCGCCGCAACGTCGTCGTACATCCGGCGGGCCAGGCGGTCGCTCCCCAGGGTGATCAGCGGAAACGCCCCAACCTTGCGAACCTCTACCGCGAGGTTCTCGAGCAGCTCTGCTTGCTGAGTGCCGCCCGTGATGCGGACGAGATCACCCTCGCGTACGTTGGTCACCTGAGTCACTAGTTTGCGCGCGAGGGCGTCGAAATCCGGCTTCGACACCTGCCGTGGTCCGGACCCGAGGGTCGTGACGAACAAACCCAGGATCGGGACGGACACGAGGGTGAGGAACCTTCCCTGTCTTTGCATAAAGGCCACCCTTTCTGCGAACCGGTGGTGCGCCCGCTTGGGATCGCCCCGGCCACCCGCGGCTCCACACGCCCGAAGCACCACCCCGCATTTTCCGGGGCGACGAGGCTAGTCAGTCCAGGGGAGACTATGAGAATATTGTGCGAGCGTCCTCAAATGGCTAGAGACGGGTTCCCGTTTTTGCGTGGCTGCCCCTTGGCTGTCGGGGTCATCGCCGAGGCGGCGGCCCGCCGGGGAACTACCGCCGCATTCCTACGACATCATGTCATGGCTTCTATGGCTTCTTTCCTCTTACTCCATACCGAGCGCAATACCGCGATATCGCTGCCAAGCTCAAAGCCGGTCAGGCCCATCTCTTTGAATTTCTCCATCAGAGCCACATCCGAACCAACACCATATATCACGAGCTTGCCATGCATTCGACCGGCCTCAATGGTCTTCCTGGTCGCGTCCATAACCTGCGGGTGATTCCTGTCGGGCGCTCCCAGTCCTATGTCCATGGAAAGATCTGCTGGTCCGAAATGAAGAAAATCCAGTCCTCCCACTGAAGCTATCTTTTCGACGTTCTTGACGGCCTCAGCATTCTCTATCATCACGCCAACCAGCAGCTCCCGATCGCTCCATTCAACCCACTCCTTTCCCGCCCGTGCACCCCAGCCACCAGACCAGTTCTGACCACTGTACCCGCGCTTACCGCGGGGCGGAAATTTCGCTTGTTTGACGATTTCTTCCACATCCTGCGGCGTCTGAACGTCAACAACGAGAATTCCCCCAGCACCAATTTCGTAGGCCTTCATGGCCAGAGCTGCGTTGCCCCCATCTATCCTCATAATTGGTACCACCTCGGCGAGCGCCGCCGCACGCATGAGATGTTCTGCAGATTCGTCCGTACGCCAAGAGTGCTCACAATCCACGCGCACGAAATCAAGTCCCGCCAGGCCGGCAATTTCTATGACAGCAGGGCTCCACGTATACGTCACCGTGCCAATGACCGGTTTGGCTTGTTTTAGCTTCTCTCTCAGCTTGTTAGGATTGCGGAACATGTTTTAGCTCCTGTTGCTTTCAGGCTTGCAGCGCTCACATCGGCGCCGCAAAACATCGCCGGCAACATCCACTAGCGCAACCACGTTCACGTCACCAACATCCCCCACGAGGACGCCCCCTTCCCGATCGCCGCTCTTCACAACGATCGTCGTCTCGGGTTGCATCCCTCTACCGGGGTGGACGCCACCAACACCTGGGGCGATACTGAGTGCAGGGAGAGCGAGATCCTCCTATCACGCCTCTGCGAAGCAGGAGGGATGCGTGGCACAATCGCGGTATGGTCCTGTCGCAGTCTCCGTGGCGATCTTCGTGGCAGCGGTCACCTTCTTCGTGCTCAAGCCGCAGCGTTCGACCGATGCCGACTATCCCGACAAACCGATCACCATTTTGGTGCACACCAGTCCGGGGGGTGGGACCGACGCCATGGCCCGGGTTGTGTGGAAACACGCCGAGCGTCTGACGGGCGAGACGTTCGTGATCGAGAACAGCCCCGGGGCCGGCGGACAGATCGGCTACACCAAGCTTGCGACGTCAAGACCCGACGGCTACACCGCGGGGGCGATCACTACTGTAAGCATCGTGACCCACGAGTTGACCCGCGAAGGCGTGGTTTATGAATTCAAGAAGGCTTTCCGCCCAATCGCGCGCGTCGTGCACGATCCTTCGATCGTGGCGGTCCGTGCCGACAGCCCCTTTGAGACCCTGGACGATCTGATTGCGGCCGCCCGGAAGGACCCCGGCAGGTACACGTGGGGCGGAACGTTCCTGTACGGCGCCCATCACGTGCACTACCTGCTGTTCAAACGCGCCGCCGCCGCCGAGCTGCAGTACGTGCCCTTTGACGGCGGGGCGGCTACGCGTGCAGCTCTGCTCGGAGGCCACATCGATGTCGGGTCCGGCGGCGTTTCCGAATTTGCCCAGCAGGTGAGGGAGGGTGAGCTGCGTATCCTGGTGGTCGCGGGGAGCGATCGTTTTGCGACCGTGCCGCACGTGCCCACCTATGCGGATCTCGGGTACGACATCCAGATCGGCTCGGATCGCGGTTTCGCCGTGCCAGCCGGTACGCCGGAGGACCGCGCGCTGTTTCTCGAACAAACCGTCGCGCGCGTGTTCGAGAATCCGCAGTTCCTAGAGGAAGCAGCGAGGATAGGGATTGGGGAAACCCTCTCGTACATGAATGGGGAGGGTTTCACGAGCTATTTACACCAGCTGCAGGATGTAATGCGTGGGCTGCTCAGTGAAGAGAACCTGCTGAGGTGAGAATGGAAAGGATCGACCCACGCTCGGCGAACGCCTGCTTTCCTTTATATTGGTGATCGCCCTGCTCGTGCTGTGCGGTCTGGTCTTCCTCTGGACGACGGAGATGACCCCGGGAGCGGAGCTTTTCCCGCGCATCATGGCGGCGACCCTTGGCGGGTTCGGCGCTGTGGAGCTGTTGCGCAGCCGGTTCTCTTCTCGAGGGCGAGAGGCGGCGGGGGCGGCGGGGCCGGAATCCGGTGCGGTTTCGCATGAGACGAACGGCTCCTCGAGACAACTGGCCCGCAGAAGCGCCATGCACATGGGCGCATTTTTTTTGCTGGTGATCGCCTTCCTTGCTCTCTTCCCGGTGGCCGGGTTCGAGATCGCGGCTTTTCTCCTCATGCTGGGCGGTATGGTCCTACTCGGTGGGCTTCAGGCGCTGAGACTCTGGATCGTCGCGATCGCGGTGCCGCTCGTGCTGGTCTTCATTTTCCGCTTGGGGTTGGGTGTGCGCTTGCCGACCCTCCCGTTTCTCGAGTAGGCGCTAAAACAGCGGAGAGCAAACAACGGGGAGCAAGGAAGGACCTTGGAAGCCGTCGCCATCCTGAACCTCCTGCGACCGTTGACGTTCTTCGCCATGACGGCCGGCGTGGCTTGGGGGATCATCTGCGGGGCGTTGCCGGGCCTCGGCGCGACCGTGGGCATTGCTCTGCTCGTTCCGTTCACCTACGGGATGGACCCGATTGTCGCCCTCCCCATGCTGGCGGGCGTCTACGCCGGTTCCATCTACGGCGGCGGCATCACCGCTGTGCTGCTGGGTGTCCCGGGAACCTCGGCCGATGCGGCCACCGTGTTCGACGGCCATCCTCTGGCCAAGAAGGGCCTGGCCAACAAGGGATTGACGGCGTCGGTCTCCGCCTCCGCTTTCGGCGGCATGTTCAGCGCCCTCGTGTTGTTGCTGCTGGCACCGCCGCTGGCTAGAGCCTCGCTGGCGTTCGGGCCACCGGAGCTGTTCCTGGTCGCCGTGTTCGGCCTTACCATCATCGCCGCCTTGTCACCGACGTCGATCCTGAAGGGCATCATGGCGGGTTTACTGGGGCTATTGCTGGGGACCGTCGGGATCGATCCCATCACCGGCGACATGCGATTCACCTTCGGGGCCATCTACCTCTACGATGGATTTCCCCTTATCCCGCTGATTCTGGGGCTGTTTGCATTTCCGCGCTGCCTGATCCTGATCGAGGATCTAATTCGGAAAGGCGCCGACCAGATCAGCGCACGCACGGATGACGGCGGCGGGCCGCGGCTGAGCTGGCGCGAGATCTGGGAGATGAAACGCACCTATCTGCGTTCGGCGTTTCTCGGCACCTTGATCGGCATCATCCCCGGCGCCGGGGCCAACATCGCCTGTTTTGTCGGATACGCAGCCGCGAAACGCGCCTCCGACGATCCCGGCCGGTTCGGCACCGGTATTCCCGAGGGGGTGGCTGCCTCCGAGGCCGCCAACAACGGTGTATGCAACGGATCGCTGATTCCGCTGCTGACGTTGTCAATTCCGGGAAGCCCGACTGCGGCGGTGATCCTGGGGGCACTGATGATCCACGGTTTGGTGCCCGGGGCCGACCTGTTCACCAGGAACGCCACCATCACCTACACGTTCATCGCCGGGGCCTTCTCCTGCAACTTGATCATGTTGGCCATGGGTTGGTACGGTAGCCGATGGTTCGGCAAGATCGTAAACGTCCCCACCTACATCCTGGCGCCGGCCATGCTGCTGGTGAGCCTCGTTGGCGCGTTCACGATTCGTCAGTACACCTTCGACATGGGCGTCACGATCGGTGTCGGCGCCTTCGCCTTTTGCCTCACGCGAGCCGGCTTCCCCATGGCACCCATCCTGTTGGGGGCGATCCTCGGTCCCATGGCCGAAGCGGGATTCCGCCGAGCCATGTTGATCGGGCACGGTGACTTGACGATTTTCCTTACCCGGCCGTTGAGCCTGACATTGATCATATTGACCCTACTATCCTTGTACGCGGGCTGGCGCATGCAGAAGAGAACAGTGGGCATGCAGGCCACGCTGGCGCAGCAGGAGTAACGGAGGATCGCCATGACCGGAGCCTTCCGGGTGTCGCGGGGCGAGTTGCAGTCTCTTGCCAGTTCGGCACTGAAGGCGGTCGGCGTTCCCGAACCGGATGCGGATGCCGCCGCGGCGATCCTGGTCACCGCCGATCTGCAGGGGATCGACACCCACGGGACCTCGCGTCTCGCCGCCTACGTCACGCGCGTTCGCGACGGGGTCTTCAACGCCAAGCCCGACATCGTGGTCGAGTCTCAGTCTCCTGCGGTGGCGGTGATCGACGGGGACCGCGGACTCGGTCCGGTCGTCGGT
Source organism: Gemmatimonadota bacterium (assembly GCA_039590195.1). Classification (GTDB taxonomy): domain Bacteria; phylum Gemmatimonadota; class Gemmatimonadetes; order Gemmatimonadales; family GWC2-71-9; genus JBDHDY01. The sequence continues at coordinate 6,363 of JBDHFY010000184.1, read as the reverse complement.
AGCCGCGCCCTGGACCTGGCCGTGAGGCTGGCCGCGCAAAACGGTGTCGCCTATGTGGGCTGCCGCAACAGCCAACATCTAGGCGCGTTGGCGCCCTACGCCCTCCGCGCTACCCGACATGGCATGGTGTGTTTCCTCGGCACGAATGCTTTTCCCAGCATGGCCCCTTGGGGCGGGCGTGAGGTCAAGGTCGGCAACAACCCTCTGGGTGTTGGGGCGCCACGACGTGACGCGCCGGCGTTCATCCTCGATATTGCCATGAGTGTTGCGGCACGCGGCAAGATTCGCAAAGCCGGCGCCAAGGGTGAGCGCATTCCCGATGGCTGGGCGTTGGACGCGGAAGGTAATCCCACCACCGACCCCGCAAAGGCGCTTGACGGCTACGTTCTGCCCATCGGCGGTCACAAGGGCTACGGCCTGGCTCTGGCCGTGGACATCCTGGCGGGAGTGCTGAGCGGCGGAGCGGTTTCCACGGAGGTCCAGTCGTTGTTCAAGCAGAAGGACAAGCCGCAGCAGGTCAGCTTCTTTTTCCTGGCCATCGATCCGGCGAAAACTATAGGGCTGGACACGTATTTCGAGCGCATGGAAACACTCTGTGGTTTGATCAAGGACACCGAGCCCTCTAGTGTCGGGGACCCGGTGCTGCTGCCCGGCGAGATCGAGGCTCGCGAGCTGGAGATCCGATCCAGGGACGGCATTCCCATGGAAGCAGAGTTGCTCGATTCCATTCGCAGCCTTGCCCGCGGTGAGGCTCCCAGCTCGGTCCCCAAGGCGTGACCCGGAACGTGAAGGTTCTCATCACCGGGCCGTCCATAGCCGACGAGGCTATGGAGTTGCTGCGCAAGCGTGGGATTCAACCGCTCATGACTCCCCCGTACACGGACGCGGAGGAGATTGCCGGTCTTGCTGCGCGCGAACAGGTGGACGCCTTGCTAGTGCGCATGGGCGACATCAACGAAGCGGTAATCGCGGCATCCGAACGGTTGCGCGTGATCGCCAAGCATGGCGTCGGTGTGAATAACATCGACATCGGGGCCGCCAGCCGCCATCGCGTTCCCGTCATGATCACGCGGGCGGCCAATGCTCGTGCGGTGGCCGAACACGCATTGGCGCTCTTGCTCGCGATCATGAAGAATCTGCGACCGCTTGACGCCGGCGTTCGGGAAGGAAAGTGGGAAAAAACCGTGTTCAAGGGCATCGAGGTCTCGGGGAAATGTCTCGGCGTTGTGGGTTTCGGAAGCATCGGGCGTGACCTTGCGACGTTGCTGGACCCTCTGGGGATGCGGGTGCTCGTCTTCGATCCCTTCTTGGGTGAAAGGGACCTGCCGGCGGGAGTACAGCGGGTGGAGCGTCTCGGCGAGCTGCTGCGCGAAGCGGACGTCGTCAGCCTTCACTGTCCGTTGACCGATCAAACCCGCGGTCTGATCGGGCGAGCCGAACTGGCGGCAATGAAGCCCACCGCCTACCTCATAAACACCGCCCGCGGAGAAGTGGTGGACGAGGCGGCTTTGGTGGAAACCCTGAGCAACGGTCGAATCGCCGGGGCGGGCTTGGACAGCTTTGCCGACGAGCCACCCGCCACGGACAACCCGTTGTGGGCACTGCCAAACGTGATCGTCACACCGCATATCGCAGGGGTCACGTCCGAATCACTCCGGCGCATGGGCGTACAGGCAGTCACCAATATCCTGTCAGTCCTCGACGGTCGCGACGTGGACGTTTCCTGCGTGGTGAATCCGGAAGTGTTGGGCTAGACGAGAGTCATACCGGTGCCATGCCCCGCCAGAGTCGTAACTGACTAAGGTACAACAGGTTACCACCTTGCCGGATGACCCCATCGCGCCAATGGGCCCGTGGGTGTACCAGACTCGCCATCGCAACCGGGTAGTCCTATCTTACGCCCCTATGTCTGACCTCTTCAACCGCCTGCAATCGGCCCTCGGCGACACGTACCGCCTCGACACGGAGCTGGGCGGTGGCGGAATGAGCCGGGTCTTCCTGGCGGAAGAGAAGGCCCTCAACCGCAAGGTCGTCATCAAGCTCCTGCCGCCGGAGACGGCTGCTGGAGTGAACATCGATCGCTTCGAGCGGGAAATACAGCTCGCCGCCTCGCTGCAACACCCTCACGTCGTTCCCCTGCTGACGGCCGGATCGCACGACGATCTGTTGTACTACGTCATGCCGTTCATCGAGGGAGAATCGTTGCGGGCCAAGCTGGCCCGGGAAGGCGAGCTGCCCATCGGGGAGGCGCTGCGCATTCTGCGCGACGTGGCGGACGCGCTGGCCTACGCCCACCGCCACAAGGTGGTCCACCGAGACATCAAGCCCGACAACGTCATGCTCTCAGACGACCACGCGTTGGTCACGGACTTCGGGGTGGCCAAGGCGGTGACGGATTCCACGGGCGGCCAGTCGCTGACGTCGATGGGGGTGGCCCTGGGCACGCCCGCCTACATGTCACCGGAGCAGGCGGCGGCCAGCCCGCAGGTGGATCACCGGGCCGACATCTACGCGTTGGGCGCGCTCGCCTACGAGATGCTGTGCGGCAAGCCGCCCTTCACCGGTGCAAATCCGCAACAGGTTCTGGCGGCCCACGTGACCCAGGCGCCCGATGCCTGCACGACGCATCGGGCGAGCGTACCGCCGGCCCTCAACGAGTTGGTGATGCGATGCCTGGCCAAGCTGCCGGCCGATCGGTGGCAGCGCGCTGACGAGTTAAAGACGCAGTTCGACTCGATGGCCACCCCCCCGAGCGGTGGCGTGACTCCCACCGGCACCCAGCCTGTCCCGGCGGCCCTGAGCGGCGCAGCGGGTCCCGCGGGCCTGGCCGCGATCACGCCGGTCAAGGTCGCGGCGCTGTTCGGAGCGGGGGCCGCGGTCGTTCTGGTGTTGGTCTACATGTTGATGAACGTGCTGGGGTTGCCCAATTGGGTGTTCGTCGGTGCGATCGCGCTGTTGGCGGTCGGGCTGCCGATCATGCTGGTGACCGGGAGACACGAACAACGGCGCGCCGTGGCCACAACGACCGGGATGCACGTGACCACACCGGTGGGGGTGCGGAAGCATTTCACCTGGCGCAAGGCAACCCTCGGCGGCGGATTGGCCTTCGCGGGTCTCACCGTGGTGACCGGCGGGTTCATGGCGATGCGGGTGCTCGGCATTGGGCCGCTGGGCACGCTCGTGGCTACCGGTGTGTTGGACGAGCAGGCGCGGCTGGTGCTGGCGGACTTCGAGAACGCCACGTCGGATTCGACCTTCGGCGGGACCGTTGCCGAACTCTTCCGTATCGACCTCAACGAGTCGCCGGCGATCACCCTGCTCTCAACCGGCCAGGTCGCCGACATTCTCGCACGCATGGAACGGCCGGAGGACACGCCGCTCACTCCCAGTGTTGCGTCCGAGATTGCCATCCGTGAGGGCATCAAGGCCTATCTCACCGGCGACATCCGTTCCCTCGGCGAGAGTTACCTGCTCGCCGCCCGGCTCGTGAGCGCCGAGACCGGCGAGGAGTTCATGTCGGTAAGCGAGCAGGCGAAAACGTCAGCCGACATCATGGACGCCGTGGACCAGATGTCGACGGCTTTCCGGGAGCGAATCGGTGAGTCGTACTCTTCCTTGCGCTCCGATCCTCCCCTCGACCGCTTCACGACGTCGTCGCTCGAAGCGCTTCAGCTTTATGCCCAGGCGACTCGTGCGAGCGAGGCGGGCAACCTGGATCGGGCCATCGCGCTGCTCGAGCGAGCCGTTGCTATCGACAGCACGTTTGCCATGGCCTGGCGCAGGTTGGGTGCCTTCATGAGCCGTCCCGGAAGGGGGCAGGGGGCCGAAGGCCGCGACGCACTGCGCCGGGCCTACGCTTTGCGCGAGCGTCTGGCCGACCGGGAGCGGTATCACGTGGAGGCGCTGCATGCCGTGTATGTGGAGCAAGACGAGGAGAAAGCGATCACGGCATACCTCACGATTCTGGACAAATACCCGCGCGACGGCACCGCGCTCAACAATGTCGGCGTCTCCTACGGAAGCCTCGGCAACACGCGGGAAGCCGCGCGTTGGTACCGCGAAGGCATCGTCCAGGGCGTGGCGCCGGCGGTCTCGTACACGAACCTTGTCGGCACGCAGGTCAGACTCGGCGATCTCGCCGCAGCCGACTCAGCGCTCAAGTTATTCGAAGCCAGGTACCCCAATCACCCAGACAGATACGACCGTCGGGCGGGGGTGGCCTACGTGTCCGGGGACTACGAGGGCGCGGCCGCCGCGATCGACGATCTCTTCGAGGCTCACGGGTCCAGTGCCGACGAGGAGGCGAACGTGTATGGCTGGCGGTTGAGGCTTGCGGCGGTTCGGGGCCAGATGGATGACGCGGGGCGATGGAACCGGCAGCGGCGGTTCGTGGACGCCGAGCGTCGAGACCGGTTCTCGCACGAGGTACGAGCGGTGCTCGAGGTGCTTGAAGCCGCCGAGTTTGCCATATGGTATGACCTCGACCCGCCCTCTCCGAACGAATACGTCGAGCTGTGGAACCGATTGTTGGAGACGACCGAGGATCCCACGGCGGGCGGACCCTGGGAGGACATTGTGCGCGGACTCGCCCGTCTCGGTGAGGCCTCCCGCGCGCAGTCACTGCTCGAGGATTACCGCAGCAGGCTGTCCGACGAGCAGCGCGACGACCGACGGCTGGCCCTCATGCGGTCCGACGCCGAGGTCGCTCTTGCCTCCGACCGTGCAGATGAGGCGGTGTCACTACTTCGCACCGCGCGGGACGTGAACACCGAACCCTTTAATGATCGGCGTTTAGCCTGGCTCCTCGCCGAAGCATACGACGAGTCGGGTAATGCGGACTCCGCTGTGGCGTACTACGAACTGTACCTGGAGACGCCACTGCTCTTTCAGATAGTTCAAGACTGGCGTTATCTCCCTTCCACCGTTCGGCGGTTGGGTGAGTTGTACGAAGAGCGTGGAGACCGCGAGAAGGCGGTGGAGTACTATAGCCGGTTCGTGGACCTGTGGGCGGAAGCCGATCCGGAGCTGCAACCGCTCGTCGACGACATCCGGGGGAGGGTCGCGAGGTTGGTGGGGGAACAAAGTGAGCGGTGAGGGCCACAGATTCCACAGAAACGTGCAGATTTGGCGCTGATACGTTTTGTGCCCTGGGTAACCTCGTCGCAGCTATGCACCTCAAGTCAAAACCCCGACGTCGTTGAAGACGCCGGGGGGACCTGTGTCAATCTGCGCATTTCAGCGCAATCAGTGGCCTAGTGCCCCGCCAGGGACTCGGGCCGCAGATTCCACAGAAACGCGCGGATTTGGCGCTGATACGTTTGTGCCCTGGGTAACCTCGTCGCAGCTATGCACGTCAAGTCAAAACCCCGACGTCGTTGAAGACGCCGGGGGGACCTGTGTCAATCTGCGCATTTCAGCGCAATCAGTGGCCTAGTGCCCCGCCAGGGACTCGACGCAGAGCGGAGCGAGCCCGCGCCAGCGGGCGACCCGACGCGAGCGCACGAACGAGCGCGCAGCGGTCGGTCGTGAACCCCGACGCGCGGGGATGGCGTGGAAGGGATAGGGGAAGCGGACGCGAGCGGGGTGGTGCCATGGCGGGGGCGTCAACCGGACAACAAAACGCCGGCGAGACGAATGGTCTCACCGGTTTCAGTGCCCCGCCAGGGACTCGAACCCCGAACCTACTGATTAAGAGTCAGTTGCTCTAGCCAGTTGAGCTAGCGAGGCGACGGGAGATATTATCGCCAGGCCCAACCAGGGACGCAAGCCGCGATCACAGGCACCGAGATTGGGGTGCCTCAACACATCGGTCTGCGGCAAGCACGGGACCGTATTCCTTAAAATAGACATCAGGACTGGAAGTCCCCCACACCAATGGTACGTACCCGTTTCTGCCGTCTCTGCCGTTCCTGTCGTTTCTGCCCCCCCTTGCCCCTCCTGCCCCTGCTGCCTCTCCTGCCCTCCCCGCGCCTGCAGCCGCGCCGAAATGGTGTCCCCAGGCACCGACATCCAACCCGCCCACCGGCACCTTAGTCCTCAGCCGTAGTACTTCGAGCCGACTCTGGACAAAATATTAAAGATTTCTTCATACAAATTTCGCTGTGTTCTCTATAGGCCCTGTTTACAATGACTTGCGGCCCAATAGCTTAGCTACCATGCGACACGGACCGTCCGCCGGATGCGATATTGCGGAAAGCGGGCGGTCTCGTTAGCGAGGCCGAACCGCTGCCCAAATTTTGACCCGGTGCCGCCCCGCGGTCGCGCCACCCGGGTAGAGTCCTCGAGGAGGTGCAGACATGCCCCTGTTGCGGGTAGGGTCCCCATGAGTGCCACGTCATCCGCTCCTGTCAAACAACGCGCCGC
>JBDHFY010000183.1:0-11567 GCA_039590195.1 Gemmatimonadota bacterium | reverse complement strand
TGCCTCCCGTAGGAGTCTGGGCCGTATCTCAGTCCCAATGTGGCTGGCCATCCTCTCAGACCAGCTACCCGTCGTCGCCTTGGTAGGCCGTTACCCCACCAACAAGCTGATAGGACGCGAGCCCCTCCTCTGGTGCGACCTTGCGGCCGCTTTCACACCAGGCCCATGCGAGCCCGGCGCAGTACGCGGTATTACCTGGCCGTTAGGCCAGCTATCCCCCGCCAGAGGGCAGGTTGCTCACGGGTTACGCACCAGTCCGCCACTAGGCACCGAAGTGCAAGCACTTCGATAACCTCGTACGACTTGCATGTGTTAGGCACGCCGCCAGCGTTCGTCCTGAGCCAGGATCAAACTCTCCGAAGATTGTTCAATCTGCTCGTACCGAACGATCAATGTTGTCGTCCGGATCAAAGTCGGAGTTCAAACCCTCACGACAAGTGTCCGATGCACTCGCCGCTTCAGACGGGCCGCACTCCTCGATGATCCCTTACCCAATCAGTTGTCAAAGAGCTGTTGCAGAGCGAAATACTTCACAGTAGAAACCAAAGCTAGACAGCGCTCTACACTACGTCAAGGGAGCGGACACAACAAAACACACCCGTGGGCCGAAAAAGAACCCACGAGGGCTGAGGTTCCTGCTCGCCTTGTACTTATGGCTAAAACCTAGCAGCCCGCGGCGAGGGGGTCAAGGAGCTCCCTACACCGTTGTTGACCCGGCGGTCAGGGCACGGGACGCCAAGGGGAACTGCGCAATGCTGGCTACGCGCTTTGGGGTTTTCGTCCTGTGATGTACTCCCGGGATCCCGTGGTGCTCCCGGCTCGAGGCGGGAACGGGTTAGGTAGGCGTCTCCGCGCGGAGCACAGACCGCACTCGCTGAACGAGCGCAAGAGGGTGCCGTGACACCGGCTGCACCCCGGACAGGCCGCTCAGCTGGCTCTCGGCAGCCTCCGGTTCGTCCGCGATCACCAGCAGTTGGGCGCTGGGCCGCCGCTTGCGGAGCTCCTGATAACACTCCCACCCGAACTCGAGGACCTGGCGGGCCACCAGTATGGCTCCGATCCCGGCTTCCAACGTCTGCACGGCCCGCTGACATTCGACCTCGTTGGCGGCCTCGATGACGCTAATGCCTGCACGCTCGAGAATCTCTCGTGCCTCAGAGCGGCTCGCCGGATCGGGATCGAGGAGCAGTACCTCGTTGTGCGGCTCCTCAGTCGTGACTGGGGCGGCCGTCGGTTGCGGAGCTCGTGTGGTTTCGACCTCTGGTAGGCTTACCTCGTACGACACCGTTGCGCCGTCCCTGGCTGGACGGAGCACGCACTGGTATCCCAGGAGTGTTCCGTCGCCGCTGCGACGGAGCGTCGCCGACAGGAGGGCACGGAACGTCGATCCATCCCGCCGTACCATGTCGACCGGGAGGTCTCGCGCCGAACCGTTCTCGGCCACCGCTCGCTGAAACCGGCGGATGTCGGCGGGCCGGTGGTACAGCTGCTTTGCGGGGGCTCCGATGAGGGTCTCCCGCGGATACCCGAACAGTGCGACGGCGGCGTCGTTTGCCTCCGCCACCGTTCCGTCGCGAGCGGAGAGGTACACAGCGTCGTGCGCGAGCGTGAAGAGCGCACGGTAATGGTCTTCGGCTTCCCGCAGCGCGGCTTCCGTACGCTTTCGTGAATTGATCTCGCGGGCAACGGCTAAGACATACTCGGTGTCCCCGAGCCACCGGTGGGCAATCGCCACCTCGACGGGGAACGTCGTTCCATCGCGGCGGCGATGGAACCCGTGGTCGAAGGTGCGCGGCCGGGAACTGTCGCGAGTATCGACCACGTGCTCGGCGGTGGTCTCGGGAGTCTGCAAGGGGAAATCGACCTCGAGATCGTGGATCGTGAGCGAGAGCAGCTCGTCACGGGAGCGTCCCAGCCACCGGCAGGCCGTGTTGTTGGCATCGATGAACTGGCCAGTCGATGGGTCGGTGACGAAGATCGCCTCGCCGGACTGGTCAAGGAGCTCGCGAAATCGGCCGAGGTCGCGGTCGCGTTCGCCCTCACGGGCCATGCGCTCCGCCCATGCTCGCTTCATCTCGGTGAGCTCGGTGGCCTGCTCCTCGAGGTGGTCCTTGAGCTCCTCGCGCTCTTGCCGGAGACGATCCTCTACCACCTTGAGGCTCGTGATGTCTCGCGCGATGATGGTTGCCGAGACGACGCGCGCTTCGCGATGGTTGGGTGCAACCCGGCACTGGTACCAGGAATGGGCGTCGTGCGGCCGCATGCCGCTGCACTCATAGCCCCCCGCCTCGCCGGTAGCGAATACCCGGTCGAGGCACTGGCGGACGAGATCGTGCTGCTCTGGGAAGATGTACTCGTAGATCGACGTGCCCAGGACCTCGCCCTGTGGCACGCCGGGAAGCTCGCGATTCACGAACAGGATGGTGCCGTCCGGGCCGACGATGAAGACCAGGTCGGGGGGATAGTCCGGCGAACCATTCTCGCCGCCGGCTGCTCCGGGCTCGACCGTTCCGGCAGGCTCGTTCACGCGCCCCACGTCAAGCGTTTTCTCCCGTTCCTCCGGAAGTGGGACGTTCGCGTCACCACCCGGTGTCTTCGGCGCGAACCGGTCGTGCAAACCGTGGATCGGCGTGCGCCTGGAGGTCCACCCTCGGGTGCCGTGCTCGGTCACTTAGACGCCCCGCATCCTACTGGGGCCTCGGACTGCAAAGGTCGACGCGAACACACATCCTGGTCTCACGCACCATCGCCCGCCTTCTCCGAGCCCTGCTCGGGTCTGGACTCATGTTGGCGCGGATTGGGTTCCCCCGCCAGTGGGGAAACGCGGTCATCGCCCGAGGGCGCAAGAGGCGTGCCTGGGGAGGGTCGCCCTATGTATTTGTGATCCAAAGACTTAGGGATGTGCATCGGGGAACTGACAGGGCAAAACCAGGCAAAATCTTGCATTCCGCAGTGAATCGCAGTGACACGGTGTAAAGAGGAAGGGGTGAGGTGGTCGCTGCAACCGCCCCCTTCGCAAAGGGTGGCCTCTCTCCTCCTCACTGGGGTGCCGCTCCAGGGACTGAGGTCTTTGACTCCCCGACCTGGCCCCGCGCAGCGTCCCTGACCGCCTCGATGATGTGGTGGTATCCCGTGCAGCGGCACAGGACCCCGGAGATCGCCTCCCGGATCTCGTGATCGCTGGGCTCGGCGTTCCGGCGCAGCAGCTCGCCGGCGCACATCAGCATGCCAGGCGTGCAGAAGCCGCACTGCAGCCCGTGATTCGCCCAAAACGCTTCCTGCAGCGCAGTGAGGTTGCCGTTTTCACCGAGTCCCTCGATCGTCACGATGTCGGCGCCGTCGGCCTGAACGGCAAACATGAGGCATGAACGGGCCGTCTGGCCGTTCAACAGAATCGTGCACGCGCCACACACACCGTGCTCACATCCTACGTGCGTACCGGTGAGCTCGAGATCTTCGCGCAGGAAGTCGGTGAGCAACTTCCGAGGCTGGACGTGGCGAACGTGGTCGATCCCGTTGACCGTGACCCTGATCTCTCTAGACATCTGGCATCCTCCGACATCGTTCGCTTGCGAGCGTCAGCGCGCGGCCCACGAAGACCTTCACCATGGCACGCTTGTAATCTGCGGTGGCGTGGAGGTCGTCCACGGGGTCCACGGCTGCAGCGGCGCGTTCCGCCGCCGCCTCGAACAGGGTCTCGTCTAGACCACGGCCCTCCAGTATGTCCTCGGCCTCACTGCACCGGATGGGTGTCCCGCCCACACCAGCGACGGCGATGCGAGCATCGGAACACGCTCCATCCCTCCCCACCGTGAGCACGGCGGCAGCGCCGACGATTGCCCAATCGCCATGGCGGCGATTGAGCTCGACGAAGGCGGAACCGGTGCCGGCGGGAAGAACCGGAAGCCGGATCTCCGTGAGCAGCTCGTTGGGTGCGATGGTCGTCGTGCAGATCGTGAGAAAGAGCTCTCGTGCCGGGATGACGCGCTTACCAGCCGGTCCTCGCACGACGACCTCGCCGTCCAAGGCCAACAGGACGGTGGGGTACTCTGCCGAGGGGTCCGCATGCGCGATGCTCCCCCCGATGGTTCCGCGATTCCGCACGGTCCGGTGGCCGATCAGCTTGGTGGCTTCGTGCAGGAGGGGACAGCTCTCGGCCACGACCGGCGAGTCCTCGATCTCACTTTGCCGGGCCATCGCGCCCAAGGCGATCACCCCGTCCGTGCGCCGAATGTAGGACAGATCGGAGATTCCGTTGGTGTCCACGAGGTAGGCGGGCGCGGCGAGGCGGAAATTCATGAGCGGGACGAGGCTCTGGCCACCGGCCACGACCTTGGCCTCGAAGTCGTATCGCTCGAGCAGACCGAGCGCCTCGTCGATGGATGTCGGACGGAAGTACTCGAAAGCCGAGGGTTTCATGCCGCTTCCTCCTGTGCCGCGAATCCCTGCAGCTTGCTGAACATCTGTCCGACCAGGAACGTGCTCACACCCTCGAGTACCCGCTGTCCCACCGATGCGATGAGCCCGCCGACCTCCACATCGCAGTCGTAGGCGATGACGGTCCCGCCGTTCTCGGCGCGGAGGAGCGCCTCACCGGATCCTTTCACAAAACCACCCCGACCGCTGCCCTCGAACACCATGGCGTAGCGCGACGGTGGTACGCGATCATTGATGCGTAGCGTGCCCTCGTACGTACCGCTCACCGCTCCGATGCCTATGCGCAACCGTGCGGAGAACTCGTCGTCGGAGACTTCTTTCAGTTCCTGGCAGCCCGGAATGCACTGCGAGATGATCTCCGGGTCCATCAGGATGTTCCACACGCGGTCGGGGCTCGCGTCGAATGTCGTTTCACCTTTAATCTTCACCGCAGTACAGACCTCCTTCGCGCATCATTAGGCGCTCGACTGAAGAGCAAGGAGTCACTCCTCACTCGTTACCGCGCTCCGCCAGCACGACCTCCTTGGTTGCCCCGGCCCCGTTCATCGCTGTCCACAGGCGGCTCGGCGTCAGTGGCAGCTCGTTGATACGGACGCCCATCGGCGCGAGCGCGTCGTTGACGGCGTTGGCGATGGCTGCGGGTGCGGTCATGGCGCTGCCCTCCCCGCACCCCTTGGTTCCCATCGTGGAAAACGGCGAAGGGGAGCAAACGTGACCGATGTCGAGATCGGGGATTTCCATGGCGGTCGGACACAGATAGTCCATGAACGAACCCGCGAGAAATTGGCCTTTCTCGTCGTAGGCCAGCTCTTCGTACATCGCGCCGCCGATGCCGTGCACCAGTCCGCCGTAGACCTGCCCTTCGACTCGCTGCGGGTTGACGATCACGCCGGCGTCGTGGACACTCACGAACTTGAGAAACTCTATTTCGCCTGTTTGTCGATCCACCTCGAGCATCACCACTTCTGCAATGAACCCGTAGGTGTTGGAACTGTTGACGCGATCTTTCTCGTCGATGATCCGAGCCGGCGTGTAGTTGAACAGATGGGTCACCTGGAGGCCGGGCTCCATGCCGTCCGGAAGGGCGTCGGGGTTCCAGTGCGCGATGCCGGCGATGCCGCGGAAGTCGATTGCTGGTTCGTCGGCATCGCCGACGAACACCTTGCCGTCTACGACACGGAGCTGGTCTTGGGCCGAGCCGAGCCGGTGGGCGGCGACGCGGAGAATCTTCTCTCTCAGCTTGGTACTTGCCTCAGCGAACGCGCTGAGACCCGCTGACGCAAAGCGGCTGGAGTAGTTCCCCGACGAGATCGTCCACAGCCGGGTGAATGTGTCCATTCCGGCGACGACGTTCACCGCATCGGGTGAGACGCCGAGGTTCTCGGCGATCACCTGCGCCACGAGGATCTCGTGACCCTGGCCGCTCGGTGCGCTGCCGAGGATGGCAGTTACCTGTCCCATGGGATCGAGCTTCACGGTTGCCGCCTCGCCAGCGCCGGACTTGCCATGAAAGCGCGGTTTGGCCCGTTGCTCCGGTGGAAACGCGATGTTGAGATACCCCATGTTGCTGACGCACGGTTCGACGCCGGTGGCCACCCCGATCCCGACGAGCCTCCCCTGCCGCCGGGCCTCCTCCTGGTGGGCTCGCAAGGTCGCGTAGTCGGCCATGTCGAGAGCCTTCTGCACAGCCGCGGGATAATCCCCGCTGTCGTAGAGGCCTCCGGACGGTGTGTGGTACGGGAACTCATCCGGCTGGATCAGATTGCGCATCCGCAATTCGGCAGGATCCAGCTCCAGCTTTTCTGCAAGCAGGTCGACCATCCGTTCCTGGCAGTAGTAGAGCTGCTGGCAGCCGTATCCGCGATTGGGGCCGGTCGGTGACTTGTTGGTCACCACACAGTTCGCATCGATTTGCAGGCTCGGGGTGCGATAGGGGCCGGTGGTGTTGCCGGTGGTACGGTAGAGGTTGGCGGGTTCGGGTGCGCGGATGTAGGCGCCGTTGTTGTCGACGTACTTCGCCTTGATGCCGAGGATCGTCCCATCCCGTTTGGCGGCGAGCTGGTAGTAGGCAGTGCGTTCGGCGCCGCTATTGAGGGCCATGAGATGCTCGCGGCGGTCCTCGACCCATTTCACCGTCTGGTCGGTCTTCTTCGCTGCCAACCCGACGAGCGTGAGATAGGGGATGATTCCGATCTTGATGCCGAAACTCCCGCCGATGTCTGTCGGTGCGATGAGGCGCAACCGGTTCTCCGGCAGGTTGAGTCCTTTCGCGACAAACGAGTGAAGTGAGTACGGGCCATGGAAGTTCGACCAGATGGTCATGACGCCCGTGGCTTGGTCGTACTGTGCGACGGCCACACATGTTTCGATGGGCGTCGAGCTGTACTTGTGGAACTTGAAATCGTGCTCGATGACGACGTCGGCATTGGCGAACGCATGATCGACGTCCCCGTACGAGAGGAGACGCTGATTGACGACATTGGAGCCGAGGTCCTCGAACAGCAGCGGTGCCCCATCACGGCTCGCGTCTTCCGCATCGGTCACGGCGGGAAGCGCTTCATAATCGACGCGAATCAACTCGCAGGCGTCTTCGGCGATGTAGCGGTTTTCGGCCACCACGATCGCCACAGGCTCCCCGACATATCGGGCTTTGTCGACGGCGGCGCTGAAATACGGTAGCCGTGTCGGCATCCCTGTTGGGAACGGTCGAGACAGACGCCCGACCTCGGCGCCGGTGAGCACCCCGAAGACTCCGGCGAGCTCGAGCGCTTTCGAGGTGTCAACGGAGCGAACCCGCGCATGCGCGTACGGACTCCGCAAGATCGCGGCATGGGTCAGGCGCGCGAATTTCAGGTCGTCGGCGAACTGCCCCTTCCCCGTGAGCAACTGGACGTCCTCCTTGCGACGGAGACTCTTGCCGACCCACCGGTTTGTCGAAGCCATGGTCCTTTCCTGTTATAGACGATTCCGCTCGAGGCGCGTGGCGAGCGGTGGCCAACACGGCAGAAAGCGGGCCAGGACTAGGACTGCCGCAACACCTATAAGGGGCTAAGCCACGCCCCGAGAACGACTTTCTCTGTTGCATCGCCGCAACGGCGTTTTCTCCTCCTGTGCAATGAAACTGTGGTGGCCGACCCACAGCCCCAGCCCTCGCGCCGACCCTGCCTGGCACACATCCCTTTCAACCACAACACGTTGAATGAGATTGAGTTGCGTTGCCGTCCCCTTCCCTGGCTCTCCCGGTGGGCGCTGGTGTGGATCCCCGGGTCGCTTGGGTTGGTCGCCGATGGTCCGAGGCCCTTGGTCGATAACCCGCCGCACCCTCGCGGGTCGCTGCCATTTGCCGCATCTTTGGGCGGTCCGATTGGTTGAGCGGCGACCCCGGTCCATCGCAGTTACGCTGGTTCACGCAATCAGGAGAGACGAGCCATGGACGCAATCTTGCGTCGAGCAGGCTTCCTGCGGTGTGTTGCAGGTCTCACCGCGATTGTGATTTTCTTGGCAATACCGCAGGCACTCCCGGCACAGGAAACCGGGACCGTCCAAGGCACCGTGACGCAGGCCGATGCCGGTAGCGCCCTGCGGGGAGTCATCGTGTCGGTTCAGGGGACGGGCATCAGCGCCGTGACCGACCGAGACGGCCGCTACACGTTGAATCGGGTCCCGGTTGGGGCGCAAACAATCGTCGTGCGGTGGCTCGGGTACCGGCCGCAAGAGATCGCGGTGACGGTGGCCTCCGGTCAGACGGCTACCGCAGATGCCGCACTGGAGCCGCAGCCGGTATCCTTGGCCGAGGTGATAGTGGAGGGTGTCTCTCGCGCCCCGGAGCGTGTGGTGGAGGCTCCCGCGGCGGTCTCCGTGGTGGATCCGGCCGTTGCGCGCGACTTCGCGGTGACCGGCCAGGCGCCTCTCGCGGTCGCCAAGCTCCCCGGATCAGACGTCGTGCAAAGTGGTGTCAACGACTTCAACGTGAACGCGCGGGGCTTCAACTCCTCGCTCAATCGGCGGGTGCTCGTGCTCATGGACGGCCGCGACTTGGCCATCGCGTTCCTCGGTTCTCAGGAATGGCCCGCGCTGTCAGCGTCGCTGGACGATCTCGGTCGCATCGAGATGGTGCGCGGCCCCGGCTCGGCGCTGTACGGAGCCAACGCGTTCAGTGGCCACGTTCAAGGGCGACCTGCGCCACGGTGGTGTGACACCGGATGGGCGCTTTGGATACAAGTTCAACGTGGGCTATTACCGGAGCCAAACGTGGACGAAGTCCCGCACAGCCGGGGATGGTCTCGACTGGCAACGGGAGTACGCGGACGCCTCCGACGACGCTGCGCCGGCCATCATCGAAGCCTCAGCGCTGGCGGGCCAAAGTCTCAATCCGTTGACTCGGGCCGCCGCGGGTGATCCGGATGCACTACAGAACATCTACGGCTCAGGGCGGTTCGACTACTACGCCGATGATGGCTCTGTGTTCTCGCTGGAGGGTGGTGCCACCCGGGTGGAGAACGAAACGTTTATCACGGGTATCGGCCGGGTGCAGGTGAACCGTGCGGTGCGCCCCTGGGCCCGGGCCGAGTGGGCGGCTCCGCGATTCAACGTGATGGCGTGGTGGTCGGGGCGAAACACGCTCGATCCCCAGCTCTCGCTCAACGCCGGTATTCCCCTGGAAGAAACGTCAAACATCATCCACGGTGAGGCGCAGGTAAACCAGGGGTTCGCCAACGGTCGCGCGCGGTTCGTCGTCGGGGCGTCGGCCCGGGCCTATCTGCTCGACACAAAGGCCACGCTGATGCGGGCGGAGGACGACGACCGAACCGATAAGTACTACTCCGGATACGGTCAGATCGAGGTTGAGGTAAGTCCACAAGTGAAGATCGTTGCAGCGGGTCGTGTGGACGAAGGTACCTTGATCAATCTGCAGTTTTCCCCGAAGGGTGCGTTGGTCATCAGCCCCACACCTGATCACTCGGTTCGGCTGACCGTCAACCGAGCGTTTCAGGTGCCGAATTACAGCGAATTCTTCCTGAGAGCCCCGGCAGGGCTGCCGGCGAATTTCAGTCTGCTGGAGGCGGGTCTGCGGGCATCGCCTCTGGGACCCGTCCTTGCGGGCGTGCCCGACGGTCAACTGTTCGACAACTCCGCTGCGGTACCCGTATTGGCGCGGGGTAATGACGCCCTCGATGTGGAACATGTCACCGGCGTGGAAATTGGGTATAAAGGTCAGTTGGGGCCTCGCGTATTCGTGACGATCGACGGCTTCTACAACCGGCTCTCCGATTTCGTTACCGATCTGTTGCCGGGGGCAAACCCCACGTTCGGGGCGTGGACCGCGCCTGCGGCGGTTCCCGAGGCATTTCGAGAGACGCTGGAACAGGCCGTCCGTGACCAGCTGTTGGCGGCAGGACAGCCCCTTGCCGCCTTCGGCCTTACGAGATTAGAGAACGGCGTCTCGGCGATCGTCGTGTCGTATGCCAATCAGGGCAAGGCGGACGAGTATGGCTTCGAGCTCGGTGCCGGGATTCAGGCCACCGACGAAGTCCGATTCGACGCCAACTACACATTCTTCAAGTTCGATGTGGATGAGGCGTCCATTGCCGCGGGCGACCTGCTGGTCCCCAACACGCCGGAGCACCGGG
Organism: Gemmatimonadota bacterium; assembly: GCA_039590195.1. Lineage (GTDB taxonomy): Bacteria > Gemmatimonadota > Gemmatimonadetes > Gemmatimonadales > GWC2-71-9 > JBDHDY01. The sequence continues at coordinate 1,500 of JBDHFY010000183.1, read as the reverse complement.
TGAATCTGACCGCAGCGTACAGCGGCCGTCAGGGATTCGATTTCCGGGTGAGCGCTCAGATCGTCGATAGCTACGATTGGGCCACTGGGATCTTTTTCGGTCCGATCCCGTCGCGTCAGACCGTAGACGTGAGCGCGGGTTACCAGTTCAATCCATATGTTCGAATCCATGCACTGGCAACGAACGTCTTGGACCAGGGGCGCTACCAAATGTACGGCGGGTCGGTGATTGGACGGCGGTTCATCGGCGGGATTACTGCCACGTATTAAGGCTAGCCCCTGGGAAAAGGGAAAGGGGAAAGGGGAAACGCTCGACGCCGTTGCCCTTCCCCTTTTCTTCTTCCCGTAGCTTGCTGAACGGCGTGACTGAGTGACTTCCCTACTCCAGCTGCTGCTCTCGTCCTTCGGTGCCGCGGTGACACTGATGATCCTCGTGTGGGTTGGGAGCCTCGTCACGCGGGATGCCAGTATCGTCGACCGGGTCTGGGGACTGGGATTCGTGCTCGTCGCCTGGCTTGCGTTCGTGCTCACAGACGCCGAGACGGTTCGGAAGATGGTTGTGGTGGCACTGGTTACCCTGTGGGGCGTTCGGCTCTCGGTCTACATCACGTGGCGCAACTGGGGCAAAGGGGAGGACTATCGGTACCGTGAGATGCGACGGAAGCGCGGAGCCCAATTCCCGTTCATCAGCTTGTTCTCGGTGTTCCTCCTCCAGGCGGTCATTCTCTGGGCGGTAGCAGCGCCTCTGCTCCAGGCGCAGCGGGCCCAGGGTCCGGACGGAATGACATGGCTCGACCTCGCAGGGATCACGGTGTTCGCCATTGGTTTCTTCTTCGAGGTGGTCGGTGACTCGCAATTGGCCCGGTTCAAAGCGGATCCTGGTAACAGAGGGAAGGTGCTGAACACTGGACTGTGGCGCTACACTCGGCATCCCAACTATTTCGGTGATGCCATGGTTTGGTGGGGGTTCTTTCTCCTGGCGGTGGCGACACCGGGAGGTTGGTGGACGTTCTACAGTCCGGTGCTGATGACGTTTCTGCTCATGAAGGTTTCCGGCGTGGCGCTCCTCGAACAGAGTCTGCGAGAAACCAAGCCTCAGTATCGGGATTACGTGGAGCGTACCAGTGCGTTCTTTCCGTGGCCGCCGAAGAAGGCGTGACACACTGGCGAGGCGTAGCGCGGACGCGTAGAATCGAACGGCGGTGGTCAACCTCAGTACGGTGGAGGGACTAGGATGAGTACGGGAAAGATCCCCCGCGTTCGCTTCGAGGGTGTGGCGTTCGAGGAGCTTTCCGGCGGCGGATGCCAAGCGCGGGTAGACATGATGTGGCAAGACGAGGCGTTCGTCGGCGCCGCCGAAGGAGCCGGTTCCGATCTCGGGAAGCTGCGCTGTGCCGCCGAGGCAACCTGTGATGCGCTGCAGCGTGTGGCAAGCAGCGCCGCCACGTTCGAGGTACTCGATCTCGAAACGGTGAAGGTGCTCGATTCGCAGGCCGTGGTT
>JBDHFY010000182.1:0-8822 GCA_039590195.1 Gemmatimonadota bacterium | reverse complement strand
CTTCACAGTTAGTGGACGGTGGGTGCTGTGTAGTGAGGGCAAGAGGCAGGTGATGGAGGCGGGTTCGACTTTCCATTTCGGGTCGAACGCACCGACTGGTTGGGAAGCACCGTTCCCCGAAGGCGCATTTCTCTACATCGTGAAGCAGTACGAAGGTTTGGACTACGAGTCGTACACGACGGACATCCGAAATCTGGCGGAGGAGCTGGATCAAGAGATGTCACAGGGAAGCGTGTTCTACTATCACCAGCTGCCATCAGATCATGAGGCGATACGGTTCGCACGCGAACACAATCCCAACTTTGATGAAATCCTGGCACTCAGGAATTAGCTGCGAGCTGACCACAGCAGTGACGCGAAGAGCCCAACGAGTGAGAAGTAAGAAGTGCCAAGTGAGGTGGATCCCTCCATCGCTCTGGGTATTCCCCGATTTCTTTGGACAGTGATTTGGGATTAATGTGAGGGGTTCAAGGAGCGGGGAGAATGCTCATGTCCAAGGAGCGAGAGCCGGATCAAGCGCTGCCGGAGCAGTAGAGTGCGAAGGCAAAGAGCGGTTCAAATCCCGCCGTCCCGACTAGCAGCGGCAGTTTCTTTAAGCCCGCCAACCAGGTCACCCAGTGCCCGGACGGTGTGACCCGCTCTCCCCCGAAGAGTGGAGTTCCAAGCTAATCTCGAGCCACCTGACGAAGTACCCCTGTGTTAACCCACTGTCTATGAGCCGGGAACCCCTCAACGGACGAAGATGTTTCAAATACTGCATCGAACCGAGTTGAAAGATGAACGATCGGCTGTGCCTCTCCCTCATCACCGCGGCAGTCATGCTGACGCCTGCGCTCGGCCGAGCGCAAGCCACCGACATCCAGGCCTTCTTCGATCTCCTTGCCTGGGAACCGGAAATCTGGGAGGAGGCGGAACAACAAATCCTCGAGGGTTGGCACGACTCGCACGCCGTCCTGCTCGTTGAGTTGCATCGGATCGTGGCCGACGGGCAGCTCATGCGGCCGCGTCTCGTTGCGCTGCTGGAGCGAGCCACCGGCAAGTCGTTCGGGAACGACATGGACAAGTGGTGGGATTGGATTTGGGAAACCGACCCCGGCACCCACCCCCGGTACGCCGATTTCAAAGAAGCTTTGTACGGTCTGATCGACGAGAGCTTTCGCGACTACTTCGACCTGTCACCGGGCGCGTCGATCCGCTTGGATGAAATTCGGTGGGGAGGGGTGCGCCGTGACGGCATCCCCCCGCTCGATCTGCCGCAGTTGATCCCCGCCAGCGAGGGCCGCTATCTCGACGACGACAATATCGTGTTCGGAGTTGCGATCAACGGAGAGGCGCGCGCTTATCCCAAACGCATTCTCGCGTGGCACGAGATGGTGAAAGACACCATTGGGGGCGAACACTTCACCGGTGTCTACTGCACTCTGTGCGGCACCATGATCCTCTACCGATCCACGGTGAACGGCGCGCATCACGAGTTGGGCACGAGCGGTTTCTTATACCGCTCTAACAAACTCATGTACGATCACGACACCCGGTCACTATGGTCCACACTGACCGGCACCCCGGTGGTGGGACCACTGGTTGGCCAAGGCATCGAACTGGATCCGCTGTTTGTCGTGACGACCACGTGGGGCGAATGGCGACGCCGCCACCCCGATACGCAAGTGCTGTCCCTCACCACGGGACATGACCGAGATTACCGAGAAGGCGCCGCGTATCGGCATTACTTCAGTAACGACGACCTCATGTTCTCCGTGCCCGAGTTGGACGATCGACTTCGCAACAAAGACGAAGTACTCGCTCTGCGGTTTCCGGATGTTCCCGATGAACAACTTGCGATCTCGGTCGACTTTCTGTCGGACAACACTGTCTACCACGACTCGATCGGCGCCCTGACGTTCGTGATACTGACCGATAAAAGCGGCGCGAGCCGAGTCTACGAAACCAATGGCTTCGTGTTCGACCGGTGGGACGGGCAACAGACGGCGGGCGATGAGGCCGGCGGGCGATGGACGCTGTCAGAGGCTTGGCTCACCGGGCCGAACGGCACGAAACTCCGACGGCTACCCGCGCATCGTGCCTTTTGGTTCGGCTGGTACGCGCAGTACCCGGAGACGCGTTTGGTGAAGTAAGCACCCCGCATCGAGGAGCTGGATCAAGAGATGTCACAGGGAAGTGTGTTCTACTATCACCAGCTGCCACCAGATCACGAGGCGATACGGTTCGCACGCGAACACAATCCCAACTTTGATGAAATCCTGGCGCGCAGGAATTAGCTGCGGGCGGACCACAGCAGTCACTCGAAGAGCCGAGGAAGCGATCCTCGGATCTTTTCGTTGTAACAATGCGATCGTATGGCGATCAGCCGCCACTACACGCAGACATCCTCTCCTCAGAATTCCATCCCGCCTTCGCCGATCTCCCGCTCGATCCGGTAGCTGTCGGCGATGGTGGTGGAGAGGCCGTCGGTGCTCGCCGTCAATTGCCCGCCCTGGTCTTCAACTCTTCGAAGAAGTTTTCCACCACGATCAGCTCCGTGTTGTCCGAGGAACCTTCCCCTATTCGGATCATCAGGAACCGCTGCCCGTCCGGGGTCACGTCGTACGTTTGGTGGAACACGCTCGACAGGTACGGACGCGCGGAGAACAGCACCTGCTGGGCCCTCGTAGTGAAGGCGTCACCGGGCGCGACTTCCGCGGTGATCAGATCGTCTTCGCCGTTCCGGTAGAACAGCTCCCGTCCGTTCCGAGCCCATACCGGTTCCGTTCCGCCGTTGGTCGAAACCAGCCATCGACCGTCATCCACGTTGGGGAACGGTCGAACGTATACCTGGGGATCGCCAGTTTCGGTGGACACGTAGGCCAACCACCGTCCGTCCGGGGAGATTGTCGGGGACGACTCCTGGAAGTTCGTCGCCACCAGGGGCACGTCGGCGGAGTCGCGAGTCAACTGCCGGCCGTAGATATCGCCAGCAGGTCCACCGCCGCGGCGGAAGACGATCCACTCTCCGTCTGGCGAGAACGCGACCTCCTGCAAAGCGCCGTCCGATTGGTGCAGCGGTGCGGCGGCGGCAGTACCGTCGGCGGGGCGCTGAAACAGGGAAAGTCTCGGGGCACGGTCCGTCACGAACGCGACGGAACGGCCGTCCGGGGTCCAGACGGGCCGGTTGTTTCGTGTCCCCTCGAATGTCAGTTTTGACGCAGTGCCGTGTGCGAGCTGCGTCACCCACACCTGCTGGTCGTTCTCCGCCGCGGTGAAAGCCAACTGTTCCGCATCGGGGGAAAGGGCCACACTCGAGACACGCATCGTCCAGTCCGCGGCCACCGCGTCGGTTCTGCCGTTGCGATCGACCCACACCGGCTCGCCCCCCTGGGCCACGGCGCTGCCTGTGGTATAGGCCAGCGTCCCGTTGTCGGAAATGGTCAGATCGGGAACGAAGATGTTTCGCAGACCCACGCCGTCGACAATCGCGGTTGGCTCGCCACGCAGCTCCAAAGCGTCGTCGTCGAAGGGGACCGCCATCAGCGTTCCGTCCCTCGTCACGTACAGAATGTGGCCCGAAGCCGCGTAACGGGCGTACACCCCGCCGACCAGCACGCGATGTTCGCCCGTGGCCACGTCGGCCACCCCGATGTTTGCGCCGCCCGCCACGGTGGTCGAGCTGTACCGGATGCTGAACACCAATCCTTTCCCGCTGCCGAGCACGTCCGGGTAGAGATGATCGGTCTCGCCGGTGGCCGCGTCGAGGGTGGTGAAGTCCTCCGGGACTCCGCCCGAGGCGCTGACGCGGAGCAGGGAACCCGGGCCCGACCTGCCCAGGTAGATGAATCCATTCGGGTGCCAGGTGCCGCCGGCGGTCCCCACCATCGTATCGGCGACGGGAACCGGGGGTCCCCCACGGAGCGACGCGACCTGGAGGCGACCACCCGCAAAAAAACCCACGCGATCCCCGTCCGGGGAAAAGAACGGTGACAAGGCCCCGTCGGTGCCCGTGAGGGGCGTTGCCTCCAGCTGGTCCAACTCCCGGACTAGCAGCCGCGGTCCCGCGTTGCCCCCCTCTCCGACATATGCCATGCGCGATCCATCGGGCGACAGCGCGATGCGCGAAAGCACGCCGTCGAGCCCTTGTCCCTCCGGAAGGCGGACGCTGTAGCGGGAAACGGGTCTCACGGGATCCGGTTGCAGGGCCTGCCACGCGGCGAAGGCCGTCATCAGTCCAAGGGCCGTGGCCAGCCCGATCGCCAGGCGCTTCCACGAGGAATCAGGCCTGGCCACTGACATCTCCGCCGCCTGGGTGGTCGAGACGGTGAATGCCGGATTCCCGAGGGCATCGGCGAACTTGGCGGCGGTGGAGAATCGGTCAGCCGGCGTCTTGTTGAGCGCCTTGCGGAGGGCAGCTTCGACATGCGGCGGCACGCTCGGCCGTTGTCGGCTCACCGGTTCCGGCTCGGCGGACAGGATCCGCGCTACGATGGCCTGGACGGTGTTGCCATGATGCGGCGGCTCGCCCACGAGCATCTCGTACAGCATGGCCCCGAGCGAGTAGACGTCGCTCCGCGCGTCCAGTTCCCGGTCCCCCGTGGCCTGTTCGGGACTCATGTAGTGCGGCGTGCCGAGGGACAGGCCGGTTTCCGTCAGCCGCGATCCCCCCGCCTGGCTCACCGCCAGCGCGATCCCGAAATCCGCCACCAACGGTTTGCTCTCCTGCAGCAGAATGTTCTCCGGCTTGATGTCGCGATGCACCACGCCCTTCTGGTGCGCGAAGTGGAGCGCGGCCGCCACGTCTTTCGCGATCTCGATCGACTCGTCGATGCCCATCTGCTTCTCGCGGTCCATACGATGCCGCAGTGTCTCGCCCTCCACGTACGGCATCACGTAGTACAGCAAGGACTCGGCCTCACCCGAATCGTAGAGCGGCAGGATGTTCGGGTGCTGGAGGTTCGCGGTGACTTCGATCTCCTGGAGGAAACGTTCTGCGCCGAGGATGGCGGATAACTCCGGCCGCAGGACTTTGATGGCGACCTGCCGCTTGTGTTTCAGGTCCTCGGCAAGATAGACCGTGGCCATCCCACCGTCGCCGACGTGGCGTTCGATGCGGTAGCGGTCCGCGAGGGCGGTCGAGAGCTTGCCGGTGATCTCGGTCATGCGAGCAAAGATAAGGTTTGCGGACGTTTACCTGCGAGGGTGACGAGTTGATCCGGATATTCGTCTCGAGCTTCAAGACCGCTGAGGCGGCGTCAGTTCCCCAACTTCTCCTTCAACTCCTGCACCACCCCCTCGATCAGAATCATGCGTCCAGCCGAACCACCTTCACGTACCGACATGTAGAACCCGGCCCCATCCGGAAGGGGATCATAGTTGCTGTGGCAACACCGAGTAAACTCGTAGTCGACGCCCTTCACGTCCACCGTTCGCGATTCGACCAGAAGCTCTGGCTCGATCTGCAGCCGAGCAGCGATCAGCTCCGGTCCCAGTCGCCAGTAGTACAGTGTTCGACCGTCCGCAGCCCACCGTGGCTCGGTCGCCCACTGTCCCTCCGACACCTTCACAGACGCGGCACTCGGATCCGGAAAGGAACGCACCCATACCTCAGGGATGCCATCGCGATGGTCGACGTAGGCTGCCCATCGACCGTCTGGCGAAAGGTCCGCCAGGGATTCCTCCCACGGCGCATCCAGGTATGGAGTGACCGTACCCGAATCGCCGTCGAGCGCCAGGGTGAACAAGTCCCCATTCCCAGTATTCCCAGGTCCAATGATATTGCCTGATCTCCACGCGCTCGGCCCCGTGACGATATCGTGAGCGATCATGAGCCGCGGCGGGCCCGCGAGTTTCGCGAGATCAACCACGAACCCGTTCCACCCCGTCGAAATGAGCTCACCCGTGACGTCCCGGGACGTATGGAACGCGATCAAGCTCCCGTCCGGCGACCACACCGGGTCCCACGTGATCCATCCCGGGCCGACGCGTCTCGAACTTCCGACGACGAGATCGTATACGAAGATCTCCCCGGGCACGCCGTAAGCCAGCCTTCGTCCATCAGGGGAGAGACGAACACCGCGATGCCCCTGCGGTTCGAGGGGGAGCGGGCTCACCGCACCGGTACCATCGACCAGAGACAATCGGCCGATCGCCGAGCCGCCCGCGCCGTACAGGACAAGACCTGATTCGGACGCCGCGATCGTCAGGTTGCCCGATATCGGCTCGTACACGTCCGTCCCGACGGGGACGGGGTCCGAGGTCACGTGGAGAGACCTCAGGTCGAACGTCGACGCCACGATCGTTCCATCAGCGGTGACGCTGATCAGATACCCGGGCGGCAAATAGAACGCGTAGTCCGACGTAACGACGTCGGTGGCTCGGGATGTTTGGAGGTCCCACACCGCCACCGTAGACCCAGAACCAATGCCACCCTGGGGGGCCCGGATTCGGTGAAGGAGCAGGCCACGCCCGTCGGGGAGCACCTGAAGCACGCGGTGGCCGAGATCAGCGGGTGTCGCATTCGAATCGAGGGACGTCACCCGTTCCATCGATCCTCCGCCACTGCGAACCCGTCCAATGGTTCGGTCTGCCAGCGTGAAGTACACGTACCCGTCTTCGCCCCACGCGACTTCACCCCACCCCACGGTGGCGGCGCCGGTGAAAAGTGTACGGACGTCGCCGGAGGCCAACGAGATGACGCGCACCTCCCACTCGTCGGCGACGAGCGTGACGAGCTCTTCACCGTCCGGGGACAGTGCCGCGCCGTACGCCCGGAGGGGAAGCGCCTGCACGTCCAAGTCTCCTCGACGCTTGGTCCACACGGAATCCCAAGCTGTCCAGGCAAAGCGCGATCCGTCCTGGGCGATCGCCAACTTGAACGGCAGTGTGCCTTGACCGGGGCCGGGAAGGGCGAGCGCGTGTCGAGCTACCACAGGTTCGGCGGGGCGTCGCGAGGTCCATAACGTCGTGAGCACCGCAGCGACCGCTACGACGGCAAGCCCAATCGACAGCGGCTTCCAGTACGAGACACGATCGCGTCCTCGCACAACCGGGGCGCTGGTCGCCGGAGCGACGAACGTCGCATCGCCTAAGGCATCGGCGAAGGCCTTCGCACTGTTGAAACGATCCGCGGGCAACTTCTCAAGCGATTTGGCGACCGCCGCCGCGACGTTCGGCGGCACGGTCTTCCGCAGCTGCGTGACCGGTGCGGCCTCCTCCGTCACGATCTTCATGATGATCTGCTGCGCCACGCTCCCGGTGTGTGGTGGATTACCTGTCAGCATCTCGTAGAGCACCGCCCCCAGCGAGTAAACATCGGACCGACTGGTGATGTCCTTCTGCGCCGTCGCCTGCTCCGGTGACATGTAGTGCGGCGTCCCGAGACTCAACCCCGTCTCCGTCATTCGCCCACCCGCCGCCGCGGAGACGGCGATCGCGATGCCGAAATCGGCCACCATTGGCCGACCGTTCTGCAGTAGAATGTTCTCAGGCTTGATGTCCCGGTGGATCACGCTTTGCCCGTGCGCGTAATCCAATGCGTCCGCTACCTCGGTCGTGATCTGTACGGCTTCCTCGATAGAGAGCTGTTTTTCGCGATCGAGCTTCTCGCGAAGCGTCTCTCCTTCGATATAAGGCATCACGTAGTAGAGGAATGAGTCGGCTTCGCCCGAATCGAACAGAGGCAGGATGTGCGGGTGCTGGAGGCTTGCGGTCGTCTTGATCTCTTGAACGAATCGGTCGGCGCCGAGCACCGCAGCGAGCTCGGCCTTCAGGACTTTGAGCGCGACCCTCCGGTCATGCTTCAGATCCTGCGCGAGGTAGACCGTGGCCATCCCGCCTTCGCCGAGGCGGGACTCGATCTTGTAACGGTCGGCGAGGGCGGTCGAGAGGCGGTCGGTGATTTGGCTCATTCCTCAAGATAGAGTTGCTGACCAACTCGGCGAGATTCTTTCCGTCGTCGGGATGGTCGGCCCCGCACGACCACCGGCGCGCACCACCCCGGGCTCGTGGCGAGTCTCATTACAGGAAACCTCTGTCATCCGGGACGACCTCATACGGGTGGTGCACGCGCCCGGTCCGGAACTCGCGCGTGGAGAAGAGCATCCGTTCCTCGTCGTTGAGTTGGCTCACAGGCCTCGGGTTCTGGTGGCCCCGCCGCCACACAAGTTGCCACGAAAAGCGAAACCTCGCCACGACGCGACGGAGTCCCTAACCCATTGTCCTGCATTGAATTGTGGAATTCATCACCGAGCTACTCGGTTCTTTGGGTGGCTTCCGAGTTCGGAATCAGCTCCGCTTCGTCGATCACGGTGATGCAGCACTTCCCCCCTCGAAACAAACTGGCCCTACACCATGTCTTGACAGAGTCCAGAATTGGACACAGTATACGGTGTAGCCATGCAGACGCCCAACGATCCAGCCGACCTTCTTCGCCAACACGGTCTCCAGGTCACGGCCCAGCGTCTGGCCGTCCTGCGGGCGGTGTCCGATCGACCACACGGCACCCCGGACGACGTCGCCGAGACCGTGCGGGCGGAGATCGGTACCATTTCCCGCCAGGCGGTATACGACGCCCTCGGGATCCTGGCCACCAAAGGCCTCGTTCGACGCATCCAGCCCGCGGGGTCTCCGGCCCGCTATGAGGATCGAGTCGGTGACAACCACCACCATCTCATCTGCCGCATCTGCGGGGTGATGGTCGACGTCGACTGCGCGGTCGGGGCCATGCCGTGCCTGAACGCAGCCGATGAGTCGGGCTACGAGATCGACGAAGCCGAAGTGGTCTTCTGGGGCCGCTGCCCCGCCTGTCTCGCAGCAACGGCCCCTCCCGGAACCTGAGA
>JBDHFY010000181.1:0-10384 GCA_039590195.1 Gemmatimonadota bacterium | reverse complement strand
TCGTTGGCCCAGGTTGAGGGTGCGAAGGTCGTATTGCCGAAAACCCCCGTGAGAGGCCGTGTTCCCTCGGAAACGATGCCTTGTAATACCGGCCTTGCGGAGGATGGTTCTCGCGCCGTGCTCGGGCGCCCACCAGCGCAGTGGTTTCCACTACGGGAGACTGGCATGGGAAGTTTTGAAAGGTGCCAAGCCCCGCGGCGAGCGACTCGGGCGCTGGGGTTGCTTCAGTTCTAGGTTACCACCGGACAAAGAGTTATGGCGTTGTCCCCACCCTGACGTGATTTTCTCACCGCGGGAGCCGTCCGTCACGGCCGAAATGTGGGGCACGACACGGTCCCGCTTGGGTCGTCCGATTAATTATTGCGCCGTAACGGACAATCGGTGGTGGCGTCGGCCCGCAGCGGGCAGGCAATGCCACGGCGATTCGAGAAGAAAGGGGGGCTTCGTGGAGGGAGTCAAAGTCCGGTTCTGGGGTGGTCCCCTCGATGGGTGGAAGCACCGCTTTGCCGGACTGCCGGCGTCACAGTTCTTGCTCCCGCGGGATCGGAGTGGCCGATATATCCTCAGCGATCGGACTCCGGGTGGGCTTTTTCAAAATGGGGCGCAGGACCTCGTGTACGTCTGGCGGATGAGGAACCGAGCGACAGCGACTTGAACCACGACAGGTAAACCGTCACCCGACGCTAGTTGCTGTCGCATCTCGCCCTCGTCATCTGCCATTCCATTACTCTGCCACCGGGGTTCTCCACCCGGGCAGCTAGAGAATCTTCGGCCGCCTGCCGGTAGGTGATTCTCTGGGGAAAATCGTGCTCGGGGTTTTCGAACACCGCCGTCCGATCGTCGAGCCTCGTCAGACGGAAGGCGTCCGACGCCGTGCCATTCGGATATGGGGTCAAGGACACACCCGTGCTGTCCCGCCGGATCGTCGTGAGCTCGAACGAAATCGTCCGCCCCCCTGAGAGGTACCGTGTTGTTCCGAGCATGAGGTTCTCGGACGGTGTGGTGTAGTGCTCTTCGATCATCGTTCCCTCGCCCGCCTCGCCAATCCAGCAGCCGCTCATGAAGGACAACCTGCCCAGTTGAGGGACTTCTCCCTGCTGCGGCGCGGTGTGGAGTCCGAGAAAGAACGAGAAGATGAGCCAAGTCAGTGAGGACATCGCGACACTCCAAGGCAGATTTTTGGCGGCGTCAGACAACTATAGCGACGCCCAAACAAACTAACCCCAGGCGACGGCCTGGGGTTGATCGACTTGCCTCTTGGGTATGCTGAGGCTGCGGCTTCCAGCTACCGGCGCTCGAAGGTTGGGTAGAAATCCCTAGTGACTTCCCAGACGAGACTCTCCACCAGATTCCGGTAGGCATCATTCGGGTCGCCGGCACCTCCAGACACCTGTCCGTGAATCATGGTGAGACTGGCGATGTTGCCCCCGCTTGCGCATCGATCATTCGGATGCTGAGCGAGACGCTCACCTTCGCGCGCAGCTGCGGGTTGACGATGCCAAGGAGAGTCACCGAAGGTTTGATGTCGGTGACCTGAAGTCTGCCTACGAAAATCGCATCCACGCCGTACTCGTCGCCGATGTCCCGGGCTGCGCGGTCGTTGAGCCGTCGGTGGCCGGCTTCTTCGAGCAACTCATCCATGTCCCCGAGCTCGAAGACCTCCAGACCCCGGTAGCTATCGAGGATATGTTGGGCGAACTGCTCTGTGGCCATCCGAGCCAGGAGGGTGTCCTGTTCTTCGATGGTGAACGCGATCACCCCGACCACGGGATGCTCCGCTAGATCCACCCGCGGTGGGACCATGACTTGCTTACCACACGCCGAGAGCAATGAAGCCAGCGCCACCGTCACCGCGATGAGGATGGCTGTTCCTAGGCGCTTCTGCCTCGGTGTTATGTGATGGCCGAGGCGCACGATTGCCCGGCGCGCCGCAAGAGCCGGTACGGCATCGATGTAGACCGTTGGCTTGAGCCTGGTTGTCCGTGCTTTCATGGTCCCACCGCCTTCCGCATCCGCAACAGCTGCGTCCCTGTTCCTGAGAAGCCCTCCCGTCTCGCGTTGGGAGAGTGATTTCAGTCACCTAGATGGCAAGACAGATGCCAGTCTGCCGGTGGTTGGGTAACCCGCTGATAACCGTAAGGTTAGGGCTTTTAGACGAGCGCCCAGGTCGGGTTTTTTGTCCTAGGAGGGGGACAGCAGCTTAGAGCCGCCGTCATCCGCGTTCGTCAACGGCTCACCATGCTCCGGAAGACAAACCCGATGTTCGCGGGACGCTCGGCGAGACGGCGCATGTACCACGGGAACCATGCCTCCCCATAACTGATCAGAACACGTACGGGGACGCCCGATTTGGCCAGGCGGTTCTGGTCGGCGCGCCGGATGCCGTAGAGCATCTGGACCTCGAACTGGTCGCGGGCTAGCCCCATCTCCTGAGCCGCGGTCTGGATTCGGGAGATGAGGCTGATGTCGTGGGTCGCGATCCCATGGGGCTGTCCGGTGTGACCCGTCGCGTGCTCGAGGAGCGCTTGGGCGAGCGTGAAGAAGTTCTCGTCTGCGTCGCGCTTGCGACGAAAGGCAACCGACGGCGGTTCCTTGTACGCTCCCTTGACCAACCGGATCGGAGCGTTCATCTCCAGCAGCTTGGGGAGGTCGTGGGCAGTGCGGCGGAGATACGACTGCACGCAGATCCCGACATTGTCGTGCCCGGCCCTGACCGGCCCAAATACCGCCAGGGTGTCGTCCACGTAATTCGATGCTTCCATGTCGACCCATATGAAGTTCCCGTACTCCGCGGCTCGGGCAGCCAAGGTGGAGAGATGCTTGCTCGTGGCCCCGCGGTCGAGCTCGAGACCCAGGTGAGTGGGCTTGAGGGAGATATGGGTGTCGAGGCCGAGTGCGTGAATCTGCTCGAGAGCGTTCTCGTAATGCGTAGCCACCCTCTCGGCTTCGTCGAGTGATGCCACGTTCTCGCCAAGGCAGCTCACGACGGTCGAGATATGGCGACTCGAAAGTGCCTTCGCTTCCTCGAGTGCTGACATAACGTCCTCGCCTGGCATGAAACGCGAGATCGCCTTCTTCGCGAATCTTCGCTGGCGGAACTGATGCTCTAGCCATTTGTTCTGGGATCCCCACAGCAGCGTGGCGCGGAGGATGTCCATGTGAAAGCCTCGATGTGGAGTTTGCTGCCCCAGTGAGCTAGGCCGGAGCTGCACATCCGATCTGGTCAGGAAGATAGAAGGCGGAATCCTCTGCGGCGACCCCGGACGTCGGGGTGCCCGGGGTTCCATCCCGGTGTAGATTGCGGCGACGGCGATGGTCATTGCAGACGAAGTGCGGGAGATGGAGCTGATGGTCCAAGACAATCAAGCCCCGGCCAGTGGAGTGGAGGGTGTGGTGCAGTCGATCCTGAGCTGGCTGCAGGCTCATCCGATTACGCAAACGGCATTGGCGCTGGTCGCGCTTGTTTTGGTGGCGTACCTGGCAGATATCATAGCCAGGCGTCGCGTCCTCGCGTTGGTGAATCGTCTCATCCGAAGGACGACCTTTGGTTGGGACGACGCACTCCATCACCACAAGGTGTTCGAGCGGCTTGCTCACCTGACGCCTGCGGCAGTGGTGTATTTCGGCGGCGTCCTCGTGCCGGGTCTCCCCAGCGACATCCAGACGCTTGCACAGAATGTCGCTGCGGCGTTCATGTTGTTCATCGTGGTCCTGACAGTTGGTGCGACGCTTTCGGCGGGAAACGAGATCTACGAGCAGTTCCCGATTGCTAAGACGCGGCCGATCAAGGGGTATCTACAGGTCGCCAAGATCTTGACATATGCTCTGGGCGGTGTCGTGGTGGTTGCCGCCCTGCTCGACAGGTCACCGTTCCTCTTCCTGAGCGGTATCGGCGCGATGACCGCCGTCCTGCTCTTGGTCTTCAAGGACACGCTGCTGTCGCTCGTGGCCAGCATCCAGCTCACGAACACCGGTCTGGTCCGCGTGGGAGACTGGATCGAGATGCCAAAGTACGGCGCGGACGGTGACGTGATCGATATCGCGCTGCACACGGTGAAGGTGCAAAACTGGGACAAGACGATCACATCGATTCCCACCCACAAGCTCATCGAGGACTCCTTCAAGAATTGGCGGGGCATGTCGGAGTCCGGCGGGCGCCGTATCAAACGCTCGATCTTCCTCGACAAACATACTGTCCGATTTCTGACTGAAGAGGAAGTCGGACGATTCAGACGGTTCACACTGCTCAAGGACTATGTTGAGGAGAAACAGAAGGAATTGCAGGAATACAACGCGCGAATCGGCGCGACGGATGACCAGGTCAACCTACGTCGTCTGACCAACATCGGCACCTTTCGCGCATACATTGTGAACTATCTCAAGAACCATCCGCAGATACACGATGGGATGACCCTCTTGGTGCGCCAGCTCGAGCCCGCACCCAATGGGGTCCCGATCCAGATCTATGTCTTTGCCAACGAGACGGCCTGGGTGGCGTTTGAGGATATTCAGTCGGACATCTTCGACCACTTCATGGCCATCGTGCCGGAATTCGGGCTGCGGTTGTTCCAGAATCCGAGCGGGGACGATCTTCGCAGGCTGGTGGCGAGCCCCTCCACCTGACCGCACATTGCCGGCGGACCCGCCCCGCTCCTCTCAACCACCCGGCGGACGCGCCCTGCTCCCCTCACCCCCACGGCGGACCCCATCCGCACGTCACCTCTCCCGGGCGGACCGGCGGACCGTCCTCCACCACCCCTCTCCACATCTAGGCGGGCCCCGGCACTCCTAACACGAATCCGCGGCGGTCACGTAGACCGCCAGCAGGCTTCAGGAGCATTGATGATTGCAGAGTGACCATTGCAGATCTGCGATCTGCATTCTCCAATCACCATTCTGCAGTCGTTGTTGTGGCCTACCCGCCTTACCGCCGGTTGCGATCCGCCTGCCCGAGCAGCACCTTGTCTCATCTCGCCGTCAATCGCTCCTTCCCTGGGAGGCCAACCATGCGACAGCGCTTCCTCTCTCACGTTGCAGTTCCTGTCTTGCTCACGGCAGCTCTTGCTACAGCGGCTCACGGTTTTCAAAACGAGGGTGAGTACGCGGAGCTGCCCTACCGCCTCGTGCCCCACTTCTTGAGCCTACCCGCTGGCTGGAATCTTCAGGAGACACCGGGCGTGGCCCTGAACTCACGCGGTCACATCTTCGTGTTCCATCGGGGTCCCCATGCGCTCATGGAATTCGACGGGGCAGGGAAGTTCGTCCGCACGATCGGAGAGGGGCTCTTCACGAGAGCGCACGGCCTCAGGATCGATGGCGAGGACAATATCTGGACGACCGACGTGGGGTCTCACATCGTCCTCAAATTCAATCCCGAGGGGCGAGTCTTGATGGTGTTGGGGAGGGAAGACAATGCGGGGGAGACGGACCGACTCTTCGACCGGCCCGCCGACGTGGCCTTCGGCCCCGCGGGCGAGATCTTCGTGGCGGACGGCTACGGCAACTCGCGGGTCGTCAAGTTCGACAAGCACGGCAAGTTCATCAAGGCGTGGGGTAAGGCAGGGACCATGCCGGGGGAGTTCAATCTGGTGCACACAGTGGCGGTGGGTCCGAATGGCCGCGTCTACGTCGGTGATCGGGAGAATGAGCGTGTCCAGATCTTCGACCTCGACGGCAATTTCATCGAAGAGTGGACTCACGTCGGGCACCCCTGGGGCCTCGATCTCACGCCGGATAACGTCTTTCTTATGACGGATGGATATGCCGATCGGGTCTCGAAGATCGATCTCGCTGGGAACGTCTTGGGAACCTTCGGCGGCCCTGGCAAGGCACCGGGTGAGTTCTCGTACGCACACTGGATCGCCGTGGGTCCTGAAGACGAATTCTACGTAGCAGAGATCCTGAACTGGCGGGTGCAGAAGTTTGTGAGGAGGTGAAACGCTAGTAGGCGGGTAGGTGGGTCGTGGATAGTTGACGCGCTTTGCCCGTCCCCAAGCAGGTCTACCTGCGGTGAGCCAACCCCGGGCGGCAGCCCGGGGTAACTCGACGGGGCGGGCGAGGCAAGGGAACTCACCCCGCCCCCCTTCTTCGCGGCGGACCGTCCGCCCCACGTCCTCCCCCGGGGGGGGGCCACTGTCCGCCGGTCCGCCGGCCCGCCAGTCCGCCAGTCCGCCAGTCCGCCGGCCCACCTGGGGTGGGGTTGGGCGGGGGGCCCGAGCGGGCTTGAAATCGCCGGCAACCGGCGCGTGCCTACCAGGCCCACCCACTCCCTCCTCCCACCTCCCTCCTCCCCAATGGCACCGATCCGGATATTCTTTGAAGCGGCAGCACAAGATGTAACCCACCACCGAGGGGATCTAACATGGATCAGCTTGGCTTGGACCTGGAAACATCGATCACGACCATCACAGACCTGCTAACGAACTGGGGCCTGAAGGCCCTGGGCGCTCTTGCCGTCCTCATCGTCGGACGCATCGTGGCGGGATGGGTGCGCCGCACCATCCGCTCATTGCTCTCGCGGAGTAAGACAGATCCGACCTTGGTGCCCTTCGTTTCGGGGTTAGTGTACTACCTGCTGCTTGCCGTGGTCGTGATTGCGGTACTCGACATGGTCGGGGTACAGACGGCCTCCCTCATCGCCGTGTTGGGCGCTGCAGGCCTCGCGGTAGGGCTCGCGCTGCAGGGTACGCTGGCCAACTTCGCGGCGGGGATCATGTTGTTGGTCTTCCGCCCGTTTCAGAAGGGTGACTACATCGAGGCGGCAGGCGTGGCTGGCTCGGTGGACGCCATCAACATCTTCACGACGTCTCTCAATACTCCCGACAACGTGAGAATCGTGATTCCCAACGCGAGCGTTTGGGGTCAGACGATCAAGAACTATGCGGCCCATGCGACCCGCCGGCTTGATCTTGTGGTGGGGATCGCGTACGAGGACGACATCGGCCGAGCGATCGACACGATAACCGGCATCGTGCGCGCGGACGGCCGCGTGCTCGCCGAGCCGCAATCCACCGTGGCCGTTAACGAGCTCGGCGATTCCTCCGTCAACATCGTCGTCCGTCCATGGTGCAAGCGGGAGGACTATTGGCCCCTGCGCTGCGAACTCACGCGGCGGTTCAAGGAAGACCTAGAGAAGGCCGGTTGCTCCATCCCCTTCCCGCAGCGTGATGTGCATGTGCATCAGGCCACGGGCAGTGTGGCGTAAGCGCCGAGACGGGGTAGGGGCAGGCAGTGGCCGTTGTTGTTCCCAGCGGAATCCCGTAGCCAGCCAACGGGGGCGGCCGCTGACTGGTGGCAACGGGCTAACCTCTACCGGCGGGTCTGCTCGACGCCATCAGGCGCGAGCGGGCGGCTGGGTCATTTCACGCAAGGACCTGTCCGCTGCCCGGAGTGGCAGGGCCTGCGACGCCCAGGTCTCGGGGCAGGATCTGTGGGAAGTCCGCCGTCCGGCCACCGTTTTTTGTGATGGGCACCACTGTCGCCCGGCGAGGAAGGCCACATCAATACCTCATCGGGCCGAGAGTCGTCCGGCTCGCCGTGGTGGGAAGGGCGGGGCGTTGGCTTCGACAATGCCGTGGGCCGACGAGGCGGGAGGGGCCACAGGTATTCCGCAACGTCGCGGCGCATCGACCGGGTGTGGGTTGGTGGGCGACCGGCGTATCTCGTTTGGAATCTCGATTGAAACGTCGACGCCGGGTGTCCGGACAGCGTTGGAAGGATCTGACAAGGGTGCCAGGGGACCGAGTGCCGCCCGCTGACGACCGGGGCGTAGGACTGGGAGCGAGCGGGATTGACTTCGAGAAGTTCCTCGACATTTCCCATGACATGTTGTGCGTCGCCGGAGCCGACGGTTCGCTGAAGCGCGTCAATGCCAGCTTCGAGCGAACCCTGGGTTGGCCAAGTCGAGAGCTGCTCGACAGGCGGCGGCTCGCGGATCTGGCACACCCTGATGATGTGCCGGCGACGATTTCGGAGGTCCAGAAGCTCGCCAGCGGCGCGCCCGGGATTGCGTTCGAGAACCGGTGCCGCTGCGCCGACGGCTCGGTCAAGTGGCTTTACTGGACAGCCTTCCTTGACCGCCGAGCTGATCTGATCTATGCCGTCGCTCGCGACATCACGGAACAACGGAAGGACCGGGAATCGTTTCAGCTTGCGCTGGAAGCTTCGCCGGTGGCGATGGTTCTGGTTGACGACAACGGATCGATCGTGTACGTCAACCAGCAGGCCGAGCAAGTCTTCGGCTACGACCGTCACAAGTTGCTCGACAAGAATATTGAGGTACTCGTTCCCCGCCAATTCCGGCAGACGCATCGCGCCCATCGAGAGCGGCTTTTCCAGGTACCGCGCGCTTGCCCCATGGGGTCACGCCAGGACTTGACGGCCGTGCGCGGTGACGGAACCGAGTTTCCCGTCGAGATCGGTCTCAGTCCGGTGGCCATTGCGAGCGGCGAGTTCGTGCTCAGCGCGATCATCGATCTCACTGAGCGGAAGCGGACCGAAGAGCAAATCGCCGAGCAGGCGCGAGCGCTCAAGGAGGCGAATGCGAGGCTGGTAGAGATGGCCAGCACCGACAGTCTGACATCCGCGTGGAACCGCCGTGCATTCCTCGACCAGCTGGGGATTCAGATGGAGCTGGCGTTGCGCACGTCCCGTCCGCTGTCGATTGTGTTTCTCGACCTAGATCATTTCAAGACGTACAATGACGAGTTTGGTCATCTTGCGGGTGACGAAGTGCTGACACAGGCGGCGGCGATTCTCCGGAAAAAAGCTCGTCGGAGCGACTACGTTGCGCGAATCGGGGGCGAGGAATTTGGCGCCCTCCTCCCCGAAACGGATCGACCGGGCGCGATTCGCCTTGCCGAGCGCTTCCGCGGGGGGATCGCAAATGCCACGTGGCCCAGGCGGCATATCACGGCCAGCTTTGGCGTGACGACCGTCGAGTTCGCCAAAACGCACACGGAGATCGACGTGGGCGAGCGATCCAGGCTGCTGGCGGAAGCCGATCGGGCGCTGTACCACTCCAAAGACGGCGGACGGAATCGGGTGACGCACGTATGGGAGATCATCGGGCTACGCTGAACGCAACCCCGGCGGCGTCAATGCATCTCAAGAAATGTGCCGGCCGAGCTAACCCCGTTTGACCGATATTATGCACCTGGCGTCGCCCTTGTGCATGCAGCTCTTCTCGGTCACGCGGATGGACTCCTCATAGACCTTCGCCACGCCCTGCGCTATCCCCTTGGCGACGCCGCACATCTTCCGCGGCGAGCTGTACGTGATCACGACTTCGTCGATGCTGGGACGGGTGCATTTGAGTGCGGGGGGCTTGGCGCCGGGATTCCTGCGCCGAACGAGCTGGTGGATTGTCTCTTCGGTGTGTTCGATGACGTCGAGTGTCTTCCACTCAGGCTGGATCATGGGCTGATACAGATCCATCAGGCGCGATGCCGTGAACTCACCGAAATCCTCGAGAAGCTCCCCCGTGGACTTCCCGATCTGTTTGGCGGTGGCCGCAACAACGGCTGCAGCGTCGTCGTCCGGATATTCGCGGATGTTGATGTACGCCTTTGTCGTTATGCCGGCGTTGTCGAGTGCAGCGTTCCACGTTTCCCCACCGAAGTTTCCCTCGACGTATTTCTTCAATTGTGACAGGATTAGTCCGTACATGGGTCCCACCTTTCAGCCCTATTGGCGGGCGATACTACGCAACGAGTCGCGGTCGATCGCGAGAGCATCTGTTTCATTCTATCGCTCGGGCTCGGCCACTTGATTCTCATAGACAAGCTAACAGATTGGGTCCGCCTACCCGCCCGGTACCACTCCCGAAAGTTCGTCCGCCTTCCGACGCCCTCCGATTGCTTGTTGGCTCCTCACTTCGTCCATATCAAGATCACCCCGCACGCCGCGTTCGGCTGTGTGGTATTGTACTCTGGCGGAATCTGAGCCGGTCCCGTGTAGATTTCCACCCCCGCCACAAGGTCGGGAGGAATGAGAAAGTCGACGTCCTGATCGCTCTGTTGTGGCATGCCGTCCAGGTAGACCACCGTGCCGCGGCATCCCGTGGACGCCTCGGCCTGGTCCCAGGTGCTGGCGCGGTGCGTCCGAATAACGTTTTTGCCTTGACGGTCCTGTGAGATCCACAGCCCGGGTGCCCTTCTTAGAACGTCGCTGAGTAGGGAGGGATTCAGCTTTTCGATCTCCCACGGGGTGAAGTAACGACCCTGTCCAGTCCTTCGTCGGAGGTAGAATGCAGCCAGGCGGCTCGCGACTATGATGGTCCGATCAGCCTCCACGACAATTTCGGCCAAGCGAACCGCCAACGGGTGGAGCGTGATGCTGAGATTGACACTCGTCTCGCCGTCTGCGATCCGGAACACATGGTCCA
>JBDHFY010000180.1:0-8971 GCA_039590195.1 Gemmatimonadota bacterium | reverse complement strand
GCCACGACTTGCTGGGCTTCCTGCACGTACCCCCCGACATCTCTGTCACCGATATCCACAAAGACGATTGTGACCGGGAAGGCGTTTTCGGTTTTCACGGCCATGGCTCCCTGCAGCGCCTCCACCCTGGCCACCTGGCCCAACGGGATCTGGGTTTGACCCATCGCGGGGATGATCACCTCTCGGAGCTTTTCCACGTTGTCGCGCAGCTCGCGCGGATACCGCACGTTGACCGCATAGCGCTCACGGCCCTCGACGGTGATCGCGGCAGTCAGCCCACCGACGGTGGCCATGATCGCGTTGTGAATGTCTCCGACATTCAAGCCGTACCGGGCAGCTTCCGCGCGATCGATGTCGATGTCAACGTAATACCCCGACACACCGCGCTCTGCAAATGCGCTGCGCGTGCCGGGGATCTGCTGCATGACACGCTCGACACGCTCGCCCAGCATCTGCAGAGTATCCAAGTTCGGCCCGAAGATCTTGATGCCGACCGGCGTACGGATACCCGTCGCAAGCATATCGATCCGCCCTTTGATGGGCATCGTCCAGGCGTTTGTCACGCCAGGTAGCTGCACGGCGCGATCCATCTCGGCGATCAACTGTGAATAGGTCAAGCCTGGGCGCCATTCACTCTTCGGCCTGAGAGTTATCGTGGTCTCCCACATGTCGAGGGGAGCCGGGTCGGTGGCCGTGTTGGCCCGACCCAC
Organism: Gemmatimonadota bacterium; assembly: GCA_039590195.1. Taxonomy (GTDB): domain Bacteria; phylum Gemmatimonadota; class Gemmatimonadetes; order Gemmatimonadales; family GWC2-71-9; genus JBDHDY01. The sequence continues at coordinate 8,261 of JBDHFY010000180.1, read as the reverse complement.
CTTGCCAAACACCGTCGTGACTTCTGGAATGGCGGCGAGGACGCTGTCCTGATACCGCATGATCTCCCGTGCCTGGGCAATGGAAACGCCGGGCACGGTGGTAGGCATGAACAGCACCGATCCTTCCTGAAGGGGCGGCATGAATTCACTGCCGAGCCGGCGCCACGGCATGATCGTAACGGCAAGCACAATGACCGCTGCCCCCACGACTATCCAGGGGCGTCGGACCACGAAGTCTATCACCGGCCTGTATCCCCATCGGAGCGCGCGATTGACGGGGTTTTGTCGCTCCGACCGGATCTTGCCACGAATCAGGTAGCCCATGAGCACGGGCACAAGTGTGATCGACAGGAGCGCTGCCCCCGCCATGGCGAAGGTCTTCGTGAACGCCAGAGGCTTGAAGAGGCGACCCTCCTGCTGCTCCAGGGAAAACACCGGGAGGAAGCTGAACGTAATGATGAGCAGGGAGAAAAAGAGCGGCGGGCCGACCTGCTTGGCGCTCTCCAGTACTAGGTCCCACCTCGAAGAACGACCGTCGTCCCGCTCGAGGTGCTTGTGCATGTTTTCGATCATCACGATGGCCGCGTCCACCATCGCCCCGATCGCGATCGCAATACCGCCGAGACTCATAATGTTCGCGTTGACCCCGATAGCGCGCATCACGATGAACGAGATCAGAATGCCAAGGGGCAAGGTGATGATTGCGACGAGCGCCGAACGGGCATGCAGCAAGAAGAGCATGGCCACGGCGCCGACGATCAACGACTCCTCAATGAGCTTGTCTCGCAGCGTATCGATGGCTCGGTGAATGAGGTCGCTTCGGTCGTAAACCGTCCGAAGTCGAACCCCGGCCGGCAGCCCGGCCTCAATCTCCTCCAGGCGATCCTTCACCGCCTCGATGGTCTTGAGGGCGTCTGACCCGAAGCGCATGACGACGATTCCCGCCACCACCTCGCCGTGCCCGTCGAGGTCGCTGGCGCCGCGGCGCGGCGCCGGGCCAAGCTGCACCGTGGCCACGTCCCGCACTCGGATCGGCGTGCCCGTGGGCGTTGCACCGACGGCGACTTCTTCAATGTCTTCGATACCGCGGAGATATCCGAGCCCGCGGATCATGTACTCGCGGCCTCCCATCTCGAGGACCCGGGCTCCGATGTCGACGTTATGCGAACCGATGGCCTGCGCCACGCGCGTAACCGGTATGTTGAATGCGCGCAGCCGCTCCGGATTGACTTCAACTTGATATTGCTTGACAAACCCTCCCAGGCTTGCCACTTCCGACACCCCCGGCACCGCAGTGAGCTGGTAGCGGATGTACCAATCTTGCAGCGTGCGCAACTCGGCCAGGTCCAGTTGGTCTGACTCCAGGGTGTACTCGAACACCCAACCCACACCGGTCGCATCCGGCCCCAGGGTCGGCTCAACACCAGGCGGCATATTCTGCCGCAGGCCGCTCATATACTCGAGCACTCGGGATCGAGCCCAGTAGAGGTCGGTCCCATCGTCGAAAATCACGTAGACCAGGCTGAGGCCAAAGAAGGAGTAGCCTCGCACGACGCGGGCCCCAGGGACTTTCAACATCTCGGAGGCGATCGGATAGGTGACCTGATCCTCGACGATCTCCGGTGCCTGCTCACGGTAGTTGGTTTGGATAATGACCTGTACGTCGGACAGATCCGGGATCGCATCAAGCGGGGTGGCCAGCATCGCAAGAACCCCGCCGCCGATCACTGCGGCGCTCGCGAGCAGCACCAGAAATCGATTCCGGAGCGACCATGCGATGATGGCGTTAATCATGCCGGTGCTCCATCTGTGTCGTGTCAGGCTCCACCGCTGCGCCGTGGCCGGCATGCTCCATGCCCGGCATGCTGCCTCCCGTAGCCCCAAGGCGCGACTCAGCATCAACCAGGAAATTGGCGGAGGCAACGACTGTCTCACCCTCGCTTAGCCCGGCTAAGATCTGCACTCGGTCACCGCTCCTCGCGCCAAGGACGACCTCGCGCGGTGTAAGCATGCCTTCAGCGTCACGGATGAACACTAGGTTTCGCTCGCCGGTCACGACCACCGCATCGACGGGAACCGCCAGCAGTTCACGTCCGATGAGGACATCGAAGTAAATCGTCGCATACATCCCGGGCTTGAGACGCAGGTCTCGGTTGCGAACCGTCACCCGTACCTTGTTCGTCCGGCCTCTCTCATCTACTGTGGGATACACAAAGCTCACCCGGCCCATTCGGTGCTCTCCGGGATATGCCGCGACCTCAATGTGGGCTTGGGCGCCGGGTCGCACGAACTGGAGATCCTGCTCGAAGACTTCTCCTTCAACCCACATCTCGGTGAGATCGGCAAGCCGATAGAGGTACATCCCAGACGTCACGCGTTGGCCTTCCACCACGTGCTTCTCGAGCACGATTCCGGTTACAGGTGCCACGAGCGTGAGGGTCTTCCGTACCTCGCCGGTGCGCTCGATGCGATCCACTTGCGCGGCCGTAATGTCCCAATACGCGAGCCGGCGGCGCGCTGCCTGCAACATGGCCTGGGCATTGCGCCAGGCCTCGCCGGCATCCTCGCTGATCTGTGAGGCGAGCCGCTTGGCCGTGAGAAGCTCTTCCTGGGCCGCCACGAGCAACGGGCTGTAGAGCGTCAGGAGGGGATCACCCCGCCGTACCGATTCTCCCGTGAAATCGACAAACAGTTCTTCGACGAACCCGTCAATCTTCGGCGTGACGTGGGCGATGTTCGGCTCAGGGACTTCGATGAGGCCGACGGTACGGATCGTCCGCGCCATGCTGTCGAGGTGGACCGTGGTGTAGACCACACCCAAGGCACGCTCTTGTTGTTCCGTGAGGTGAACCATGGTGCGAACCATCGCGCCCGTGCTATCCATTTCGCCCTGCGTTCCTCCGGCCTGCATGCGTGCATGCTCTTCCGCTGTCATGCCGGGCATGGACGACATCTCTTCAGACTCGCTGCAGCCGGCAGCGACCATCGTGCCAGCCAGCAGGAGCATGACGGTTAATCTCATTGGGCACCTCCTGCATCACGGCCGATGAGGGCGTCGATCTCGGCGACTGCGCGAAGGTACTCTGCTGCAAGCCGCACGGTCTCGATTTGGTACCGGTTGACGGTCATTTCGTTCTCCACAAGTGTCATGTAATCCACGCTCCCCACGCGGTACGCAGACAGCGCAGATTCTACCGAGGCGTGGGCCTGGGGCAAAACCGCTGTCGTGTAAAGCTCGCCGAGGTTGCGGGCCCGCTCCGCCTGGGCCCGTAGCTCGGCGAGCCGGGCAAACGTCTCATTGTATACGTCGAGCTCATTGGCCTCTTCCATGGACTGCATCGCTCTCATCTCACGCCGGAGCGGAAGCTGTCGGGAGCCGGCCCACAGGGGGACACTTATACCGAACATCACTGTTGCCAGGTCGTCGAACTGTGGACGCTGACCATAGCCCACCGTCACCGTAAAATCGGGATACAGCGCTCGCCGCGCTGCTCGATACCCAGCCTCCGCCGCCTGAGCGCGCTCGTGGGCCGCCCGCAGGGCGGGTCTTTGCTCGACGGCCTGGTCCATCATTTGATCTACGCTGGCCAGATCCTCGGCGGCGGGCGGTAGCTCGAGCGCGCCCACTTGCACCGTCGCCCCCCGTCCGAGAAGTGTGTTGAGCCGTGCAGCAGTGGCCAGACGGTTCTGCTCAACCACGGTGATGTCTTCCGTCATTTGTGCCACCGCCACTTGTGCTTGAAGCACGTCCTGCTGCAGACCGGTGCCAACCGCGTACATCGCCGACGACACCTGGAGGAAGTTTCGCAGCAACTCTCGCGTCTCGTCCATGATGTCCAGCGCACGATCCATATACGCAAGCTGGTAGTAGACACCCTTCACTCTGGAAAGAAGCCTGACTTCGGCTTCCTCAGCATCGAAGCTCGCTGCCTGCGCCAGGTGACGGGCGCGCTCTTCGGCAAACCCCTGTTTCCCCGGCCAGGGCAGCCGCTGCATCACCTGAACCGTGTTCATCGTCATTGCTTGGTCCGTCCCAAAATCGTCAATGGGTCGGTTCATAAAGCCAAACGACAGTTGCATGTCAGGCAGAGCGCCCGCCTGGGGAACTCGCTCCTGTGTGACATCAGCGCGGAGACGAGCCGCCTGAAGCATCGGGTTTGACTCACGGGCCTCCGCCAACGCATCCGCGAGCCTGAGTGTATCGGGGACCTGTCGGGCAGAGGCTACGGTCGCCGGCGCAGCGAGTGCGATCGCCACGGCGAGCCACGTCAGCTGGGGCCTCATCGTGTCACACCTATTTGTTGGTCGAAAAACATCCCAACCTCTCCATCGCATGAAACTCGAGTGGGACGGCAGCTACGTGACAAGGCACGCATCGCCGTCGGCGCGCGTTGGTGTCTATCGCAGGCGGACTACTCCTGCGAAGAGACTAGCGGTGGGATTCGGGAGGTGGTGCGGGAGGCTCGACTGACAGCCACGGCACGCGACTCGTCGACGTGACGACCGACTCCGTGTATGCCGGTAAAGCAAGACCCGTGACCTGTTCGGGTGCGGTCGCCACGCTCATGTAGTCACACGGGGCGCACGCCTCGACGGGGCACTGGCAACAACAACCGTCTTCTCCCTGCTGACTCACGTCAGGGAGTGGACCGTGGTGGGCCATCTGCTCGGCCATGTTGGCAGCTCCACAGCCACTCGTGTCAGAGGCAGTGGCAACCCCCGGCACCGAGTAGCTCAGAACGACCAGGAGGCCCAGGAACAGCGCGGGCAACCGCGACCAGCGGACCTCTACGGTTTTAGGCGTCATTGCACGCACAATATACACGGGAGGCCTAGCCAAAGGGGATAAAGGGGTTATGAAAGCGTCTTCACGGTTGAGGGCAACACCGCCCAACCCACCCTCCTGCTGCCAGCTACCAGCTGCCGGCTGCCGGCTTTGCCCCACCCTGCACCCCACACCCAACACCCCGGGGCCATCCCCCACCCGCTGCCAGCGACCAGCTGCCAGCGACCTGCCGCTCCTGCCCCTCCTGCCTTTTCTGCCCCTTCTGCCCCTTCTGCCCCTTCTGCCCCTTCATACCCTACCCCTACACCCCAGCTATTAGCCATAAGCTGTTAGCTCTGAGGGGGCCAGCTCCAGGCTGCCGGCTTCCCCCTGCCGCTCCTGCCCCTCCTGCCTCTCCCGCACTTTACTCATATCTCAACGCCACCACCGGATCGACCTTCGTCCCCCGGCGGGCCGGCAGGTAGCTGGCGACCAGAGCCACCAGGGCGAGGATCACCGGTACGGATAGGAACGTAATCGGATCGCGGGCGTCCACCCCAAAGAGCAGGTTCTGCATCAGTCCGGTGAGGCCGAGTGCCAGACCTCCACCGGTTACCACTCCGAGGGCCACTAGCAGCAGGCCGTGGCGAGCGACGAGGAGCATGACACTGCCCCTCCCTGCCCCCAGCGCCATGCGGATGCCGATCTCGTGGGTGCGCTGCGAGACGCTGTAGGCGATGACTCCGTACACGCCCACGGCGGCGAGGACCAGCGCCATGGCGGCAAACACCGTTAGGAGAAACGCCGAGAACCGCGGCTGGGCCAAATGGAGAGCGACGATCTCCTTCATCGAATACACGTTGGCGATGGGCAGTTCCGCGTCCAGCCCGCTCACCACCCCACGCGCAGCAGCAACCACGCTGAGCGGATCGGAGTCCGTCCGCAGCACAACCGAGAGCAGTTGCCAGGAGTCCCGGGAATTCGGCAGGAATAGCGCGTAGCTGTCAAGCCTGCATATGCACGCACGTGGTTATTGAGCTGTTGAATCCCGGAGGCCCAGCGGATTAGGCGATATCAGCGCAAATCGCACGACCCGCTTGTGACCGAAGTCCACCACGTAAAGACCGCCATGCCGGCCGATCGCGACATCAGTAGGCAGGCTGAGGGAGTCCGCCACCTGGCCAAGGTAGCGACCCTGAACGGTGAAGACCTGGATTCGGTTGTTGTGGAAATCGGCGACGTAGACTTTTCCCTCGGCCACCGCCAGGCCGGTCGCCACATCAAACCAACCCTTGAGAGACCCAGGCACCCCCATCCCCAGCGGTCCACCCCACTTCCGTACATACTCACCATTGTGGCGGAAGACCTGGATCCGGTGGTTGTACGCATCCGCCACATAGACGAGGGAATCGTCCACGGCAACGTCCGTCGGATAGTGCAAGCGGGTCTTGAAAGCACGTCCAGGTCGGCCAATTACGCCGGTGCCGCCGGCTGAGAACAGCTGAACTCGGTGGTTGTAGAACTCCGCGACGAAGAGGGCATCCCCTAGTACTGCCACGCCTCCAGGAGCGTCCAGCTCACCGGGCGCAGAGCCGGTCGTGCCACCGACCCGCGCCACGACTGCTCCCGTGGAGTCGATGATAGTGACTCGATCACTCAAGTACTCGGCGACCCGCAGGAGCTGATCTAGTCCGACGGAAAGGTGCATCGGACGACGTAAGCCGAGTGACGAATCATCCCACTCGGCGAGGACAGCGCCGCTCGTATCGAACACGACGATGCGGTTGTTGGACGCATCCGTCACGAACAGACGGCCGGCTGCATAGGCGATGCCGATAGGCTCTCCCAGTACTCCCTCGCCGAACGTGCCGGCCCATCGGTAATGTGCTGTGTCGCGCCGGGCCAGCGCCGGAGCGAACACCGCGAAAGCCACGACCACCAAAAGGGCCCCAATCACCAACGCGAGTCTACGCCACATGGTCTTCTAGAAGAAGAGGAAGCGGAACCCGGCGGCTGGGCGAACTCCGAAATCGGCTTGGATGCCGTTGAAATCCTGGATGACAGGTATCTGGACGCTGCCCTCTAGGAGCAGTTGTGGAAGGACGACCCACTGAAATCCCGGGCTGACATAGGCCACATGACCTCCCGTATCGGGGACGTCGCTCCCATTCTGGGTTGCACGGGCGGATACCACTCCGTTCCATTCGAGATAGAGCTGCAATGTGCGCGTATGGGTGCTCTCGACATAGTCCGGAATCCGCAAAGCTACGGCCACGTCGTAGCGTGTCGCTGTACCAGATCGAAAGCCGCCGTCGGATGCGTGGCGAACGTGACCGACGTCCGCATTGACGCCCCATCTACCACGCAACAGGGTTGCCACGAGCGTGACACCTCCGGACATCGCGCCATGGCCGAGCTGCAACGGCCGTGGGGCGATACCTCCACCCTCGAGGGTCGCGTCGGTCGAGCCCGTGGGTAGGCTGCCGGACACGATCATGGCCAACCGACTTGTTCCGGCAAAGCGATCGCGTACAAGAAACGCCCATTTCGCCGAGACCGCGAGATCGCCAAATCCGATGTTGGAGTAGCGACCACCTACGCCCGCTCCCGTTTCACTGACTCGCTTATACACGACGGGAAGTGCAACTGTTGTGGTGACCCGTTGATGCGGGGCGAAGGGCAAGACCACGAGCGGCGAAACCGAAACGCTAACATCCCCTCTACGTTGTAGCATGGAGAACGCCCTGACCCCCCGCTCCTCAAACGCGGTTGTCAGAGCCGACTGGGTGTGGAACGGTAGGCCTTGCGCAAGCAGTAGTCCCGGTGCTAGCGCGAGGATGAACAAGACAACGGATGGTCGGGTCACGGCGTTGCCATCCGTCGAATCTCTCGCAAGCTAAAGCCCGCCCGGGCGACGGCGTCCTCCAAGTCGGTGTCCGCGAGTGCGTGGCCTTCCTTCGCTCGAATCAGCACGAGACCGTCACTAACCCGCACCACCAGCGTGTCGACGGCCGGAAGCTCCCGTAACCGCTTTTCCAGTCCGAAGGCGCAAAACGGGCAGGACATCCCGTCGACGCGCAGCGCGACCGACGCCCTGCTCAGCAGCGAATCGACGGCTGCCTCCATCTTGCCGTTCTCGTTCTGGTCCTGGGCCGTTGCAGCCGCAGGGAGTCCACTCACTCCGGCCAGAACTGCCACGGGCACGATCCACTCTTTCTTGGCCATCCTGTTCTCCCTCCTCCTTTGGGGGTCGCCCATGTTCTTCCCGGTGCCACCGCACCTGCACGATGCGGCTACCATCATCTTGTCCAAAACCTAAACCTTGGAGTATACTCCAAGGTCAAGGGCTGGGGTTTGGGGCTGGGTCCATCAGCACCCGGGCAGGCAACATGCGTATTGGAGAGTTGGCTATACGCGCGGACGTATCGCGGGATACGATCAGATATTACGAGCGGCTCGGATTACTCGCTCCTCCGAGGCGAACCGACGGTCGTTA
>JBDHFY010000179.1:0-9007 GCA_039590195.1 Gemmatimonadota bacterium | reverse complement strand
GGAGCAGAATCACGACGGCCAGGAACATGGCCTTGAGACCGCCCAGCCATGCACTCATGGTTTCGGCCACCGACAGGATCCGTTGCAGCACGGCCAGGCCAACCGCCACGACGCATCCCAGCACCGAGCCCCACAACAGGGGAGTGAAGGGGTCGGCGTTACCGAAGATATTCCGCAGTATACGCTCGTCGTCGGGCCCCAGCGCGCTGAGTCCCGTGTAGACGAGTCCCCACAGCACGGTGATGACGAGCGTGGCGACCGGGATCGCTCCGTTCCACCACCGGCCCCGGGGCGCCGAGGCCGCCTCGGAGAGTTCATTCTCCATGTCAGCCGCGAGTTGCGCGCCGGTGCGGTGGAGCTTGCCCTCTACCACAGCCCGCCGCTCGGCCCGATGCATCGGGCCGAAATCTCTCCCCGTCAACGCCAGCAGGAAGACGGTGAAGATCGCGAGGATCGGATAGAACTGATATGGAATCGTCGAGAGAAAGATGCCAAAGCCCGATGCCGCCTCGAGCTCGGCCGCCAAGGCCGGATTGGCAAGGTTCTGCTGTGCTGCGACACCGAGCCCGTCTTCAATCAGGCTCACCTCGTACCCGATCCACGTCGAGACGAAGAAGAGTGCGGCAACGGGCGCCGCCGTGGAATCCACGATGTATGCAAGCTTCTCGCGGGAAACTTTCAAGCGGTCGGTGAGCGGACGCAACGTGTTCCCCACGATCAGGGTGTTGGCGTAGTCGTCGAAGAACACGGCCAGACCCGCCAGCCAGGTGGCTAGCTGGCCGCGGCGTCGGGTGGTCGCGAGAGGGGCCACCGCCTCCACGATCGCGCGAGTCCCTCCCATGCTCGTCATGACACCCACCATGCCGCCCAGCAGGAGGGAAAAGAGGAGGATTGCCCCGTTGTCCGGGTCCGCCAGTTCGCCTCGGACGAAGCGGTTGCCGGCGAGGAAGATCGCGGCCAAGGGATTGTATCCGGCGAGAAACATGCATCCGAGCCAGATGCCGGCGAACAGACTCGTTATGACTTCGCGAAGCAGCAACGCCAGTCCGATGGCCACGAGTGGAGGCACGATACTCACCCACCCGGGCAGCACGGGCGTCGAGAGGCGTGCTACGACCTCGCCGCCCACCACAGCTTCGATGGGCATCTGGTCATTCCGCTCGACGGCAACGCCTCCCACCACCACCGTACCGAGCGGCGCAATCGTTGTGTCGGTGAGCTGCGTACCATCGGCAAGACGCAGCACGACTTGGGAAGGTTGCAGAGCACTGGGAGCGGACACGGTGACGGTGAACTCCACGTTCTTCAGAAACACCGCCGGCCCATCGAGCTCTACTTGCTGAAAGGCTGAGGCATCCACCGGCCGTGAAATGGCCACCAAGGCAACCATCAGTGCGATGCGCTCTCGCATGCTGAGCCTCGCAGGGGGTGTGGAGAATGTCGGTATTAGAGCGTGAAAACCAGAACAGCTTCGCCTTGGACAGGATTGCCGTCAGGCCCGGTCGCAGGAGTGAACCGGAAGCGGCGCATGACTTCGACGAATCTCTTGCGGTACGTCGTGTCGCCGATTCGCGGTTCGACGTCGACGCCGACTACCCGTCCGTTGACACCCACCGTGAAGCGAACGGTAAACGTGCGTCCTTGCACGGAGCCCGGTCGCGGCAACGGCGGGAGGAAAGTATACCGCACGACGGGTGGCAGGACACCCCCTCCCCCGCTCCCAGGCCCCACACCGTCTCCGACGCCCGTACCCTGTCCGCGTCCCACGCCACCGCCCGATCCGGACCCGGCGCCCGCGCCCCCGGGAAGGCCCGCATTCGCCCCGCGACCCTGGGCCAGTTCCAGGGGTTGCAGAGTTTGAGGGATACGCAGCGGGGCAATCTTGGTAGGGATTTCACGAACCCGCGGAGTTGGCAGCGCACGGGTCACGGGGACCACCTCGACCGGCGGCGGCAGCGTCGCCGGAGACGACGCTGGGCTCATGAGGGCGACATAAGTGACCTGAGGTGCTCCTCCTCCACCACCACCGCCGGGGATCCCCGGGCCGTCGAGCAACAGCTGGTCACTAGCTACCGTTCCTGCCTGCCAAAGCAAGAGGACGAGCAGGCCGGCGTGGAGCAACACCGAAGCTACGAACCAGGGTCCGAGCCGCTGATTCGACTTTGGCAGTCGCAGGCTAGGAACCGGTGGTCGCGGTCTCATCTCGTGAGAATATACACCGAGGGCGCAGGAACCTTCCCTCGATTCCCGCGCCCTTTGTGTCCGTCTGTTTAGTCTTAGGCCTTTAGTCTCCGCTCTCCGCAGCCGTCTCTTCTTTGGGCGTGAAACCAACGACCTGGACGCCCGCACCTCGGGCGATGTCCATCGCTTCGATCACATCCTGGTACGACCGGTTGCGAGCGGTCTTGACGAACATCAGCTTCGCCGGCCGATTGTCGTATATCTGGTGAAACGCAGCATCGAGCTCAGACTTCCGGTACGGCGCCGCGTTGATCTCGTACGTGCCGTCTTCCTTCAATTCGAGAACGATCTGATCGCTCTCGTCGCTCTGCTGCTCCTGTTCAGCCGTTTCCGACGACGGAACCTGCACATCCACCGCCTTCCGGGTCTGTACGATTGTCATCATGAAGATGATGAGCAATACGAGCAGGATGTCGATCATCGGGATGACGTTCGGCTCGCTGTTGTAGCCGCTCGTCGCGCTTTGCAGAGCCATTACCGTCCCCCCCTTTCTTCGCGTCGTTGGTCGGTGATGGCTGCCAACACGCGAACGCCAGCCTCCCGAGCAACCTCGACAGCGTCCTCGATGTAGCCGTACGGCAGCGACTGGTCCGCGCGGAAGTACAGGATCTTGTCCTTCTGGCGATCCTGATAGACCTGGTTCAGGTAACTTGCGAGGCTGTCGTTCACGATCCTCGACGTCTCGCCGCTCCCGTTATCCAGATAGTAGCTACCGTCGAGATCGATGCCGAGGATGATGTCGTTGTCATCCTCCGGGCGGCTCTCGAGGTTCCTCGCCTGCGGCATCGTCGCTCGGAATCCACCACTGATCACCGGCGCCATGATCATGAAGATGATCAGCAACACCAGCATGATGTCGATCATCGGGATCACGTTCGGCGTGGATTTTATGTCACCTTCTGCTTCGCCAGCGGCCATTCCCATAGCTAGATCCTCCTATTCAGAGTTCGAAGCGTCGATCCAGCAGGACTACGACTGAATCGGCTTCGGGCCGGCCTGCTGGGCCTGGAACTCTTTGGTGAAGATCGAGCGACCAAACTCGGTGCCCACGCTCTTGATCAAGAAGTCAATCAACTCCTTGGAGGTATAGAGCATCTCGACCGTGACGTTTTCAATGGCCGTGGTGAAGTAGTTGTACATCCACACCGCGGGAATCGCGACAAGAAGACCGAACGCGGTGGTGATCAGCGCCTCGGCGATACCCGCCGAAACCGCCGCGAGACCACCGGAACCCGAGGTCGCCATGCCGACGAACGAGTTCACGATACCCATCGTGGTGCCCAAGAGACCCACGAACGGCGCCGTCGAGCCGACCGTGGCCAAGATGGCGACGCCCTTCTTGAGATCGGCCTGAAGCAGCAGCATCTGCCGCTCGACCGCCCGCTCTGCGGAGTTGATGTCGGCGCTGGTCACCGTGGCTTGATCGGTGAGGAGCGGCTTCACTTCGGCCAGGGCATCACCCAGCACCCGTGCCACGTGTGAGCGCCGCTGCTTCTCGGCCAGTTCGATGGCGGCATCCAGCTGCTCTTCCTGGAGGAATCGCGCAAACTCGGGCGCGAACTTCCGAGTTTCTTTCCGGCTCTTGTAAAGCCGCCACCACCGGCCGACACCCACGGTCATTGAAAACACCGACATGACCATGAGGAGGATGATGATCCCCCGGGCGAACGCACCCGCATCATTCCAAAGTTCAAATAACGATAACTCCATGATTCGTTGCCTCCCTCAGTACGTCAAATTCTCGTAAGAACCTCTAACAACCACTGAACGGCTCGGGTCTTCAGCGCCCGAGCCGTCATTCCTCGTCGTTGTTCCGCAGAATCGAGAACGAAATCTGCTGCTGCACCAGCACCCGGACCGGTTGGCCACGCACGCGACCAGGCCGATACAGGCTTCGGCGGATCACGTCGATCGCCGGGGATTCGAATGCCCTGTTGGTCGATTGCAGGACGGTGATGGAGTTCGCCTCAGCACGACCCTCAATGCCGATTACAAACTCCACAATGACGAAGCCCTCAATGCCGGCCTGCCGCAGCATCTCAGGATACCGCAGCGGTGGACCGGAGAGACGCTCCGGCCGTTCGTCCACCACGGCCTCCAAGAACGTCTGCGTGAGGTCGACCGGCCCGGTGCCGCCTTCGTCACCACCAAACACTCCACCCTCGATACCGACTCCCGAGAAGTCCCGGGGGTCGAACGCTTGACTCAAATCGATTGGGGGGATTTCCGTCGGAACGTCGATCGGTGCGAGCAGGGTCTGGAAACCCGCGGGCGGTGGGTCAAGCGCCCGAACTTCGGGTTCCTGCTCCTCTTCCATCTCTTCCTCTTCCTGGATGAACACCATCGTCGTGTCGGTCTGCATCTCCTCGACGATCTCCTCCGTCTTGATCGTCGCCACCACCGCACCCCAAATCATGAAACCGTGCACGACCGCCGACATCATCATCCGCGGAATGGACCTCCCATACATTCCGACCTTGACCTGCGACTCTATCAAGTTGTCAAACACGCAAGGACCTCCTGCCGGATTTACCCGCCAATCTACGTGTGAGCTGGATCACCTGTCTGACAAAACGGTGGGTCAAACATTACAAAATGATGACAGCCTCGTTACACGTTCTTGCAGCGGACGGCATGTTTATAATAGAGAAACGCAAGGCACCTCGGACCCGGAATTCCTAGAGCGTCACTCGCCAATGGCAATTGTAAAGCGTGAGCGACAATGTCTCCGCGATGCGGCCGCGGCGCCGGCAGCGGCTCGCGCAGCCTGGGAGAGCATGAGGGAGCAGACCGGTCTTAGGGGGAGAAAAGCTACTCGGTCTTGGGGATGGTGACGGTGATGGTCGTCCCGCGACTTGCGCGACTCTGCGCGTCGATAGAGCCACCATGGGCTTCGGCGATCCATTTGCAGATGGCCAGACCGAGGCCTGCGCCGGGCCGTTCGCCGGTACGACTTCTCGCGGCATCCGCCCGCCAGAAACGATCGAAAATATGGGGTAGATCGCCGGCGGCAATCCCGACACCGGAGTCGGCGACTCGAAACACCACCTGGCCGTTGGTCAATTGGCACTCGACCGCGACGCGCCCACCCCGGGGCGTGTACTTGATGGCGTTCGTCAGGAGGTTCATGAGGAGCTGACGCACTCGGTGCCGGTCCATCGCCACGAACACCGTGCGTTGCGGCGCGGAGACTGTGACGTTGAGCATGGATTGCTCACCGAGCATGCTCGCCGTTTCCGCGATCTCTCCGATGAGCTCCTTGAGATCGACGCTTTCCAGGTGCAGCGGTGCTCGCCCTTCATCCGAGCGGGCCAGCATGAGCAGCGAGTCGACCAGTTCCGTCATCCGGTTGATCTCGACCAGCGTCTCTTCCAGCAGTTCGAGCACTTCCGGTGGCGCCTTCGGATGAGTGATGGCCTGCTCCGTACCGGAGCGAAGCACCGTGAGCGGCGTCTTGAGCTCATGACTGGCATCGGCCGTGAACCGGCGGAGGCTGAGGAAACTCCGCTCCAGCCGCACCAACATGCCGTTCAACGTCGTGGTGAGTCGCGCCAGTTCCTCGGTACTCCTGACCTCGATCACCCTGCGGTGGAGGCTCCGGCCGTCGGTGATCGCCTCGATCTCGTCGATAATGGTGTCCATCGGTCGAAGGTTCTTCCCCGCGAGGAAGTACCCCACCAGGGTCGACGCGATCAGAATGATCAGGCCGCTGACCAGCATCCCGGCCAGCAACCGCCGGGCGCCAAGCACGCCGGTGGCCGGCAACGCCGCGGACACGATACTTGCCACTCGCGGACCGGCGTTGACGATCGCCCGAACATGGTAGCGGAGTTCCCCGATCGGGGATCCCAGATCGATGACGCCGAACCCCTCCTCGAGGTCCGGCCCCTTGGCCAGGTCGGCGAGCCGCTCGAAGTGGGCGGCGGATGGCAGCTCCCGCGACTTCTCAGAGGAGTAGAGAATCGTGCCGGCGGTATCGAGCACCAGCACGTAGTCCTGGACGGATTGCAGGAGGGAGGCGATGCTCTGGTCGAGCTCCGCCGTGCCAGTGACCGGGTCCTCCACCACCACCGGCCGTCCTCGCGTCTCCCAGGCTTCGCCGATGATCTCGGCGATCAGATCCGACTCCAGCTGCGCCCGGGCGTCGAGCTGTCCGAAGTTCTCAGCGCTTTGGATTAAGTAGATGGTGGCCGCGAACACGAAGAGTGTTACGGCCAAGGCAACGCCGTAGCTGACCGCCAGTCGCCCGCGGATCGTGCGCATTCAATCGCCTGGAGCCTGTTCCGCGCCCTCCCGAGTGCCACGCGGACCTGGACCGTCGTCCCAAACCTCGTCCTCCCGCAGCACGTATCCGACGCCCCTGACCGTGTGAATCAGGCGGCCGCGCGCGCCCCGTTCCAGCTTCTTCCGTATCCGGTTGATCACCACGTCCACGACATTCGTCCCGGGGTCGAAGTCGTACCCCCACGCGTATTCGGTGATGAGAGTGCGTGACATCACCCGCCCGGCATTGCGCGCCAGGTACACCAGGACGGCATATTCTTTTGGAGTGACCTCCATCGCCTCGTTCGCTCGAGTGATGTGACGGCTTCCGGTGTCGATGGTCAAATCGCCCACCTGCAGAACGGGTGGCGCAATCACCGGGGGTCTCCGCCGCAGCGCCTCGACGCGAGCCAGCAGTTCCTCGAAGGCGAATGGCTTCGTGACGTAGTCGTCGGCTCCGGTCCGAAGCGCCTCGACTTTCGACTCCACAGCGTCCTGCGCCGTGAGCACGAGAACTGGCGTACCCACTCCTCGGTCCCTCAGTGTGCGGAGAACCTCGGTCCCGGCCAAACGTGGGAGCCGCAGGTCGAGCACGATGACGTCGTACTCTCCCTCGGACGCCAACCGCAGGCCGTCGACACCGTCCGCGACCAGATCGACGGTCATCTGTTGCTCTTCCAGCCCGCGCTGGACGTAATGACCAACCGTCCGGTCATCCTCGATGACGAGTACCCTCACGGGCTCTCCGTCTTCTGGGCCGATGCTGGGAGTATGACGCGAAACGTCGAGCCACGCCCCGGAGTCGAATCGACCTGGATGCGTCCCCCGTGCTCCAGCACGATCCCGTAACAGATCGACAAGCCGAGCCCGGTTCCCCGCCCGGGCTCTTTCGTCGTGAAGAAGGGCTCGAAGATCTTGGCGAGGTCCGCTTGACCGATCCCGATGCCGGTGTCGGAGAACGCCACCATCACCCCGTCCGTCCGCTGGGGGTTGATCCCCGTGGTGACCGTGAGCGTGCCTCCCTTCTCCATGGAGTCGAGCGCGTTCAGCATCAGCGCCAGGAAGACCTGGATCAACTGCTCCGCATTCGCCTCAATGGAGGGGAGTCCCTCGCTCAGATGCCGATTCAGGGTGAGACCCCTGAATCGGTCATGGTGCTTGACCAGGAACAACGCATCTTCGACGATCTGGTTCAGCTGCACGGGCTTCTTGATCCTCCCCTTCGGCCGCGAGAAGTCGAGCAGGCCGTTGACGATCGACTCGCACCGTTGGAGCTCCGCCTCGATGATGTGCAGGTACTCTTCGACGCCTTGCCGGGCGTCCTGGGGCAAGTCGGGGACACGGAGCGTCAGCGCCTCGATGCAGGCCCCAATCGTCGCCAGGGGATTGTTGATCTCGTGCATGACGCCGGCGGCGAGTTGCCCGATCGCACCGATCTTCTCCGCCTGCGCGATCTGCTGCTGGACCGCCTTCCATTCGGTGATGTCCTCACCGATGGTGATGACGTGGGTTACGTCGTCATCGTGCAACCGCATGGGAATCTTGGAGATTCGATAGTGCCGCTGCTCCCCACTCGTCGTCGACTGGATCTCCATTTGCTCCATTCGTCCGGTCTTGAACACGCGGTCGAACTCGAGCTTGAGAAGCTCTCGCGGCTGGCGACGCATCACGTCGAACACGTTGCGTCCGATCGCCGCCTCGCGGGACACCCCCTGGGTTTCAGCCTCTCGCTTACGGTTCCAGGCCTGGATGCGGTACTGGCGGTCAATGACGTAGAGGCCGACCGGCAGGGAATCGATGATCTTGCCAGTGAAGCGCCGGTGGGCGTCGATTTCCCGGGTGCGGAAGGCGACCTCGCTCGCGAGATCCTCTGACAACTCAATGGAGCCAAGCCACGGCGCCAGCATCTTCCCGACCGTGTCCAGCACCTCGCGCCCGATGGTGGCAAAGGGGTCGTCCGGGAGCACCGCCTCGAGAAGGCCCAAGGACTCCCCGTCGTTGATCAACCTGAGCCGCACCTGCGGGCCGTCCTCCTCCGGCTTGCCCAGGCTGCGGTCGGCCATCCAGCGCCCAATGGCCGCCGCCTGCTTCTCGTCGGGCTCGGCGTCGCCCGGTGCGCCGACGGCGCGGAACGTGCCACCCTCCCGCGTCCGGATCCAGAGCCGACACTCGGGGAGGTCTAAGCCGCGCTTCAGCGCCCCGACCATGCTGGAAAGCACCTCCTCGGCTCCCGTGCCGGAGGCCAGATACGCCGTGGCTTCGGCGAGAACCGCCAGCCCCGACCGGGCGAGGTCCGCGTGGGTGGAGACAGGCTCGGGTTTCGTCACGTCGCTACCGCCCTCTTCCGATCATCCTGCCATCGTGGAGCTCACAGCGCCTCGAGCCGCTCGAGAAGCTCGCCGGCGTCGCGCTTATCACCCGGCTGAGCCTCCGTGAACGTCCACCGAAGCACCCCTTGCTTGTCCACGATGAAGTAGGCCCGCTGCGAGAGGAATTGTTCCTC
>JBDHFY010000178.1:0-9051 GCA_039590195.1 Gemmatimonadota bacterium | reverse complement strand
TCGAGCGTCACGAAGCTCATGATTTGTGCCGCAATGTAGCGGTAGGACCGCTCCCGGAACGCCAGGAACGAAACACACGCAAAGAGCACACTCAGGAGAAACAGCTGATACCCGATGAGCGGAAACGGACCGATATAACCCGCCTCCAGCGTGATGATCGGACCCCAGAACGGCAACACGATTGCAAGCACCACCGAGGAGATGATGAACCCCCGAGCCAGTCGGTACTGGTCGCGGTAGACCTGAATCGTACGAAAGAGCTGGGGCGCCCGGTTCATGATCTCATAGTGGATGGTGTGCATGAACTCGCCCGCCTTGCGGATCCGATCGAATCCCTCGGCTTCCTCGATCTCGTCCAGGTTCGGCGCCCCTCCCGTTGGCCGGAAGCTCTCCAGCCCGGCGAAGCGGCGTAACACGGCCTGGCTCAACAGCACATCCATCGCCCACTGGTCTTTCTGCTTTCGGAACAGGTTGCGAGAGAGGGTGTTCATCATGAGGCCGACGGGGAATGCTATCGTGATCATCACCACCGTAACGCCGATCACGTGCGCAGTCGTCATATCGGGCAGCAGTCGCAGATCGAGGGTCGGGGACCCCCAATCCAATAGGATTGCGATCCAAAGTAATGAGTATAACCCCTGCAGCAGTGTCAAAACGCCAAGGGAGTACGGGAACATTCAACTACCTCCTAATCGGCCCGCCCGACCGGGAACCAGGCTTGAGAAATCCTGAAACGAAGACTGCAGGCGCAAAAGTAAGGAATACGCACGCGCGTTTGAAGGGCCCACCGCCACCCGCGAACAGGCGAGAACCACTCAGTATCCTTTCGCCATCCCGGTTCCCCGCGGGTCCGCGCCGCCGGTGAACCGCACCGGCTCGCCGCCCCGGTTGTACTCGATGGTCAATCCGTGAGCGTTCCCCAACCCATCCACCGCCCGCACGTTGTGCCCTCTCGCCTCCATGGCGCGATGTACCTCCTCGAGCACGCCTCGCTCGACGGCGATCACATCGGGCTCGATAAAGCTGATGCGGCCCGCCGAGATCGCTTCCTGTATGTCCATCTCGAAATCAATCATGTTCATGAGCATCTGCGGCACCGTCTGACCGATCGTATGCCCACCCGGCGTGCCCAAGGCGATCCACGGGCGTCCGCGTCTGAAAACGATCACCGGCACGTCGCCGGAGAGCTTCCGCCGACCCGGGTGGGCGTCCATGGGATTTCCCTTGGGCTCGAAGGTGGAATAGGCAAGGGAGTTGTTCAGCCAAATGCCCGTCCCCTCAGGCATGATGCGACTGCCGAAGGCATTCCCGAGCGTCTGCGTGGCCGAGACTACGTTGCCCCACCGGTCGGCCACCACAAAGTGCGTCGTATGCCCGTCTCCACCTCCGCCTCCGCCCTGGAATCGCCCAGGAGGAGCAAACGGCTTGGCCGTTTCAGGGTCGATCTCCCCTGCCTGCATATCGAGGTACTCATCCGAGAGCAGCAGCCGAAGAAAGAGGATCGGCGTGCGCACGTCGGGATCCATGGCGTACCTGAGCCGCGTCCAGTACGCATGCTTTGTGGCTTCCGCGTAGCGATGCAGGTATTCCACTGTGTTATGACCGAGGTCCCACAGATCGAATCGGCTCATGATCCCGAGGCGGACGAGGGCCGGAAAGGCGTTCGCCGGCGGCGCGGCGGTGACGACCTGATAGCCCCGGTACTCGAGCGCCAGGTGGGGCCACCACTCCGCCTCGTTGGCTTCCAGATCGGCGAGGGTGAGAAAGCCGCCTTCCTCACGCATCGACAGGTCGATGGCGCTTCCCAACTTCCCACCGTAGACCGCTCGCGCGCCCTCGGCGGCGATCAAGCGCATCGATCGGGCGAGATCCTTCTGGACCAGGCGCTCCCCGCTCGCGAGCGGGCGCCCATTTGTGCCATAGAATACCCTGGCGTGTTCTGGGAAGGCGTCGAACGCCCGGGAGATCATGCCGGCCGTCCGCTCGTCGATCTCAAATCCTTCTTCCGCAAGCCCAATGGCCGGCTCGAAGAGCGTCGCCCAACCCAACGAGCCGTACTCGGTGGACATGGCCTCCCAGGCATTCACGTTGCCCGGCGTCGAGACCGCCTTGGCTCCCCGGCGGTTCTCCAGGTAGTCCGGCGTCGGCGGGCGAAAGGCGTCCGAGTCCACGCCTGCCGGAATGCGGCCGCTCGGGTTGAGAAACCTGACCCTGCTGCTCTCCGCGTGCCAGACCAGGATCGTCCCGTAACCCCCGATACCGGACATCATCGGTTCCACGACATTGAGCGCCGCCGCGACGGCCACGGCCGCGTCGAAGGCGTTGCCGCCGGCCTTGAGAATGTCGAGGCCAACCTCGGTCGCCAGGGGATGGGCCGTGCTGACCATTCCCGACGTTCCCACCGCAGGGGTGTCCGTAGTGTTGGAGCTGCCCGGCGGCGGCCCACCACCGCTGCACGCCGTCGCCCACCCGGAGCCCAGCACAACCACACCAAGCCACGAAGCGCGCCGCAGGAACAATGATCCTGTCATCGCCTCCCCGTGAGTGAAAACCGCTCGCCCTGCTCTTGCCACCGACGAACGCGGCCCACCAACGACCTCAATGGAATCAACCTCTCAGAGGGTACATGCCGGACGGGCGGACGTCAAAGGCAGCCCACTAGCTCGGGAACCCGTCGGTGTCTCGAACGCCTCGGGCCTGCCACAAATGCCGTCGCTGGTGCACCGCCAGCAGCGCGAAACACTGACCGAGACTCATCTTGAAGAAACGCGTCGCCGGTGACGTGATCCTGATGCGGGCCAGGTGGAGCCCGTTGGCCGCTCTCACCCGCTGGATCAAGG
Source organism: Gemmatimonadota bacterium (assembly GCA_039590195.1). GTDB lineage: Bacteria > Gemmatimonadota > Gemmatimonadetes > Gemmatimonadales > GWC2-71-9 > JBDHDY01. The sequence goes on along the minus strand of JBDHFY010000178.1, from coordinate 6,211 downwards.
CGTCCTGCCGTTGCCGGAACTTTGGCAACACCCGGTCTGGTGCGGGGTTCGGCCTCGGCCGGAAGAGAGCCGGCGTGGACACCCGCCATGTGGGGGGCGGCTCCATGGATCGGATGACCTGGTTTACGATGAACCCGTGGCGGAACGGGCCCTTCCCTGTCATCCCAAGCTCCCGTCCCTGCTCAATGGCCTCATCGAGAACCGGTAGGTAGCGGTCGACCGACACATTGAGATGACTCAAACACTGGGCAATCGACCATCGGTCGGGCCCGGGCCGCCACGCAAGCTGTGTCTCGCTCAGCTCGTCGGTCACGCCCTCGGCGACCCCCTTAGCCTCTTCGAACTGGCGTACGTAGTTGAGGAGCTCGGACTCCAGGGTCTCCGGCACTCCGGCCATCGCTTCTCCTTACACGGGCATCCCTCGGATGGCACCAAGAATAACCCCGTGCGTTCGTCCGAGCATCTGGCGCCGGCTCGCCACGCCAGCCTATCTTGCCGCCAATCGGACTCCCTTGACGCCACATCGCAGGCCATTGGATCGGAGCGTTTCGAATGGATGTCTCCAGGCGTGCATTTATGGCCGGCGCGGCTGCCGTCGCGCTGAGCAAACCCCACCTCGCCCCCAGGTTATCGCTGCAACGTGAGCCGCTCGATCCCGATCGGTTCGATCCGTGGCTCGAGATCGACGCCGCAGCCCTCCGGCACAACGTGCAACAGGTGAGCCGCCTGGCCGGCGGCCGGCCCATCATGGCTGTCGTCAAGAACAACGCCTACGGCTTGGGACTCGATACCGCGGTGCCGATCATGGAGGGGTTCCCCGAGATCGCTGCATTCGCTGTCGTCAAGGCCGAAGCGGCGATCACGCTCCGCGACGCCGGCATCCGGAAACCGATCCTGCTCATGGCCATGTTCTCCGAATCCGACGGCGCCGAGTTGGTCTCGCGAGACATCCAGCTGAGCTTCTATACAGACGACGCGGCCGAACGTGTGGCCCCTCTGGTCCGGAGGTTCGGCCGTGCCGTGGCTGGCCACGTCTATCTCGATACGGGGATGGGACGCATGGGGATGCCATATCACCGGGCGCTTCCCTGGATCACCGATCTGGCCGCTCGGGACGGGGTGCAAATCGAGGGCACCTTCATGGCGTTCACGGAGGAGAGAGAGTTCGATCTGGTGCAGCTCGAGCGCTTCACCACCTTCGTCGCGGAAGCACAGCGTCGCGGTGTGGATCTTGGACGGCTGCACGCGGCGTCGTCGAATGGGGTCTTTCACCTTCCCGACGCCCATCTCGACCTCGTTCGGCCCGGCATCGCTCTCTTCGGCGCCTACCCCTCGGAGCCCGAGGTCGAACGCCAAAAGGCCCAGCTGAGGCCCGCCTTCGGGCTCAAGGCGCGCGTCGTACGCGTCGAGCGCCTGCGCAAGGGTGACAGCGTGAGTTACGGACGCAATTACGTGGCGGAGACGCCCACTTGGGTAGCCACGTTACCGGTCGGCCACGTCGACGGGTACCCCCGTAAAGCAGTCGAGGGGGCACGTGTGCTGATCGGTGGGCGTTTGTACCCGGTGATCGGAGCGGTGAGCGCGAGCCACTCCATCGTGGAAGTCGGCGCGGAGCAGGCCGTGCAGCTCGGAGACACCGCGACCTTCGTTGGGCCCGACGACCCGGCACTCCAACCCAACGACCTGGCCAGGAGCATGGGCGGGTCTGTATACGACGTGTTGATGCACCTGAACCCGGGGTTGCCGAAGGTCTTGAAAAGTGAGACGTGAGAAGTAGCGGGTGAGATTGGACAAGGGAGCAAGCACATGAGGACCGTGGAACTGATCCCTCGTCGTGCGGACCGCCGGATGCTAGGGGGACTCCACCTGGAGTAATTCGACGTCGAACACCAGGGTTGCGTTGGGCGGGATGACGGATCCGGAACCGGATTCTCCGTAGCCAAGGTGTGGCGGGATGACCAGCCTTCGCTTCCCTCCGACCCTCATGCCCTGCAAGCCTTCATGCCACCCAGCGATGATTCGGCCCTGCCTCAGGTCGAACGTGGACGGCCCGCGATCCCGGCTCGTATCAGTTTGCGTCCCGTCCGTCAACCAGCCCGTGTAGTGCACGGTGACCTTCATCCCGGCCGCCGCCGCTGGTCCGGTGCCTTCCCGGAGATCCTGGTAGTACAGGCCCGATTCGGTCTGCACCATCTCTTCGAGGTTCACGCCGAGCTCCTCGGCAAACCCGCCGTCACCGAGGCACGCTGTAACGACGAACGCCAGACTCGCTGACGCGACCCGTATCCTCTTCCCCACAACGATGGAGTCAACGCCGACGCGACCCGCAGGCCGGATACCGATCACGCGATGATCCGAAGCGCGCCGTCGATCAGCTCGACCTCGAACACCAGCCACGAGTTTGGTGGAACGGCAGGTGGCCGGCCAGCGATTCCGTACGCAATGAACGGCGGGAGCACCATTCTCCGAATGCCACCTACCTTCATGCCCATGACGCCTTCGTCGAATCCGATGATCACCTGGTTGAACCCGGTCACGAACCGGAACGGCTCCCCCTCAACGGAGGAGTCGAACTGGGTCCCATCTGGAAGCCACCCCGTGAACTGCACGGCGACCTCCCAGCCGGCCAAGGCCACATCGCCGGTTCCCTCCTGCACGTCCATGTAAAAGAGACCGCTCTGGGTGTGGACCATGTTGTCCAGATTGATTCCCAGCTCCGGAGCGAAGGTTGGGGGGTCCGTATTCACGGGATCGGTGACGGTCTCCTCAGAACCGGAGCAGGCGACGGCGGCGAGGATGGTAATCAGACCAAGCCACTTTTTCATTGACAACCCTCTCTCATGTAAAGCTCGAGATTCCTCCAGCCTCCTTAGACCCACCGAGGTCGCCGAACGTTCCCGACCTGAGGCGGTTTCGTCCGGCCCGTAACGCCTCGCCGGTACAGGGGATCCCGACGCGTGGGCCGTTAACAAAGCCACTCCGCAGTTGGGTCGCAAGCCCCTGCCCCTCCTGCCCCTTCTGCCCCGCCGAGTCTTAGCTTATTTGTCATCGTTGGCCGGACCCCGGCACGGATCACTCCCTTCAACGGCGCCTGATCATGACAGAATCCAACCGACCGCCCACGGGTTGGCGGCACAGAGTCCACGAGATCATCTTCGAGGCTGACACCCCCCTCGGGAAGGCGTTTGACGTCGGTCTGATCTTGCTGATCCTCTTGAGCACGTTGACCGTCATGCTCGAGAGCGTCCAGACGATCAGCGCCTCGTACGGCACGGTGTTGCGGGCGGCAGAGTGGGGGTTCACGATCGTGTTCACCGTCGAGTATTTCCTGCGGCTCACCAGCGTCACGCGGCCGGCCAAATACGCCGGGAGCTTTTTCGGAGTGGTCGATCTGGTGGCCATCGTGCCCACGTATCTGAGCCTCATCATTCCCGGCGGGCAGGCGCTTCTTGCCGTGCGGGCGCTTCGCCTGTTGCGGATCTTTCGGGTGCTCAAGCTGGCGCACCATCTCGAGGGAGCCCGTGTCCTGTGGCGGGCGCTCCGTGCGAGCCGCTACAAGATCACCGTGTTTCTCGCCACGATCATCACGCTGGTCACCATTCTGGGATCGCTGATCTACCTTGTGGAGGGGGCAGAGCACGGTTTCACCAGCATCCCGCTCAGCATGTACTGGGCCATCGTGACGCTCACGACGGTGGGTTATGGTGACATCGCTCCGCAGACCGTCTGGGGCCAGGCTCTGGCATCCGTCATCATGATCATCGGGTATGCGATCATCGCGGTCCCCACCGGGATCATCACGGTGGAGTTGAGCAGGGTTTCTCGCGAGCCCATCTCGACGCAGGCGTGCCCCCACTGCAGCGCGGAGGGACACGATCCCGACGCAGTGCACTGCAAGCTTTGTGGGGGGACGTTATAGGGGGGTAGCTGTTAGCTGTTGGCTCGGCCGGGAGCCTGCCTCAGGGTGCCAGACATCGAACCACCTGACGTCAAAGCTAATAGCTAATAGCTAGTTGCTAATAGCTAACGCACCAGCGCCTCTGGCAGATCCGCCACCACGTACGCCATGACCGCCATGGCGGCGACACAGAGACTCATCTCCAGGGGATCGAGCTTGTCGATGGTGTCGGCGTCGGTGTGGTGATACCAGAAATACTTCGTGCCGTCCACGCGCAAGCCCATGCCCGGCACGCCCTCCCGCATGATCGGCCCGATGTCCGCACCGCCTCCGCCCCAGGCGATCGAGTCGGCCTCGATGCGGTCGAGCAATGCCCCGACCTGCGTCACGACGGCAAAGGCTTCATCGGAACCGGTGAAGCCGAAGCCCATGGGTTTGAACACCCCGCCATCCGACTCGATGGCCAGGACATGCTTGTCGAGAACGTCGCCATGCGCGTCGCGGTAACCGTTCCCACCCCGTAACCCGTTCTCTTCGTTGGTGAACAGCACCGCACGCACGGTCCGGCGCGGGCGCATACCGAGCCGGTGCATGAGGCGCACGGCTTCCCACGCTGCCACACACCCGCCGCCGTCGTCCATGGCGCCCTGGCCCACGTCCCACGAGTCAATGTGGCAGCCGACGACTACCACCTCTTCCGGTCGCTCACGGCCCACGATCTCGCCCACAACGTTGCGCGACGGGACATCGGGCAGCATGTGCGCATTCATCTGTAACTGCACGACGACCCGCTCGCCTCGATCCTGCATCCGGTGGAGCATCTGAGCATCCTCCACCGTCAACGCTGCGTGGGGAATCGGTGGAACGTCGGGATCGTAGCGCATGCCGCCGGTGTGCGGAGACTGCAACGACACCGGCGTGACCGAGCGAATGAGGCTCGCCACCGCGCCGGCCCGGGCGGCCGCAGCAGCGCCGTCCCGGCGGTAGCGCACGGTCTCACCGTAGGTGGTGAACGGCACGTCGAACAACACGATCTTGTCCCGCGCTTCACTCGCTCGCTGTTCGAGCTCCTCGAAGCTTCCCACCACGAGGACCTCCGCCGTGACCCCCTCCGGGGGCGTTCCAACGCTTCCACCCAAGCCTAGCATCGGCAGCGGCCGGCTCCGCGGCTCGATGAGTTCCGCGGACTCATCCCCCCGCACCCACCGGGGAATCATCACCTCCTCGCCGTGGACGTTCTCCAGTCCGTCGCGCTGCATCTCCTGCAGGATCCAATCGATCGCCGCCTCGAGGTTGGCCGTCCCGCTGAAGCGGGGGCCGAACCGATCCACCAACTCGCCCAGCCGTTCGTAGGCGAAGCTGTCGCGCAACGCCGCGTCGATCAGCCGGTCTACCGCGTCACGATACACGGCAGCCACGGGAGTGAGCCGGCCGCGTTGAGCCTCGAGCACTGGGGGATAGCAAAGCGCGCTCCCGATGAGCGCGGCGAATGCAGGCGTGGTGAGGAGTCCGTGGAGTTTCATAGTCGGAAGTAGTCCCCGAGGTAAGAAGTGCTCAGGAAGATAGGGAGTGGACGGTCTATCGCACCACCCCGCGCGGCCACGGCCACGTGTATGTCCGCCAGCGGATCATGAAGCGGCAGCCGTAGTGTCGCCCGCCCAACGTCCAGTGTGGGCATTCATTTATCTATGTCGCGTGATTCCACCCGCCTCGCAATTGGATAGCCGGACCGTCGAAGTTAAATTATGAGTGTGACGCGGTAACGGGTCCCGTTCGCCCGTTTAGCAGGGCGTCGTCCCGTCCCGGCAAGTCGTTCTCCGTCACGGGACAACCATTGGCCCGGCTGGAGGAACCTCGACATGAAAGGCGAAAAGTCTCCAATGAAGAACTTCATCGCGACGCTGCACGAATTCGAGGAGGCCGTCAAGCGCCACGAGCACAGATCCCTCTTCGGAGCAAGTGAGGTGGTCAAGCGTCAGGAGGTGGACCGCGCGAGGAAGCACGTAGTAGAGTTCGTGGAGGAGCTTCTGAACAAGGAGAAGGTCCCGGGCGCTTGAGCCCGATCACCGCTTTGATCGATAGTCGTTACACCGAACCGCCCCACAGGCTTCCGTCTGTGGGGCGGTTGCCGTTCAGCGAACGGAATCGAGAAGAATTAGCCGCGGCGGGGCCTTCTCCGTTCTCACGTCTCGCTCACAAATTCCCCGGCGTCCGCGCCGACGGCTCACGGATCTCTTTGGCCGGGCTCGGCGCCACCGGCGTGAAGTCTTCCCCGGGGTTGATGAACAGGTTCCGTTCGAGCTTGTACTGCTT
>JBDHFY010000177.1:0-9076 GCA_039590195.1 Gemmatimonadota bacterium | reverse complement strand
AAAGTGCGACAAAACATCACAATTCCTCGACCGAACGCACTATTTGTCACACTTCCGAGAACAAGAGATCACAATATGTCACACTGAATCCACTCACTTATCCACTCACCTAGGGGCTGACGGAACAGGCACAGCACTGCCCTACCCTACCCGCTCGGCTTCGACAACTCCCGATACCGCAGGTGCTCAGCCAAGAGCCAGAAGTCTATGGTGGTGGACTGTTGGAGTCGTTCATCTAAGGCAAGGAACCCGCGACCCCCTGAACCCCATTTATTCTGGGCGTCTTTCGCATAGTGTGGCTGAGTTCGGCTCAGCATAGCTAGCGCTTGTATCACAACAAGTTACAGCAAACACCCGTGCTGTTCTGTTCGTCTGTGTTTCGCTGAGTTTGGCACACTTGGCACACAATTGGCACACCGCGAGGCCACTACGTTTAGACGGAATGTCCATCCGCACATCGACTTTGGTGATGGTCCGCACCCGGAACAAAGCAAGGGAATCGTGAGCGATTCAGGCGTCACCACGCATTGCGCTTCGCGGCTGTGTTGCTCACGGAACTCTGGGTACGTACCCATACGCAGCGTCAATACCGAATTCTCCCGCCCGATACGTCTGGCCGAGCGGTGAGGGAATCCTCATATTGGCGGGCAGATGCCTGCGGGTGCCGGTCGGTGGGATAGCGGAAAGAGCACCTGCTTCACATCGCCGAGGGCAGCTACTATGCAGTCTATTATGAGTTAGGAAGCAGCGCGACGTATGCGAGGCGAACCTAAGACCGTTCGACGCTCTTTCGCGCGGCTAAAGCGCGCTCCGCGCCACAAGTTCCCCAAGGAGCGTGCCCAACTCGAATGCCCGCCGCGCCACGGTGTCTACCTGATCTTCGATCCGCGTGGTCGCATCGCGCACGTGGGACGCACTACGCGGGCGCGGAAAGGTCTCCGCCAACGGCTGCAAGCACATTTGGCGGGTCGGTCGTCGTTTGTTCAACTGCACCTTAAGGGGCGACGTGCACGTCTGCGAAATGGTTACTCATACCCATGGCTTGAGATACCGGACGCGCGGTTGCGCGCGCTGGTTGAGGCATACGCGACAGGGGTTCTCTGCCCTCAACACATCGGTACCGCTGAAGCTGCTTCCTAACAAGCGCATGGACCTGGCGAGCGCGGACGTTTTCAGAGGAAGTCGTTGATTCGTGCCCCTGGCGTTGACGAGCACGTTCACCGATACGCGTGCCTGGCAAGCCGGTCGCTCGCAGGTCATACGCTGACCGTTCGGCGTGAGCAATGCGTCACAACTGCTTCGCAGAACGAGGTCTGCAACGTAGCCGCTGGCGCCGTGCGGTGACCGCCTCGAGGTTGACCTCTCAGCGGTTGTGGAGCATGGTGAATCGAACAATGTATCTGGCGATGCTGGCCGAGAGGCACCGCGGTTGCTGCATGAGCACCATTCCCATAAAAGAAAGGACCAAATACCATGACCGAGAATCGACTTGATGGCCTCCGGCTAGCGCTACGCGGAGAGTTGGTCACGCGCAAGAACAAGGAGGCGTTTGACGCCGCTCGCTTCCGGGGCTGGAACCGCGACCTGAATACGCGCGTGACCCCTCTGGGATTCGTGGTCGCGTCTGGTCCACGGGATGTCGCGACCACCGTGAAGTATTGTCGCTCCAACAACATAGCCATCACGGTGCGCGGCAAGGGCGCCCACTCACCCTACGGGATGGCGAACGACGCTGTCGTAATCGACCTCGTGAAGATGACCGCCGTCCGCGTCGATCCGGAGAACAAGTTGGTTTATGTCCAGGCCGGTGCCAACGGAGGCGATGTCGATCACGAGACAGCACTTCACAATCTGATCTGTCTAACCGGCTCGGTCTCACACACCGGCTTCGCGGGCGTGGCGCTCGGAGGAGGCATCGGCCACCTGAGTCGTTGGCTTGGGGCCGTGGTCGACAGCATCGTCAGCTACGAGATGGTCACCGCCGAAGGAGAGGTTGTCCGTGTGGACGAATCCGAGGACCCGGAACTGTTCTGGGGAATGCGCGGCAACGGAGCGAGCTTTGGCATCGTTACCGAGTTCGTATTGAAGCTTCGCGACATGCCCAACGCCGGGGTTATCCGTGCAGCTCCCATACTGTGGGGTGCCGACAAGGCGAACGAAGTCATGTCGTCGTGGATGGGGCGCATTGCCAGGCCCGGACGCAAGAAAACAGAGACGCTTCAGTTTGCGTTCCTCCACTCCCCGGATGGTCACCCGCTCTGTGGCGTCATTCCCCTCATCGTCGGCGAGACCGAGAAAGCGGCCTCGGCGACTTGTGACGAACTGGCGGCGTATGGCGGCGGGGCGCTGGTGCGTCAGGACACCCAACTGCCGTACACAGCGATGCAGGCGGCGCTGGACGAGGCCTTCCCGTACAACGCCAACTACTGGGACAAAGGTGTCTTTGTCGATTGGGACCCCAGCGACGACAAGGCAGCCCAGGCCATCGTCGACATCGCTGTCAGGACCTGGAGCAACAAGCCGGAATTCGCATCCAAGTCGTGTACGTTCCTGCTCTTCATGGAGGTCAATGGCGCCGTGGCCGAGGCTGATCCGGCCTCGACCTCATTTGGCGCTCGCGGCGGACGCCTTTGGTGCACGGCCCTCACCGGCTGGTCCGACGACGACGACGGCAAACGCGCCGCCAGCAAGAAGTGGTGCGACAGCTTCGTCGAAGCGCTAGCGCCGTTTCACGTGACGACGTATCTCAACAACGCCATGCCCGAGAACGAAAATGAAATGCGGCGCGTCTTTCCGGAAGAAACCATGAAGCGTCTGCGGGCGCTCAAGAAGAAGCACGACCCCGAGGGCATGTTCAAGACGGGAGCGTGGCAGTACGAGGCCAACACCTGAGGCTAAGACCGCGATACCTCGCAGGGCCCGAGCCTCACCACGGCTGGGACGCTGTGCAACCGTAGTGGAGCAGATGGGGAAGATTTGGTTCCGTACGAATCGAAAGCAGGGCGGGGTCATGAAACTTCCGGTGCCGAACAAAACGCTGCAGCGGACAGGCGCCAGCGAGCTGATCATCGACGGCGCGAATCATGACGCTGGCGCCCGCCGCTGAGCGTTGGCGTTAGACGGCCGCTCATGAGGGAGACTCCTTGAAAGCGGTTGCATCCACAGACTCCTTGCGCAAACTGCCCATTGTTGCGGCTCCTCCTACCGACGGGCGCCTAGTGCTACTTCATCAATACTTCGATGTTGGGGATCGGAGCTGGCACCTGTTCTTACCTGTCAACGACGACATCCAAGACGGCAAGATCGCCGAGCTCGTATCTGGCACCTACCTGGCCCTCGAACCTGCAATGACTCGCCTTCCACGTACGGCATGACGTAATAAAGGAATCCCTCGGATTCACCGGAGTCGTACAGCGGTAGGATGTGCGGGTGAGTGAGGCTGGCCGCGATCTCGATCTCGCGCAGGAACCGCTCGGGCCCCAGCGCAGCAGCCAGCTCCGGCCGCAGAACCTTCACCGCCACCTTGCGGTGGAGCTTGAGGTCCTCGGCCAAATAGACCGTAGCCATTCCACCGCTGCCGAGTTCGCGCTCGATCGCGTAGCGGTCGGCGAGGGCGGCGGTGAGGCGGTCGATATCAGACATGATTTGCGATTTGAGATCGGCGATAAGCGATTGGCGATTTAGTGTCCGGCCTGCATCTCAATCGCCGTTCTGCAATCTGCATTCTGCAATCGCCGATCATTGGTTCCCCATCTTCTCTTTCAACTCCTCAAACCAGTTCAGCACCACCATCACCTCCCGTCGTGCCCCCGCTCCAGACCGCGGCGCGACCATCACGAACCTCCGGCCATCCGGCGAAACGTCGTAATTTCCGCCGGGCAGGTACGGACCTTCGAAGAGTACAATCGGGGTGCCGGGTCTGCCGGACGGGAGATCGATCTGTACCGCTACGACGTTGGAGTCGTGACGATAGAACAGCTCACCACCGGCACTCCACCTGGGCCTTACCCCTCCCTCCCGGGAGATCTTGCGCCGACCCCGGGCCGTGTCCGGGTACGACTCCAGCCATATCTCCATCCGGCCAGACTCGTCGGACTCATAGGCAATCCAACGACCATCCGGAGAGAACACCGGACCCCATTCGGTGGACTCGGTGGCCCTGAATGGCCGAGGCTCGGGCTCGCCCGCGAGCTGGAGGATCCAGATGTCCCAGCTCTCGGCCGCGACCGTGTACGCCAGTTCCCGTCCGTCAGGTGATACGGATTGGGCGTACTTGTCGAACGGGCCCGCAAGCAGCTGCTGGGCGGGCGTGCCTGCACGCCAATCCCGCCAGTACAGGTCGTATTGCGGGTGTTCTTCCGAGTAGATGATGCGTGACCCGTCACGGGTCCAAACAGGAAGCGTGACCAGTCCGGCGTTGCGCGTCAGGCGTGTGTGGCTCCCACCGAGTGCCGAATCGTAAACCCAGATGTCCACCTCACCACCAAGTGTACGTTCATACGCCACACGTCCTCCGTCGGGTGAGACCCTGGGCACGCCATACACTCCCCATTCCTCCATCACGGGCCACTCCGTGCCGTCCCGATCCACCCACATCAACCTCCTCTCGCTACTGAAAACGGAAGCCTCCATATACATTAGTGTGCCGTTGTCGGAGATCGCGAACCCACCTACGGCATTACCCTGGTCGTACGCGACGCCCTCCAGCACCGGCTCCGCTGTCCCAGTCACTTGCAATCGGTTCAGGTCGAATGGCACAGCCCACATGGTCTCGCGACGCATGTAGACGAGGTGACCGGTGGGCACATAGCGGCCATCATGCCCGCCTTTCAACAGGACGGTTCGTTTTCGCGTATCGAGGTCGACCACCTCGACGCTCGAGCTGTCGAGCGGCGTCCGATACGTACTGAACAAGACCTTCCTCCCGCCGGGCAGGATCTGGGGATGCCAGTGGCTATACTCGCCGCGAGCCTTGTCCGGATTCGTGATCTCCTCGGGCGTGCCCCCCTCCGCGGCCACCCTCCACAGTCCGGAACGGGCGTAGACGATCGTGTTATCGGGTCCCCAACTCCCACCCGCAAACCCGGAAACACCGTCGGCAATGGAGATCGGCATCCCTCCCTCGATGGACACTCTGCGGACCTCTCGCTCCTCGCGATCCCAAAAGGCGAGCCACCTCCCGTCGGGAGAGAGAAACGGCGAGTGCCCTTCGATTTGTCCTTCCGGCCCGGAGAGGGGGCGAGCAGCTGACTCCGCCAGGTCCCGTACCATAAATCCGTCGCTCAACCCCATGACAAACAGGCTTCCGTCGTTAGTTAGGGCTAAGCCCCCGAAAAAGCGATCGTCCATCGGCGCCGGGAGCCGATCTACGAAGCGCACGGTTTTGAACAATCCAGTTGGCCGTCGATCCACAAGTTGCACGATGAGCGCGGCGGTCATCGCTGCCAACAGTGCCCAGGGAAGCACGGTGCGCCAGAGCGGCGTGGGTCGCGTCGCAGGACCCACACCCGCCATCGCCGAAGGCGTCACCGTGACCGGCGCCTTGCGCGGATCGCTCAGCGCCTCGGCAAACTGCAAAGCCGTCGTAAACCGATCCGCCGGCAACTTCTGCAACGCTTTCTGCACGGCAGCGTCCACGTGCGGCGGCACAGTACTCCGCGCCGCAGTCAACGACCGCGGCTCTTCCGTCAGCACCTTGGCAAACACCGCTTGCACGGTGGGACCGCTGTGCGGCGGTTCTCCCACCAACATCTCGTACACCACACTCCCCAACGCATAGACATCACTGCGCGCATCCACTTCGCGATCACCCGTCGCCTGCTCCGGACTCATGTACTCCGGTGTGCCGAGCGAGAGTCCCGTGTCGGTGAGTCGCGTGCCGCCCGCCGCGCTCACCGCGAGCGCAATCCCGAAATCCGCCACCACCGGCTGGCCGTCTTCGAGCAAAATGTTCTCGGGCTTGATGTCACGATGGATCACGTCTTTACGGTGGGCAGAGTCCAACGCGCTCGCTACGGCTTTTGTGATCTCGAGCGTCTCCTCGATGGAGAGCTGCTTTTCACGGTCGAGTTTTTCCCGGAGCGACTCGCCCTCCACGTGCGGCATGACGTAATAGAGGAAAGAGTCCGCTTCTCCCGAATCGAACAGTGGCAGGATGTGGGGATGCTGCAGGTTGGCGGTGACCTTGATCTCGTTCAAGAACCGCTCGGCGCCGAGTACCGCAGCAAGCTCCGGCCGCAGCACCTTCACCGCCACCTTGCGGTGGTGCTTGAGGTCTTCAGCGAGGTAGACGGTGGCCATGCCGCCGGAGCCGAGTTCGCGGTCGATGGAGTAGCGGTCAGCGAGAGCGGATTTGAGGCGGTCGAGGCCAGTCATTCCCACTCCAGATCCATCACCCAGATATCACTCTCGTACTCGGTCACGGCGAGGTAGATGCGATTGTCGGGGCCGACCTCGAACGATGACACGTTGGCCCAGAGCGCATCGTCGTCGTTCTCGATGACCAGCACCGGGTCGCCGCCCGACGAGGGAATGGCCCAGATACCCTGTGAACCGTCGGGCGCTATCCCATATACGTAGATAGAGTTGCCGTCGGCAGAGAATTGCGCGCGATCCATTCGGGGAATTCCGGCAGAATGATCCGAGCGCAGGGTCCACAGTATTTCGCCGAAACGGGAATACAACGTTGTTGTGGTCAAGTCCCCAGGGTTATAGCCGCGGGAGCAGACGAGGGTGCTGCCGTCGGGTGACCAGTCGGGCCCGGGCCAATCACAGCCCGACTCGATTATCCGGACGGGCTCTCTCCAGGGAGCTCCCGGGTTATCACGCTCGGAGCGCCATGTGACAAACCCCCCGTCGGTAAACTCGGCAACCAGCACCTCGAGGCCGTTGGGAGACCAGGAGAGGTCCATCCAACGCCCCCATTCGGCATCGCGAAACGTGCTGATCTCGCCTGACCCGTTCGCCGCCAAGATTCCCACTCCCCCGATACCTCCGAAGAACGCAATGACCGCTACCTCGGAAGCGTTGGGGGACCATTTTAGGAGGAAGTTGTCACTCGGATCCGATGTAAGCTGGGTCCTCTCGCTCCCGTCGGATCGTATCTTGAATACGTCGAGGTTGCCGTTGAGGTGGCTACCGAACGCGATCCACTCTCCGTCGGGCGAGATCTCGATGCCTTGGATAATCTCGGTGCCTCTGGTAATAGGTTCACCATCACGGATCGAGACGGTGCCACCGGGCTGTAGCCGATACGCGAAGATGTTCCTGGTGTGGTCGAACCGCGAGTAGGCAAGGCGGCGCCCGTCGGCGGAAACGGAAATCGAGTGGGCATTCGCCCCACCGGGCAAGCGCTGGGCCTCTCCCACCGGTCCGTTGCGGCCGACCTCCACAACGTAAATGGCGCGGGAGGCGCCACGGTCGGATACGAACAGCAGGTGTTTGTTATCGGGCAACCAGACAGGGTATGCATTTAGGTTCAGGGCATCGTCTCCGCCAACGACGGTGACCGGTTCACCGCTGCCATCCGCGACTACCGCCATGATCTTGCTTGCTTTGATGTCGCCCGGGTCATCGTCAGCGCTCCACCAATCGGCGCCCACCGCGTAGGCAATGCGACTGCCATCGGGTGACCACGAGAAGAACCTTGCCTGCGACCCCCGGAGCCCTTGAGCGAGGAAGGTCTCTTCGCCGCCTTGGCTTGCCCTCACGAAGACGCTGTCGGACCTGGCGTACACCACTCGCTCGCCGTCTGGGGACCAGGCGATCCTGTCCCGCTCGGCGGTTGCGTCTAGGGTGCGCACCGCACCCCCCAGCATGGCAGTGGATCGGTGATTGGAAGGGCGCCCGGGACCGGCTGCGGACCAGAAGATGACGCTGTCGCCAGTGGCGTTCCACGTTGGTTCCCGCTGGTAACCCGGGAGGTCTTGTGCCAGGGCCACGGTTGCGCCGCCGCTCAGCACCTGGACATAGGGGTGCGTGCGGAAGGGGGTCCCCTGAGAGTAGACGATCCTCGTCCCGTCGGGTGACAGCTGCGGCTCGAACTCGAGGCCGAGTGCAGACGTTATCTGGCGCTCGTTGGACACTACGATGTGGATAGGTTCGTGCCGCAGCAACCGGATACTGAAGAAACCCACCACGGCCAAAGCTGTGACGCTGGCGAGAGTCTTAGGGCGCAGGAAGCGGCGTGATCGCGACACCGCCGTCAACGGAGTCGTCGCCGTCGGCGTGACACCACCACTCGGCGTGGCCAGCGCCTCCAACTGCGGTAACAACTCCTCGGCACTCTGCCACCTATCAGCGGCCTTCTTTTCCAGGCAGCGCATCACTAACTGGGCGAGCGCAGGCGACACCGTCTCTCGGTGCTTCGTGACAGGTTCGGGCGCTTCGGTGACGTGTGCCGACAGGATCATCTGCGGCGTCGTCCCGGTGAAGGGTGGCCTACCCGTCAACAACTCATAGGCGACAGCACCCACAGCGTAGATGTCTGCCCGATGATCGATGTGCGGATCGGCCACTGCCTGCTCGGGCGCCATGTAAGCAGGGGTGCCAAGGGCGACACCCGCCGTCGTGAGCTTCTCACGGCCAGTTGCTTCACTCACCGCCTTGGCAACCCCAAAGTCCGTCACCATGGCATGGCGGCCCGAGAGCATCACGTTGTCAGGCTTGATGTCCCGGTGAACGACGCCGTGCTCGTGTGCGTGCGCCAAGGCATCCACCACTTCTTTGATAACCCTCACGGCATCCGCGACCGGAAGCTCCCCTTCCCGAGTCAGCTTCTCCCGCAAGGAGTGCCCCTCCACATAGGGCATGACGTAATAAAGGAATCCGTCTGCTTCGCCTGAGTCGTGGAGCGGGAGGATATGAGGGTGTTGGAGCTGGGCGGCCACTTCGATCTCGCGGAGGAATCGTTCCGCTCCGAGCGTCGCCGCCAATTCTGGCCGCAGCACCTTCACCGCCACCTTGCGGTGGTGTTTGAGGTCCTCGGCGAGGTAGACGGTTGCCATCCCGCCCGCACCGAGTTCGCGCTCGATGGCGTAGCGCTCGGCGAGCGCTAAAGCGAGCCGCTCAATTGCAT
>JBDHFY010000176.1:0-9118 GCA_039590195.1 Gemmatimonadota bacterium | reverse complement strand
TCGTACAACACACAGCCGAGACTGTAGATATCACTTCGCCCGTCGAGATCGCGCCCGCCTGCCGCTTGCTCCGGACTCATGTACTCAGGTGTGCCGAGCGCGATCCCGGTTTCGGTGAGCTTGGTGCCACCCGCTACATCGACTGCACGCGCGATGCCGAAATCGGCAACGGCCGCGTGTCCTTCCTCTAGCAGGATGTTCTCCGGCTTGATGTCACGGTGGATCACGTCGTGGCGGTGGGCCGAGTCGAGTGCCTCGGCAACTTCGCGGGCGATTTGCAGCGCATCGTCTACTGGAAGTTGCTTCTCGCGGTTCAGACGATCCCGGAGCGACTCACCCTTGACGTACGGCATGACATAATAGAGGAATCCGCCTGCTTCACCGGAGTCGTGGAGCGGCAGGATGTGTGGATGCTGGAGCTGCGCGGTGAGCTTGATCTCGCGTTGGAACCGCTCGGGCCCGAGCGCTGCGGCCAACTCAGGACGCAGCACCTTCACCGCCACCTGACGCTCGTGCTTCAGGTCCTCGGCGAGGTAGACGGTGGCCATGCCTCCCGCACCAAGCTCGCGCTCGATGGCGTAGCGGTCCTGCAGAGCGGTCGTGAGGCGGTCGAGGGTGTCGGACATGCAATTATCGTCCCAGGGCCAGTTCTTCGAGGCGCTGCCGCGCTTCATGCACCATCCACTGCAGCTCCGGGTCCGGGTCGGTCACCGTCTCCAGAAAGACGAGCCAGCCGTCCTCCGCCCGGTCGATCTCGCCGAGTTCCTCGTATAACAGCGCCAGACGGCGATGCGCGTAAGGAAAGAACAAACCGTGGGTCTGATGGTTGTCCCAGTCGCGTCTCGTTGGGTCGAGCACGCGCTCGAACGCTGCCACAGCCGAATCCGGCCGGTCGAGACGCAGATACGCTTCGGCCCGGAGCCAGTCATGGTGCTGCGAGGCGCGACCCACAATGATACTCCCGATAGCAGTGAGCACCTCTCGCCAGCGCTGGTCTTGCAACATCGAGCGTAGATCGGTGCGGGCATTCTCCGGTGTGCCAAAGTTCCATGGTAGGCTATCGGGAAATTCGATCGGGTCGATGCCGGAACCTGGGTTTGTTGCCAGGGCGATCTTCAGCCCTTCTCCCCAAGACAAGTCGTATGCATCCACCATCGCCCGCGCTTCGCCGAGCCGTCCTCGCGCGGCGAGCGCCCCGACCGCTACCCGTGCGGCGCGTTGCTGGCGGAACCGAGGGACGGTGGGATTGTCGAGATGGGTCTTCGCGGAATCGAGGGCTTCGTCCCACTTCTTTTCCCCGAGGAGCACGACCTGGATCATGCCTTCGGCGACGAGCCCGGGCAGGTGGGGGATCTCGGCCCACGCCTCGCCGTATCTCCCCAACGCAACGTAGCCCCAAGCGGCGCGGTTGCCCCGTAGCCACGGTGGGAGACCAAACGGCAATACCGAGTCGGCTCCGTGCAGAGCCGTCAGCCCCTCCTCGTGCTGTCCGGCCAGGGTCAGGAGCCTGGCACGAGAGCGGTGCAGCGTCGGATCGCCGGGGTTGACCTGGACAGCGCGGTCGTACAGCCGAAGGGCTCGAGCGAGTCGATCTCTCCATGCTGCTGCCGTGTCGACAAACTCGGCATAGTCCCCGTCCACAGCCAACCGCTGGGCTTCGGTGAGACGGTCCTGAAACCGGCGCGCCCGCCCGACCACGAACGCCATTGAATCAGGTCGCACATTCTGGTAGGCGTTACCGAGCAGTCGCCATGCCCAGGCAAACGCCGAGTCGATCGCCAGGGCCTCCTCGAGGAGTTCCACCGCACCGCGGTAATCGCCCTCCTCGGTGTAAATGCGATTGGCTTCCACGAAAAGACGAAACGCGTCGAGAGAGGGCGTCATCGCCTGGACCTCCCGGCGTGTGGGGGGAACCACATCGCTGGAGCGTTCGAGGTCCTCAACCAGCGCGGTTCCCACCTCGGTGAACGTATCGATGAGCCCATCCTCACTATCCGTTCGTCCGGTTGCGGTGGCCACCGTGGCCCCATCCGTGGGGTCGAGCGCGCGCAGGGTTACCGTATGCACTTCGCCAATCCGGTCGAGGGTGCCGGTCACCACGGTGCTGAACCCGCCGCGCTCGGCCAACTCCCGCGCCACGTCGGGATCGATGCGGGTCGTGTCGGGCTTCATGGCGAGGCCGAGGCCTACCTCGAGCTGGGACGGCGGCACCGTCAGGAAGGTGCCCGACTGGTCGATAACCCCGCTCACGTGCCTTCGCGCGACGCTGCGTGTCACCTCGTCGACAGTCCCATCGAACTCCGACACGATGACCCACGACCGATTCCCGACCGGCGGAACCGCCTCGCCGGCGTCGGCCCCCCCGAGCAGCCACGAGCTGGTTCCCACCACGGCCACGATTACCGCTCCCGCGACCATTGCGCGCCACGGGATGGCTCTGGGTGACTCGGCTAGTGGCGCGGTGTCCGAGAGTGCGGCCACCACCTGCGCGGCGTCGGCGAAGCGATCCGCGGGTGTTTTGGCAAGCGCCCGACCGAGTGCCCTCGCAACAGGTGCTGGCACAGCGGGTCGCAGCTCGGTGACAGGCCTGGGCTCTACCGTAATGAGTTGGTGCACGATGTTCTCGACAGTCGGGCCCATAAACGGCGGCTGTCCCGTCAACATCTCGTACAGCACGCAACCCAAAGAGTAGATGTCGCTGCGTCCGTCGAGATCGCGCTCGCCCGCCGCCTGTTCGGGACTCATATAGTGCGGCGTGCCGAGGCTGATGCCGGTTTCCGTGAGCTGCTCACCTCCCGCTGCATGAACAGCGCGCGCGATTCCGAAATCGGCCACCACGGCGTGCCCCTCGTCGATCAGAATGTTCTCCGGTTTGATGTCGCGGTGGACAACACCGTGGCGGTGAGCGGAGTCCAAAGCGTCAGCCACTTCGCGTGTAATCTGCAGTGCGTCGTCTAACGGAAGTTGCTTCTCACGGTTCAACCGATCGCGCAACGTCTCGCCCTCGACATAGGGCATGACGTAATAGAGGAACCCGTCGGCTTCCCCGGAGTCGTGGAGCGGCAGGATGTGTGGATGCTGGAGCTGCGCGGTGAGCTTGATCTCGCGTTGGAACCGCTCGGGCCCGAGCGCCGCGGCCAACTCAGGACGCAGCACCTTCACCGCCACCTGACGCTCGTGCTTCAGGTCCTCGGCGAGGTAGACGGTGGCCATGCCTCCCGCACCAAGCTCGCGCTCGATGGAATAGCGGTCGGCCAGGGCGGATTTGAGGCGCTCGAAGGCGTCCGTCACGGGCGTGGGCTCCTGACCGTAATCGGGAGCTAAGATGTGGCAATTAGGCAGTTTTGGCCAGCGTGAGTGGGTCGAGACCCGTCGCTGGGAGGGCTGTTACTTGGGGATACGTCGATTTAGAGGGCTTTGCCAACACGATTGGCAACGCCGACTGCCTGTTCCAGGTCCAGAAAGCGGGGGTTTAACTGCGGCTGCCGAGCAGGCTTTCCCTCCCCACGGGCGCGCGTGACGAACACGCGCCCTTCCATTTCACCGTCGCGCCTCGATGCCCGGGTCGAAGTTGTCGATCACCCACACGTCCGACTCTCGACGCTCATCCCACGAACAAGCGAAGTACTCGGCATGCGGTCCCATCGATGCCCAGCCCTCCCAGATGCACTGCACGGGAACCTCAGCGAATTTCTCAAGCGTGCCGCCTGTCGAGGGAACTGTCAGGATGGCGCCCGTCGGATCGAGAACGTAGACCGTCCCATCTTCGGACCAATGGATCGGGTAACTCCTGGGATTCTTACTGGTAACCAGGTACGGTGCACCGGTTTGGAGGGATTGCGCCCAGATCGTTTCCGGGACAATGTTGTTCACCAGGATCTGCGTTCCGTCGGGCGAGAACAACAGGTGTATTAACTCTCCATTGAGGTCCTCGAAAACCCGGCGATCGGTTTTTGATGCCAGCTCGTGCAGAACGTAGTGGCCTGCGTCGCCAACACCGCGGGCTATGAACCTTCCGTCCGGCGACCAGTTGATCGACCCCACCCCACGTGCACTGGTTTCCAGATCCTGCACCCGTGAATCGGACAGTGACACGATCAGCAGTCGTGGTCCGCCGTCGGTCTCGGCGTGGACCGCAAGACGGCTGCCGTCCGGAGACCACACAAGGTCTGAAATACTCCGCCACTCGAAGAGAACGCTCACACGTTCCGGTTCGCCGCCGGAGAGCGGCATCACGTAAAGATCTTCCGAGCCTCGCGTTTTCCGAACGTACGCGAGTCGCTGCGCGTCGGGAGAAATTCTCGGTGTTACGTGACGCGCCGTTCCCCGGGTCACTATGCGGTCCTCGATCGGTGCACCACCGGTCCGGGTGTCGAAGCGAAACAGGCGAACCTGCGTCCGGATCGAGCCACCAGAATACACGAGTCGTGTCCCATCGCTCGAGACGTCAAAGCTCGTACCCCAAGGGAGGCCGGAGAGGATCAGCCGTGGCTCATCCAGCGCTGTGCCGGTCTCGAGATCTATATGGACGACATGGAGGTCAACGCCCCTGCCGGACAGCTGGCGGAAGTACAGCCTGTCGGTCGCCGCCCAACGCAGGACGCGGTTCAGTGGCCAACTTGCGCTCACTGATGTTTCGCCCCACTTGGCTAGCTCCTGACCGCCCTCGACGATGACGTTCCGCCGCTCCCCGTCCGCTGACACGGTACCTAGCACCGTCGTTCGGTCTTCGCGCTCTCCGATGTAGGCGATCCAGGCTCCGTCCGGCGACGCGATAGCATCCCACAACCGTATCACATCCTCCTCTAAATCGATGCCCTGCTCCGACGTTGCGCTCACCAGACGAATCCACGGCGCCGCACTCACCGGATCGAGTACCCGGGCGATCAGAAACGTCTCGTTATCGGATAGCGCCTGAAAACCCGCAACCGGCTCACCACCGGGTAAGCCCATGATCAGGCGCGGCACTGCAGCGCCACCCATGCGCGGCACCGCGTTGATCCCGAACGACGTTGAATCGATGACCACTCCGAACGCGATGCCCGATCCGTCGGGAAGCCAGCGCGGTTCTCCGTTGGGCTCTCCGTAAGCGTAACCGGCGAACATCTCCGACAGCCGCCATTGCATGACGAGGTTGGGTAGGCCTCCGCTTACGTCCTGGACAACAAGGCCTTGGGAGGTCAGGTAGGTGACGGTCTCTCCGTCGGGAGATAGCGACACACTCCACGCGTCACCGGTGGTCGTCACTGGACGCTCCACGCGGGCGGTGGAAAGGGGTGGAGTAGGGGGCGATCCAGAACGCACGAGTGCAACAACAACAACCCCCGTCACCGCTGCGGTCAACGCTGCCGTGAGTGCGACGGTGCGGAGTCCAGCAGCCCGGTGCGCCCATTCCCTATCGCGCGTTTCAAGCGCCGTCACGAATGCACGGGCCGATGGATAGCGATCTGCGGGGACACGATCGAGGGCCCTCGCCACCGCGTCGTCCACGTTCACCGGAATGCGGGGACGCGTCGTCCTGAGCGGCCGAGCCTCCTCGGTGAGGATCTTGCTCATCAGCGCTTGCATCGTACCGCCCGTGTGTGGCGGCTCTCCGGAGAGCATTTCGTACAACACGACCGCCAGGGAGTACACGTCACTGCGGGCATCGAGCTGACGCTCCCCGGTAGTCTGCTCCGGACTCATGTATTCGGGCGTGCCGACCGAGATGCCGGTATCCGTGAGGCGCTCGCCGGCGACAGCGCTGACGGCCAGCGCAATACCGAAATCGCTGACGAGAGCCTCGCCGCCCCGCAGGAGAATGTTCTCCGGCTTGATATCCCGATGAATCACGCCCCGCTCGTGCGCGTTATCGAGTGCCTTGGCCACGCCGGTTGTGATCGCCAGCGCATCGTCTACTGGAAGCTGCTTCTCGCGGTTCAGCCGGTCACGCAGCGATTCACCCTCTACATACGGCATCACGTAGTAAAGGAATGAGTCCGCTTCGCCAGAATCGAAGAGAGGGAGAATGTTCGGATGCTGCAGGTTGGCCGTGACCTCGATTTCCTTCAGGAACCGCTCCGCACCAAGTACGGCTGCAAGCTCCGGTCGAAGCACCTTCACCGCCACCTTGCGGTGGTGCTTGAGGTCCTCGGCGAGGTAGACGGTTGCCATTCCGCCGGAGCCGAGTTCGGACTCGATGCGGTAGCGGTCCGCCAGGGCGGATTTTAGGCGGTCGAATTGGTCGTTCATGGCTTCATCACACCACGGCTAAAGCCGCGGCTCGGTAGTCTGTCGCTGAAGCGAGATGCCTTCTCCCTTCTCCCTTCTCCCTCGTATCACCCCTTCGGCCGCACCAACTCCTGAAACGGCTCGTAGTCGCGCAGTGCATTGAATTCCGGCTCGCTGTGCAGCCAAATGGAGTGGAAACCCTCACGGTTGCGAACCCAATTGTGGAGCAACCCCTGTGCAAAGGCCCGTCGGAGTTGCGCCACAACCCTTTGCTGCCGGCCCAGCACCGCCTCAATTCGCAGGCTCCAAGCAAGGTGTTTCCCCCAGAGATAGGGGGCTTGTAGCGACGCGAGTTCCTCAGCAATGCTCCGCGCCTCAGGCTCGTTCCCGGACATGGCCTCGGCCACACCGAGGAGACCACGCAGGTGGATATCCGCCTGGTGTCGGGCGGCAAGCTCGCGGAAAAGCGCTCCCGCCTCTTCTGACCGGCCGATGAGCAGCAAAGCCTCTCCTTGTATTTGTCTGTGCTCAGACTCGGGAGTCTGTGGACCATCGGTCTCATACCACTTCACGAGACGATCGGCCACTCGCGTTGCCGCCTCGGGGTAACCGTGTACGCGCAACTCCTGGGCGATGCCCAGTGACTGCCGAGGTTGAACCCCAACGTCCAGCATGCGCTCGACCCGCTCCGCCTCACCCAGACCCACGAGGGCGCGCAATTGTAAATAGAAAAGGACGTCGCCGAACCGCTCGTGGCCGTCGCGAGCTGTCTCGAGTTCGGCTGGGTAGTCGTGCAGCAGGTGATGGGCTGCGGCCCTGAACGACCAATAGAACGGCGGCCAGTCCTCCGGTCTCGCCCCCATGCGATCCCACCATTCAATGGCTTCCCGTGGCCGATTGTTGTTGAAGGCTTGCCACCCCGCCTGAAAGCGATAAGTCCCTGTATATATCTCGCCAAGTTGTCTTACCGCGGATAACGCCAGATCACGATTCCCGGCATGCGTGGCTTTCAGGTGTTCGAGGTTCAAGCGCTGCACACGATTTAGGTCAGAAGATCTCCGATCCAAAACTTGGAAGAGCGAGTCTATTTCCGTCCACTTGCTTTGGTTGAGCAACTGCCAATAAAGCCCGAAATACGGGGAGATGAAGGTTGAGTCGAGTGCAATAGCATGACGGTAATCAATCTCGGCTCCCAAGAAGTCCACCCTATCCTGTTTCGCCATCCCCGCAAGCATGGTTTTGTAGGCCTCAATTAACGGCGGTCCTGTCAGCGGCGTTTGGATGTAGTGGACAGCGCCGCTATCGAGATCGAGTTGGTACGCCACTGCGCCGGCTATGCGTCCGCGTAGCTCCGCGATTGCGGCCATCGTGTCGTTTGCCGCTCCCCGGACTGGGTCCACCGCTACCAGCAAGGCTTCCCTCTCCGTGTCCACCAGATGTGCTTCAAACTCCAACACTTCGCCGCGGGGATAAAACGATCCGGCCACGAGCAGACCCGCCTTCGTCTCACGCGCGAGCACTTGTTCTGGAACCCGGCTCACGCTTCCAACGCTGCCAGCCTCCAGCCTTCTCACGGCGTCGAGTGCTGGCACGACCTCGACGTTCTCAAGTTGGGCAAGCCCGTTTGCGATCCAGTCCGCCGCGATCGTGCCGATGGCGTTCAGTGAGCTGTCACCGGTGCGGTTCTCAAATGGGGCGACAACTACGCGGTTGTGCACGAGGCCTCGGTCTTCTGCTAAAAACGCAAGCCACAGGCTGGCGGCGGCGGCGATCAAACCGACCGCGGCGACAACGGTCGTGATCGGGCTCTGGTACCACGGTCTCGACCGCTCTGGATGCTCCTCTTCTGCTCCCACCAATCCCGGTTTGGATAATGCATCGACAAACCGTCGCGCCGATGGAAACCGGTCCACCGGCACCTTGGCCAACGCTTTCATCACCGCCGCGTCGACATGCTCGGGAACCGTATCGCGCACGACACGCAACTGCGTGGGCTTTTCGGTGAGGAGCTTGGCAATGACCGACTGAGAGGTGGCGCCCGAATGCGGTGGCTCGCCGGCCAGCATCTCGTACAGCACCGCCGCCAGGGAATAGATGTCACTTCGTGTGTCGAGTTGCTGCTCGCCCGTGCCCTGCTCAGGACTCATGTACTCCGGGGTGCCGAGTGAGAGTCCGGTCTCGGTCAACCGGTCGCCCGCTGCTGCCTTAAGAGCCAAGGCGATCCCGAAGTCCGCCACCATGGCCTCGCCTTCGTGCAGAAGGATGTTCTCTGGTTTGATATCTCGATGGATGACGCCGTGTTGATGCGCGTACTCCAGGGCACTCGCCATGGCCTCGGTGATCTCCAACGCTTCATCGATGGCGAGTTGCTTTTCTCGGCGCAGCTTCTCCCGCAATGACTCCCCCGTGACGTACGGCATGACATAGTAGAAGAGGCCATCGGCTTCGCCGGAGTCGATCAGAGTGAGAATGTGGGGATGCTCGAGCTTGGCAGTGATGGTGATCTCGCGGAAAAACCGCTCGCGCCCTAAGACGGCAGCAAGTTCTGGGCGCAAGACTTTAAGCGCGACCTGCCGGTCATGCTTGAGATCGTGGGCGAGATAGACCGTTGCCATTCCGCCAGAACCGAGTTCAGACTCGATCCGGTAGCGATCTGCCAGGGCCGATTTGAAACGGTCGAAGACTTCCTGCACGGTAACGGCCTCCGTGCGAGCCACTCGGCTACATGATAGGGATTCGTGCGGGCAGCGGCCAGAGGAGAGGGGGCTGGGCACGCTTGTCCGGCGGCAGGCTGTGGCAGCGGCTATATTGGAAGTGAATGATCCGTTCTTCCAAACCGCTCGACGAGCTGAACAAACGGTACCAGCAGGAGGCTCTGCAGGGGCTCACGTACGCGCAGGCCTTGGAG
>JBDHFY010000175.1:0-9137 GCA_039590195.1 Gemmatimonadota bacterium | reverse complement strand
ACCTGGGGTGTCCGGATGCCGGGAAGCCGTGTAATGAACTCGTCATGACGTTCACGGGCTCTATCGACCGCATCGTGTTCGAGGTGGGCTACAACACTCGCGATCTGTACTACGACCGCACCGTCGAAAACCGCCACCTGGGAAAGAGCTGGAGCCACCGCATCATGCCAAGCATCGACGTAGACGAGACCGCCGGCATGGTCAAGGTCTACTGGCAGGGCCAGCGGCGGAACAGCCTGTGGAACGAGGCGACACAGGGCTGGGATCACGTTTGGGACCTCATGCCCGATCTGGGAATGTCTGGGCCCGACAACTTCGTCTTTCATTTCTTGTTCTCGGTTGACGGCGATAGCTATGTGTGGTCTCAGCCGTTCCGCGAGTTCGACGACGGGGTCGCAACGTATCACGGGCAACCTGCGACGCAGCACGCCTTCAGTACGGTAGATCGCATTGAGCTTTACGGGCCTGGTGGCGGCAAGGGCAAGAAGAACCTGAAGAACACGGTACTCCGCTTCGAGGCGCAGTCTTTTACGGCTTCGGATCCAGATCTGCAGGACGGAGCAACGAACATCGAGGCTAAACACACGGCGAGGGTCACCAATCCTGATGGAACTCGCTTCCTCGTGTTCGCGGCGGCTGCCGGCAGAGACCCCTCCAGTCCGGGAAAAGAAGACATTTACATGACGCGCTTCAGTACGGGAGCGTTGCCGGGGCCGGGATGCTATCAGATCGACCTCATGGGAGCTTACGGCATCGCACCTGATCGTAATGTCGTGTGGGATTCCTCACAGGATCCAGTGGGCTCGGCGCCGATTGCCGTTGTTTTTGACGGGCAGGCGATCAGCGTGACGTACGGGTTGGAGTGTGGGGGGTAGGAGAACGTCCAAAACCTCTTACACGAGCTCACGACGCCGCTGAGGCCTTCTTCTGATCGAGGGGCGACTGATGATGTCGCCCTTCGTGGGGGGTGGGGGTGGGAGCGGGCGGATGGAGGATTCGGCCAGTCGCTACTCATCCCCCACAGGCCGCCACGAGGGCCAGTGATTGATACAGGCGTCGTCCGCGACTGTGGTTTGTTCGCCGGACAAGACGTTGAGGCGCTTGAGGAACCATGTACTTGAGGGTGCACACTTTCCACCAGCACTCGCAGAAACCGCGAACGTGTAGATGATCTCTGTCCCGTCGGGAGACCATTCCGCGAACCACCCACCGCCGCAGTCACCGCCCTCTTCGTCGGTGCCGTCGATCGGCTTCACGCCGGTCCCATCTGCTTTGATCAGGTACAGTTGCAGCCGCCCACACCCTGACAACCGTGGCGACTTTCGTCCGAAAAGCAGTGTTCCACCGTCTGGAGACCATCGGCCTCCGATGCTTGAAAAGCTACCGTTGTCGGTCAGTTGGCGCACATCTGACCCGTCGGCAATGCATCCAGAGAGGGCTTCCCACTTCCCACTTCCCACTGGCGCGTCAGATTGGCTGGAGCTGTTACCGGGATCGGTTGGGCAGTAGTGGCTCGCCACCTTCGATTTTGGCCACGATCTCGCTGATCACCTGCTCGAGAATCACGACCCGCTCGGCCGTGCTCGGATGGGTACGCGACCATTTGTCGCTGATGCGCTGGGGATGTTCCAGGGCCCAGCGGCGCCAAAACGCGGGCGCGCCCGTAATATCGAATCCCGCCCGAGCCGTGAGGTAACTGGCGAGATAATCTGCTTCCCTCTCAAATTTCCTGGGTGTTTGTGCTTTGAGGCCGAGGTGGCCGAGGATGTTGTGCGCGACCTCGTGCCCGATAATGAACGCCAGGTCTGCGTCCTTATCGATGAAGTGGAGTATTCCAGTGGTAAGCAGGATTGTCGATCCGTCCGACGTTGCGTCGAGGTCATCCGAAAGCCTGAGATAAGCCGGGTATTGGCACTGGGGAACATATGCAGGCCGAAGACGCAGGACCTCAGCTTGCCGACGAATCTCCATGGTGTGAGGTTCACCTGCCCGACCCATCAGTGCCAAGCCGATCACATCGCCCTCTTTGAGGCCGGCACGGTCCACAGGGGACCCCGGAACAACGTAAAGCACCTTGACAGAATCCCTGATTCCGAACATCTCGGCCAGCGCATCTTGAAGGTCCCTCGGGAAACCGAGCCGGCCGTAGGTGCGGCGAAGGCTTGCCCGGGTGCCACCATGCATCCCGAGGAAAGGGCCCACTTCTCCCTCGCAGAGTGGAACCCCATTCACCAGAACGCGAGAGCTGACACGGAGAAGGCGTTGCTGATATCCCACGACGTGCCTGACTGCCGCCGCGTACTGCTGCTCTCGCTCTGCTTGTATGAGATCGAGGTTTGGGTCTGGTGGTACGGGTCGGGATGCGCAGGCCGCGTAGAGGCAAAGGGAAGTGGCCAGACTGGCCGACCGCCTCAACTGTCGCGCGTGTTCCCAGAACACCGAAAATGGCCTGGCGCCATAGCTTGGAATGTCACGGTCGTATGACTGCACGGTTCGGGCGCTCTCCTACTCCAGCACAATCTACTGAAAGTGGGCCGTCAAATGGATGGGCCAGATACTCAATACGTCGTCAGTGAGCAAGCACCGAATATTCCTCACCGGCCGTCGTTTTGGTCTTAGAGAACCGGAAAGAGGTCTCCAGAGGGGTTGCTCCTTTGGCGCCGGGCCGATGGCGTCGCGTCGACATTTCCCAGCGTGGTTTGCACCAGAACGAACGACAGCGTATTAACTGGTATGTATCTGCTACCCTATGGGCATCCTGACCAGGGAGGATCTCGTCCGTGAACCGTGGAGCTATTCGAGCAGTTGCTGCCAACCTTGCGAGACCATCGGTCGCGTGGCGAACAGCCGCGCTCGGGTTCATGTGCACCCTGGCGCCCGTGGCGGCGGCCCAGGAGCGCACTCCCCAAGACTCGGTACGCCGAGATTCCACCGAGCGCTTCATTCTGGAGCCGCTTCAGGTGACGGTTACTCGCCTCCCTGCCCGGATCGCTGACGTGCCCTACGCCGTCTCGGCGCTGAGCGCGCCGGATGAGCTGAGGGGTCGTGTGACTGCCGGCATGGACGAAGTGCTCGCAACGGTGCCGGGAGTCTACGTCGCTAACCGCTACAACCCCTCCCTCGATCAGCGCGTGTCGATCCGCGGCTTCGGCTCACGCTCGGCCTTCGGGGTTCGCGGTGTGAAGATCCTGTTGGACGGCGTGCCCCAGACCCTGCCCGACGGACAGGGACAACTCACCAACGTAGAGCTTTCGTCGGTGGGGGACATCGAGGTGTTGCGCGGCTCGGCATCGAGTCTCTACGGCAACGCCTCGGGGGGTGTCATCAACCTGAAGACGGCTCCCCCCGATCCGACGCAATTGACCCCGGTCGCCAGATTCGTGGCCGGGGCGTACAACACTGTCAAGTGGCGGGCGGGAGTGTCGGCGCCGGTGGGGCGGGGGACGGTGGCGGTCACCGGTGCCCAATCGGTGACCGACGGCTACCGCCAACATAGCGAGGCCGAGCTGCGACAAGTCGGTCTGCGGTTCGAGCAGGAGGTGACGCCGGGAACGCGGCTGTTGTTGACCGCACATCTGGCAGACGATCCGGTGCTGGACAACCCGGGCTCGTTGACCAGGGACCAAGTGGCAGCCGATCCGAGGCAGGCCAACGCACGAAACCTGGCGGCGGACGCCGGCAAGGCGGTAACCCAGGGGCAGGTCGGAGTGACGCTCTCCCGGCAATTTGCGACCGGTGGCGCGCTGGACCTCACGGCCTTTGCACTGGGTCGCGACCTCGAGAACCCGCTTTCCTTTGCCTACATCTCCATCGACCGGCGCGCATTTGGGTTTCGCGGGTCTGTGGTGAAGCCCTTGGCAGTTGGAAGTCGCCGGCCGCGGGTATCACTCGGCTTCGACCTCCAGCGGCAGCGCGACGATCGCGTGAACTGGGATCCCGACCGCACCGAGATCAGGCTGGACCAACTCGAGCGCGTCACCGAGTTAGGTCCCTTCATCCAGGTTGCCGTCGACGTCGTTCCTCGGGCTACGCTGACGTTGGGCTCGCGTTTCGATCGCGTATCGTTCAGTGCCGATGATCGCTTGCTGACTGACGGCGACAACTCGGGTGAGCGAGTCATGTCAGCCTGGTCGGGTTCGGCAGGGTTAGTGGTCCGCGCGGTCGCTGCGCTACAGCCCTATGTAAACGTGAGCACGTCGTTCGAGACACCCACCACGACGGAGCTGGTGAACCGCCCCACCGGCGCCGGCGGGTTCAATCCTGATCTCGACCCGCAAGAGGCGACGCATTTCGAGCTGGGTTTCCGGGGTCGCCACGAAAACATCTTCAGGTACTCGGCGGCCGTGTTTCAGGCGAATGTGCGCGACGAGTTGATTTCGTTCGAGGTCCCCACGGTGCCCGGGCGGAGTTTCTTTCAGAACGCCGGCGCCGCCCGCCATCGCGGTGTCGAGTTGCAGACGGCCATTCGACCCGTACCGTCCCTAACCGTAATCTCCGCGTATACGTTTGCGGACTATCGCTTCACTGACTTCGTGACCGAGGACGGGACGTTCGATGGAAATCGCCTTCCCGGCGTCCCACGCCAAAACCTCCACTGGTCGATCCGACTGGATGTGCCGTCGGGCTTTTGGGTGGCGAGCGATCAGACATTCTCCTCGTCGTACTACGCAGATGACGCCAACACGTCCGAAGCGGAAAACGATTCGTGGTTCATCACCAACGTCCGCGGCGGTTGGGAGGGCAACGTTGGGGGATGGAAGGTGGCGCCGTTCGCCGGCGTGCTCAATCTCTTCGACGAAGAATATGTCGGCTCGGTCACCGTCAATGCAGGGTTCGGGCGGTACTTCGAACCTGCCCCGCCCCGGAATGCGTACGTGGGATTAGAACTCTCTCCCCAGTAGCCCAACCCGGGAGCGGGGTGGCGCGGGGCGGGGGGCGGGGCTAGTGCCGGAACTGCCTCCGACCCGTCATCACCATCGCGATGTCGTGCTTGTCGGCGGCCTCGATGACTTCCTTATCGCGTTTGGATCCGCCGGGCTGGACGATGGCTGTGATGCCCGCCTTGGCCGCTTCCTCGACGCCGTCAGCGAATGGGAAGAAGGCATCCGATGCCAGGACAGCGCCCTTCGGGTCGTGTCCGGTGGAACGAGCTTTGTGCACCGCGAGGAACGATGCATCGACCCGACTCATCTGGCCCGCTCCAATACCGACGGCCACCTCATTCTTGGCCAGGAGGATGGCGTTGGATTTGACACCCGCGACCGCCGCCCACGCAAAGCGGATATCGCACCACTCGGATTCCGTGGGCTTCCGTTTTGTGACGACCTTCCACTCCGCTTCGTCGCGATTGAACTTGAATCGCTCCTGCACCAGAAAGCCACCGCTCACGTGCTTGAAGTCCAGCGCATCCGGCGACGTCCGGAACGGCACTTCGACGATCCGGAGGTTCTTCTTCCGACGCAACACCTCGAGTGCCTCCTCGGCGAACCGCGGTGCCACGATCACTTCGACGAACTGGTCGGCCATGGCCTCGGCGGTCGCTTGGTCCACGATGGTGTTGAAGGCTACCACCGACCCGAAAGCCGACGTCGGATCCGTCGCCAGCGCGTGCCGGTAGACTGTCTCGGCAGCGTTGCCCACCGCAATGCCGCACGGCGTCGTGTGCTTCATGATCGCACACGCCGGCTGATCCGGCCACGGTGAAACGGCAAAGACCCCGCCCTCGATGTCCAGGATGTTGTTGAAGGAGAGTTCCTTCCCGTGCAGCTGTGTCATCTTGCTCACGCCCAGCAGCTCATGACTGGAATAGAGCGCAGCTCGCTGCTCGGGGTTCTCACCGTACCGCAGCGACTGGAGACGCGTGAACGCGATACCGAAGACGGACGGAAGAATATCGTCAGTGCGATCGAGATACTCGGCGATGGCAACATCGTAGAGCGCCGTATGATTAAACACCTTGGCCGCAAGCTCACGACGAAACTCAATCGGCACCGTATCGTTGCGGAGAGCTGTGATGACCCGCTGGTAATCTCTGGGATCGACCACCGGAATGACGAATTCATGGTTCTTGGCCGCCGCCCGCAGCATGGTGGGTCCGCCGACGTCGATCTGCTCAATGGCGTCTGCCAGTGTGGATCTCGGATTCGCGATAGTCTCGCGGAACGGGTAGAGATTGACAGCCACGAGATCGATGGGTCCGAATCCGTGTTCCGCCAGCGCGTCCATGTGGTACTCGATGTCACGGCGGGCGAGAACCGCGGCGTGCACGGCGGGGTGAAGCGTTTTGACCCGACCGTCCAGTATCTCCGGGAAGCTGGTCACCTCTTCGATCGTGGTGACGGCAATGCCTTCCTCAGAGAGAGCCCGGGCGGTGCCCCCCGTCGACACGATTTCCCAACCGAGCTCGCTCAATGCGCGGGCGAACTCTACGACACTTCGTTTGTCCCAAACAGAGATCAAAGCTCGCGGCACGACAATCCCTCTCCGTATTTCTTGGCGGTTCTAACCTGACTCCATGGCGTTCAACAACTCGGCTGTCTCCGGCGGACCCGCGGCAGGCGCGAATGCCGGCTTTCCGCAGGGCACGCTGAGGACCCGTCCCGCCCGAGCCGCCGCGCGAACCACGGCTGGTAGCAATTGGTGCTCGACCGGATGAATCCGGGCGGCAAGCGATTCGGGCGTGTCACCGGCGAGGACGGGGACCGGCCACTGGGCGACAATCGGACCCTTGTCGTACTCCTCCGACACGATGTGAACGGTCACCCCGGTGACCGTTGCTCCTGAGTCCAGCACCGCCCGGTGAACCCGTGCACCGTACATCCCTTTGCCGCCGAAAGATGGTAGAAGCGCCGGGTGCAGGTTGATCATCATTCCTCTGAATGCCCGGACCACCTCCGCCGGGACGAGCTTCAGATATCCCGCGAGAACGACGAGGTCAATCTCGGCCTCACGCAACACGTCGAGAAGCGCGGCGTGGTCGTGTGGATCCGTCAGGACGTGCGTCGGGACACCGGCGGCTCTAGCCCGGTCCAGGGCCCCTGCGGCGCTGTTGTCGCTCACTACGAGGACGACCCGGGCGCCATCCGGCGACCGCAGTGAATCGAGCAGCGCCTGCAGGTTGGTGCCGCTGCCCGAGGCCAGCACAGCGATGCGCATGTCGCGTTACTCTCGGGGGGCCACGGCCCCGGCGGAGTAACACCCCGCGATCGTCGCTGACGGCGGCGTTCTCACAAACGTCTCTCCAAACTGGGCTGCACGATCTGCTTGGCCAGCAATCTCGCAACGCAGCACTGAGTGCACAATGGTGCCCGCTCGGGCCGGACCGCCCGCCCGCCTGCTAGCACAGGGCCTCGCCGACGACCCTGACGATCGAGCCCATTTCGGCCTCCGAAACGGTTCGTGGATCCATTAACACCCTGCCCTCGTCCGCTCGTGCAATGACCGGCGGATCGCCCTGGCGGAGACGGGCGAGGAACCGATCCGGGTGATCCGCCGGGACGGCGACCAAAGTGGTCGGCAAAACGGCATGTGGAAACGCCCCACCCCCTACCGTCGACGTGCCGGGCTCTGTGGACGCTCCTTCGATCGATGATGCCAGCGCTTCGGCCCGTTGGGTGAGCGTGTTGGGATCGACGGTCAACATGGCCAAGGTGGGGATCTCCCGCAGCGCCGTCCCACGGTCACGATAGAGCGAGAGGGTGGCCTCGAGGGCGGCCAGGACGGTCTTCCCGGGGCGGAGAGCTCGGGCAAGCGGATTGCGACCCATCCGACTCACGAGCTCTTCC
Organism: Gemmatimonadota bacterium; assembly: GCA_039590195.1. Lineage (GTDB taxonomy): Bacteria > Gemmatimonadota > Gemmatimonadetes > Gemmatimonadales > GWC2-71-9 > JBDHDY01. The sequence continues at coordinate 1,353 of JBDHFY010000175.1, read as the reverse complement.
CGGCCCAAGATCAGGCCCGCCTGCGGACCCCCCAGAAGCTTGTCGCCAGAGCAAACGACCACGGCCCCCGCCGCGACGCAGTCCCGCACCAGGGGTTCGCCCTGCAAACCGAATTCCGAGAGGTCGACCAAAAGCCCGCTACCCACATCGTTCACCACCGGAACGCCCCGGGGCTGCATTGCCGCGACGAGCTCTTCCAGCGACGCTTCGCTCACAAATCCAGACAGAGTGAAGTTCGAGCGGTGGACCTTGAGCGTGCAGCGGGTGTTCGGGCTGATAGCCCCCGTGTAATCCCGCACGCGGGTCCGGTTGGTCGTTCCCACCTCGACCAGCACGGTCCCACTTTTCTCGAGGATGGCCGGGATGCGAAAGGCACCCCCAATCTCCACCAGCTCACCCCGGGAAACGATCGTCTCGCCCCCCTCGGCAAGCGTGTTCAGGGCCAGCACCGTGGCGGCGGCCGCATTCGTGACCACGAGCGCGTCCTCCGCCCCGGTTACCTCCCGGAGGATTTTGCGGACGTGGTGTTGCCGCGAGCCCCGTTCTCCCGCTCCGAGATCGTACTCCAACGTTGTGTAACCGCCGACCCTGAACGCCGCCTCTCTGGCCGCTTGGGCCAGCGGGGCCCGGCCCAGGTTCGTGTGCAGGACCACTCCCGTCGCGTTTACCAGGGGAATCAGGGACAGCGCGTGCTTGGCCCGAAGCCTGTGCCGGATATCGGGGAGCCAGCCGTCCGGAGGCGATTCATACCCCGCACGTCTGGCGTCGTCCAGTGCTTCCCGGATGACCTTCACCACGAGCTGGTGGGGGGTCTCGTCGGTCAAGCCGGCTCGCTCAGCCTCCGCCAAGAGCCGGTGGACCGCCGGCAATGCCCGCCTGGCATCGGTCATCGTGGCTCTCGGCTGAGTGGGCTCGGGGGTGGTGGCGGGGTGGGCTCCCGGGGGGGTGGTGTCACGAGGATCTGAAGGGACTGTTCGGCCACTCCCAGAACGTTCGACACGGTGGCTTCGACCACGTACCGTCCGTCCGGAATGAGGGTGTCGACCAGAGTGATGACCAGGCTCCGGGTGAGGGGGGGGCGCTCACGGAGCAGCTGGGCGATGCGGCTGGTGTCGGGTTCCGCGGCGGCGGTATCGCTCGGAGCGATGGCGACAGTGTCCGCAGGGGTAACCGCTGTGGTATCCCTCGCGGCAACGACCGTCGTGTCCTGCACGGCCGCCGAGTCGACGACGCTCGTGTCCTGCTGTGCGCTGTCGGCGGCGGCCCGCGCACTGTCGGCGGCGGCCGCGGCGGCCGCCCGCAGCGAGTCGAAGACGGACGGTGCCAGGAGAGCGGCAACCTCTACGCGCGTCG
>JBDHFY010000174.1:0-9142 GCA_039590195.1 Gemmatimonadota bacterium | reverse complement strand
GAGCCGCCGCGTGACGGAGACATTCCCCGCCGCCGTCTGTTGGAACGACAAGGGCAGATCAGCCTCGTAGCGGCTTATGGTGCCGCGCACGATCGCGTCGGCGTTATCCTCGGCTCCCACGCGGAGGCCCAGACGGTCTTCCATGGCCTGCCGCACGACATCAGTCACCTCTTGTGTCAAAGAAGGCTCGCCGGTCTGATTGTCAAAGGGCAGAATCGCCACCGTCCGGATATGTGACGGAAGCCCTCCGCCGGCGAAACTGTACAAGCACCCTCCCAGCAGCATCGGGATGATCCCGATACACCAAGCCCTATGGCTGTAGCCAGATGGTCGGCTCAAAAGTCGCAAGCGTATCAATCGATCTGACTGTGAACGAAAAACGAGAAACATCGAGCGGAAAATCGATCTTGGACTCGAGGGTCAACCCCGTTGCTGGATCGAGTTCCACCTCCGTTACGCCGACGGTGTACCCTCTTCGGCGTACCTCGGCAAGCAGCCGCCTTGCCGGCGTGCCGCGAACAACGAAATTTAGCGTATCACCATCCACAACATAACGCCAAGCCCGCAGATCCCGTTGCTCGAGGGCGTAGAGCTTTACGTTGTCGGGTGGCCTCAACGGCATCCCGAGCGATGCCCAGAACATCGACGCCATCGAAACGAGTCCGCGAAACTCAGCCTCGGGGCGAACCCAAAGGGCCGAATCGCCGATGACTACGGCCGAGCCCGATCTCCCAAAGGGGCCCCGGTAGTCGAATCGGAGTGAATCAGGCGGAACCACCCTCACCGCTGCTCTCCCGGCCGCCGCCCCCCGCTCGTTGCGGAAGCGCCAGGGCCGCACCTCATAGAGGCGTGATTGCCGGGGCATGAACTCGTCGATCCACTCCTCCACAACGCGTGGCTCCGCGGGTGTAAGGCCGACGGGCGCAATCGAAGCCGGGCCGGAGCGGCAACCGAAAGCACCCATCAGCGCCGCGGCGACCAAGAGGGATGAACCTCCACTCCGCCCTGCCGACCGGTGTTCACGATCCATGTCAGCGCAGCGCGCATCCTTCGCTCATGAAGTCACCCACGGCGGATTCGGCGAAGCCGAACTCCCCATGTGATCCGGTCAATAACGTCCAACCCGGTCCGTACCTGCCCGAAAATGGTGTAGGTACCCTCGAGATGTGGCTGCGGACTGTGGGCGATGAAGAACTGGCTGCCTCCCGTGTCCGGGCCTGAAAGCGCAACACCCACCGTCCCCCTGACAAACAGCCTCCGACTCACCTCGTCCCGTATGGCGAAACCAGGACCACCCCAACCGTCGCCTCGGGAATCCCCGGTCTGGATGACAAAATTGGGTACGACCCGATGCCACAATCCGCCGTCGAAATATCGTCTATCCACCAGCTCGAGGAAGCTCTGCACGGTAAGCGGCGCGTCGGCGGCGAAGAGTTCAATGACGATGTTGCCGCGGTCCGCCTCAATGACCAATGAGGGACGATATTCGCCGCGCTCGGCCGGCAGCACCATCTCCCTCACGAGGTCACGGTAGTCCGCAATTCCGCGACCGGGGTCGACCGGACGCGACGGCCCCCACCGTTCCGCCGCCGCCGCGAAACCCTCTTCGGCAGCGCGCCGCACCAGATAATCGTCGCACTTGGGAAACCGGCCGAGGAATCTCGTTTCGATCATCGTGCGAGAAACCAGGTCTCGCTCGGCGATGCCGCCGAGGGCCTTCACGATCGCAATCCTGGCGTCCGGAATCCGATCCTCTGCCCCCAATTCGTATGCCTCGACTAGAAGATCTATGTCGCTGCTGTCAGCGCGTTCGGCCAATCCTCGCGCTGCCAGCGCTCGCACCACTACGTCTTGGTGACGAACAAACCTCCGTACCAGAGAGTCATTCAGCACCGTGTCGAGTGGCAACAAACTCGAAAGGGCTGACGCCACAACGCGCGGATCTCGATCGCCGAGCAGGTGCAGCAGACGATTTCTCGCGCTGTCCCGCTCCCAGGGCGCCGGGCTTTCGGCCGCCCCCGCGATGACTCCCAGTGCCCGCCCGGCCGTTGCCCGCCTCCGCCAATCTTGGGAGGCGAGCCACTCCTCCGTAGCCTGCGCCGCCGCTGACGGAGCAACTCGTGCAAGACCGAGCAACGCCTGACGCTCCGTCGCGAAGAACCCACCCTCGACGTGATTGGAGAGGGTTCGGGCTGCCTGTTCCCCTTCAAGCGAGCCAAGTGTCATCAGGGCCTGGACCCGCACGTTGGCATCACTGTCTGCCGCTCGATCGGCAACGGCCGAGACATGGTCCTCGCCACCAAACGTTCCCAACGCGCGCAGCGCATTCACCCTGACCCTCGGATCCGCATCGTTCACCAGGCTCTCCACTCGCGCTGCCAGCCCTTTGCGGTCGAGCTGGGCGGTATCGGCATACGCCGCCGTGAGTGCCCTAACCGCCAAGGATCGGATGAGGGGATCCCGATCAGCCGTGGCACGTAACAGGGCGTTTGCCGCACCGGGGGGCCGCAGCCGACTCAGGGTGTATACGGCGCCCAGGCGTACCTGGCGGAGCTCTGACTCGGCAAACTGGGAGAGTTCGGTCACCGGGGCGTCGGGACCGAGACGCCAGGCCTCGCCGAGAGCCCTGACCAACGCGATCGGCGGCTCGCTTCTCCTAGCCACACCGGTCCACCGATCCATGAGTTCGGTGAGCAAGCCGGCGGCCTCTGGCCCCCCGATTCTCGCGATCGCCGCCACGGCCTCGGCGTGAGGGCCCCCTTGTTCGGCCGCTGGAGCGTTCAGGGCGAGATCTCGCAATCGGTAAACGGTGCCTGGATCTCTCAGAAGACCCACAGCAAAGACCGCATCCTGCCGGACGATAGTGTCGTGGTCTGAGATGATCTCCAGCAGAATCGGCACGGCTGCGCGGCTGCCGATCCTCCCCATAGCGAGGGCGGCGTGCCGTCGGACGATGGGACTGGGGTGACGGGCGGCGGCGCGGAACAAGGGGCCGTCGAATCGACGCGCATCTTCGGCGGCGAGGATGCTCGCAAGCGGTGCAACAATGGTCTCGTCCTGGGCGCGGGCCGATCCGCTGCCCAGAACGAAGAGGAGACTAAAGACGAACCGGGTCGGGCGTGACCAGCAGCCGCTCACGGACGACCTCCGGAAACGTCGTGGGAACATGACGAGAATCTACAGCAATCAGAGCGGTTCGCACCGTCGCCAAGAGCAAGCCTTCATCCTCCTTTTCGACGACGTAGCCGAACTCCACCCTCCGACTTCTCACATCTCGAACCCAACACCGAATTCGCAGGAGATCGTCATAACGTGCAGGGGCGCGGTACTTGATTCCCACATCGACAACCGGAAGCCTCACCCCCTGGGCCTCCAGGTCTCGATAACTTACCCCGAGTTCCCGCATGTGGTTCGTGCGGGCCGCCTCACACCAGACGAGGTAATGGGAGTGGTGGGCCACCCCCATTTGATCTGTTTCGGCATAGCGAACCCGCAGCTGCGTCTGTGATTCCCGGCCCGTCACCGGGCGTCTCTCCAAATCCCTACGGCCTTTGCCCTGTCCCTGGCGGCCGGCGTGACCAAAAAGCGCCCTCCATCGGTCAACATCTGCCCATCACGGGCATATCGGTCCACATCTCGCTCGGTGACCAGTACGCGGGCACCTGACTCTCCTCGCTCGTTTTGACGCCCCCTCCTCTTGGCCTGCGAGCGGCGGGAGGGGCGACCCACAATCTCGGCCCGAGTGTCACCGTCCACGGCGAAGGCCCTAGCCTCGTCCACGTCCACGTGAAGCTCCGTAGCGTGAGTCTCGCCGGCTCTCACGAGCACGTTCGGGAGTGTGACTTGGCGATCTCCCACTCCCACAACCAGGGTCACCCGGTCGCCGTCGGAGAGGCCGAAGCGATCAGCGTCCTCAGGCGCGAGGTGGAGGTGACGGGCCGCGATCATCGCCCCGGCCTTGATATCCACGGCTCCCGCCGGGCCCTCTAGGCGGATGGGTACTGCACCTGCTGCGGTGTGGCCCGAGTGCAGGATGGCGCCCTTCATCCCAAGCCGCCGGAAATCGCTGGCGGCGAGCTCTACTTGGGTTGTACTCCGAGCCGGCCCAACTACGCGAACCCCATCAATGCCCGCCCCTGCCCCTCCTGTCCCTCCTGCCCCCGCTGCCCCTTCTGCTGCTCCGCCAGGCGCCACGACCCGTACTCTTTCACGAGCCGCGAACTGCCCGGGCTGAGTGATGGGGCGATCTGGGGTCAGGCGGTGCCCCGCTCCAAACAGACGCTCCACGTCCTGCTGGCTCAAGTGGATGTGTCTATTTGACACGGCGACGGGCACCGAACGGGCGGTACTTGACCTACCGCCTCCTTGCCGCGTCGTCGGGCTCGGCAGGGGAGAAGGTCCTCTGCCAGCGGCCGCCGCGCGGGCGGCTACCGTCAGATCATGGTACGCGGGTCGGGGTCCTGGTTGAGGGGACCCAGGACGCCGAGAGGGTGCCACATCGGGGAGTCCCTGGGCAGCTCCGGCCCAGGGCGGCAGGGAGGCACTCGTCGGCCCACCCGGCGGGGGCGGTCGCACGGGCCCTGGCACCCAGTCGCGTCGAGCCAGGAGATCGGCGATCCGCTGCGCGAGGGCTCGAATCTCCTCGGGAGTCACGCCTGCCTCCCGGCCCGCCGTTCGGCGAGGAACCGCTCCACCACCCGGGCAATGTCCGACGCCAACTCGCCTTCTCTCGCCCCAGCGCCGGCCAATGCCTCTACCGGGGCTGTGACCGCAGGACGGCGCTCGGGCGCGTCCACCCCGACGAAGGGGCGGGTTTCATAGGCCAGCCGCTTGATGTTGATCAGATGAAGCGGTGTGATGTTGTCACTCGTGGCGGAGCCGCCCATTGTCCCCGGCCCCAAGGTCATTGCCGGTGCCAGTCCCGTGGTATATCCCACGGCTCCGACCGATGCGACGGTGTTCACGAGAATGCGGAAAGCCGGTTTCTCCTCAAAGAACCGTCGGATCACCGTCTCGTCGTTACTGTGAATAACGAGGGTGTGCCCGATGCCGCCGAAGTGCAGCAGCTCGATGCTTCTGTCGCAGCACCGCTCCCAACCGTCCTCGACGTAGAACGCCAGCACGGGTGACAACTTCTCGCGCGAGAAGAACTCCTCAGGTCCCACCGATCCGCATTCCGTCACCAATACCCTGGTGTCGTTCGGAACACCGATGCCTGCGCGCCGGGCTATTTCGGGGGCAGCCAGGCCCACGATCTCTGTATTGATGCCGCCCGTTCTCGGATCCTGCATTAATCGCTGGAGCCGGACGCGGTCCTGGTCGGTGACGAACAGGGCGCGTTGGTGGCCGAGTTCCTCGCGGACCTCAGCTTCCACGGCGCTGTCGCAGATCAGGGAGTTCTCTGCCGAGCAGAGGAGGCCGTAGTCGAAACACTTGCCAGCCACGACATCCGCGACGGCCTTCTGCACATTCGCCGTACGCTCAACTATCGCCGGGACGTTCCCGGGCCCAACTCCGAATGCAGGCTTTCCCGAGCTGTAAGCTGCGCGAACCATTCCCGTTCCGCCGGTGGCGAGAATGACCGCAGTGTGACGATGCCGCATCAGCTCGTTCGTTCCCTCCACGGCAGGGGTCGAAATGCAGAGAATCAGGTCTTTCGGTGCACCAGCCTTCGTTGCGGCCTCCTGAAGCACTCGGGCCGCCTCAACAGAACATCGAGCCGCCCGCGGGTGCGGCGAGAACACGATGGCATTGCGCGCCTTGACCGCAATGAGCCCCTTGTAGATGACCGTTGAGGTGGGATTCGTCGTCGGGATGAGGGCGGCCACGACGCCCATCGGCACCGCGAGTTCGACGACACGCTCCTCGGGGTGCTCACGTATTACGCCACACGTCCGAAGCGGCAGGATGTACTGACGGACGTCCACGGCCCCGAACCGATTCTTGAGAACCTTGTCCTCATACCGGCCCATGCGGGTTTCGTCCACGGTCTTTCGGGCAAGCTCTTCCGCCGCCACCTCGGCGGCCTCGCCCATCGCCGTGACAACCCGATCCACGTGGGCCTGGTCGGCACGAGCGAAGATCTCGGCGGCCTGCGCCGCCCTGGCCACCAGCTCTCGGGCCTGTTGGACGGATTCGAGGTCGCGGTCCATGCCTACGCTTGGGAGGCCGGCAGCTAGAGAACGCCCAGGGTTCGGAAGCCGTCGAGAATCTCCTCGCGGCTTGCGCGGGCCAGTTCTCGGCCCTTGATGGGAAAGTCAGGGACACGACGGGCTGTGCGGCGAAGCTCCACTACTCGCATTGCCCTTAGGCGGACCGGGTCCACCACAATGTGACCTTCGGTAGGTTCGTCGGTGGGACCGTCGTCCCCGTTGTAGAAGAAGTCCAAGTCTGGGTGGGGCCGCGGGATTACGTGCACCGACACGAGCTGGCCAACCCGTTCGGCGGCCACCGCTCCCACATCCACCGCGGACTTTACGGCGGCCACTGTACCCCGGAAATACACCGTCACCAGACCGGCATCGGCATACTCGGTGCCCGTAAAATCCACGTCGGCGGTCTTGGACCCGGCGTCGCTCGCCTCGATCGCGCCGACCAACCCGCGCGTCTCGATGAGCCCAAGGGCCCGCCCCGACCATTCCACGGCTTAGCCCTCGTCGGGGCGCTGCGGAAGGATAAACTCGATGTCCTGGTGGGGCCTCGGAATGACGTGAACCGACACGAGCTCGCCAACCCGCTCCGCTGCGGCCGCGCCTGCGTCGGTGGCTGCCTTGACTGCGCCCACGTCACCCCGAACCATGACGGTGACGTATCCCCCACCCACCTTCTCCTTGCCGACCATCCGGACGTGCGCAGCCTTGACCATGGCGTCGGCAGCCTCGATCGACCCAACGAGGCCCTTTGTCTCGATTAACCCCAGTGCGTTCTGGGAATTTTGGGTCATCAACCCTCCTCGGGGTGGGAGCACGGCGCCAGCAAACGGGAGCAAGAATAGGTGCTCCCGCACGAAAAGTCAATAATGGCAGGAGGTTGCGCCCTCTCCAACTCCCCTCGTATACTGCCTCCGTGCCACCACAAGCTGCGGTCATCGTCGCCGACGCCCACCTGGGAGATCCTCGGGCGCAGAAGGCGGACACTTTCCATCAGTTCCTGGCATCCGTTCCCCAGATTGCCGATCACCTCGTCATCAATGGCGACCTGTTCGATTTCTGGTTCGAGTACCGGTCGGTGATCTCGCGATCGGCGTTCCCGACGCTTGCCGCCTTGGCGGAGCTGCGCGGCGCGGGGATCGAGCTGACGGTGATTGGGGGAAACCATGACCGCTGGGGAGGTGGCTTCTGGGCCACGGAGCTCGGTGGGGCGTTTTATCGAGATTCGGTGGAGATGGAGCTCGCGGGCTGGAAGGCCCTCGTGGCACACGGCGACGGTGTGGCTGAGCAGCACCTGGGAGGGCGCGTCATGCATGCCATTACGCGACATCCCCTCACGGCGGCTGGGTTTCGTCTCGTGCACCCCGACCTGGGGTACGCTCTTGTCCGGCGGATGTCGCGATTCCTGGCCCGCAGCACCCGAGCCCCCGATGTGCTCGACCAGGCGAGCGAAGCACAGAAGACCCACGCGGAGGGCCTCTTGAAGACCCGAGAGGATCTCGAGCTCGTCGTGATGGCGCACACCCACCACCCCGCCCTCGTGCGAGTGGGTAAAGGACGATGGTACCTCAATCCCGGCGCCTGGATGGAGCAGCGGTGTTTCGCGCTGGTGACCCCGGAGGGCCCGGAATTGTGCAGGTTTGGAGGGTAGTAGCTGCGCCGCCCCTCCCATCCGACCCCAGCTTTTAGCTGCTAGCTATTAGCTATTAGCTACGGCCTTCTGTGTTCACTTCAGCAGGGGTCTGGATCGAAGCAACCACCGTACAGATCAAGGCGAACCGCGTGCGCGCCCGCGGTACGCCGGGCTAGCAGCCAACAGCTAGTAGCTGGTGGGGACGGGTTGGGTGGGGCAAGCTCGGGTGGAGCTAAGGGAGGGGGAGCGACACACTCATTCCGAAGCTCCCGCCGGGCAGGGCCCGAAACTTCAGCTCCTCGGGAAAATCCCACAGCAGCGAGGATACGTAGGCCTCGGCTCCTGCCATCAGGTGGTTGAAGGCGAGGAGAATCGCCCAATCCTGGACCTCCTGTCTCTTGGCCTCCACGGTCTCCGCCTCTGTGCGCTCCTGGAACTTGAGCTGATGCGCGGATTTGATCGTCATGCCCAGGGTAACGCCCTCCCAAAACACGAAGAACGCCCCCGTTACACGCCGGCCCAGGACGGCCTGGCCCCACCCCGGGAGCAACAAAGAGCGCCAAAGTGCACCCATTGGGGAGACCGGCGGCTGAATCCGGAAGACCTCCACTTCAATGGTGTCTTCGGGTTGGGGTTGGTCCTGGGGTCTCGGAAGGGGCGGGATTTGGGCTGAGACGGGGCTCGCGGAGCCGAATAGAAGGAAAACCGCCGCGGCGACGGCCAGCGGCGGCGGGATCTCAATCGAGCGGTGCGAACGCGAGAACGACAGCCCCATGCTCGATAAGGATAGTGAGTCGAGGCAGCCTTTCAAAGCTGGAGTCCGGTAATTGAGTCGAACCCAATCCACAGTGCTGCAGGCAGCGGGTCGCTGGCAGCTGCCCGCCTCACCGCGATTCCGCTGCGCTCCATTGCGGCAGGTGAGCTTGGTCGCAAGGCCGCGCGTCGGCTTGGGATCGTAATGCCCTCTCTCCCGCACGCGGGAGAGAGGGGTTAGGGGTGTGGCCTACCTGGAGCTGCCGAGGTAGCGCAGGAAATCGCTGTCGGTGCTCAACACCAGCACCGTATTCGAGTCCAGGGTCTCCCTTAATACCTCCATCGTCTTGAGGAAGCGGTAGAATTCTGGATTCCCGTTGTAGGCCCCGGCGTAGACGTCCGCCGCCCCGGCGTCGGCCCGGCCCTTGATCTCCTGAGCCAGGCGATAGGCCTCCGAGGTGATCTCTTTGAGTTCCCGCTCCCTCTCGCCGCTGATCCGCGCCGCTTCGCCGGCGCCCTCCGAACGAAACTGTTCGGCGACCCGGTTCCGCTCGGAGATCATCCGGGCGTAAACCTCCTCACGGACCTCCTCAACATAATTCAGCCG
>JBDHFY010000173.1:0-9176 GCA_039590195.1 Gemmatimonadota bacterium | reverse complement strand
CATCCACGCCGGCCTCGAGTGTGGCATCATCGGGGAGAAGGTCAAAGGCATGGACATGATCTCGTTCGGCCCGCAAATCGAGTTCCCCCACTCGCCGGATGAGCGGGTCAGGATCGCTTCGGTGGAGAAGTTTTATCGGTTACTGAAAGCGGTGTTGGAGTATCTCGCGAAGTAGGCCGCGTACCACGGCCTACTTCGCTGGCTGCCGGCGGCCCTGCACCCCCACCCCCCTGCCCACGGCTGCCCTGCCACCCCCGACCCCCCGCCACGGCAGGAACGGCAGAAGATTAAGTCCTGCCGTGGTAGGGCGGTGTGCGGTGAAGGGCTGCCGCTTCTGCCGTTGGGCGGTTGCGGTGGGCGGGGGGCTGCCCCCTCTGCCCCTCCTGCCTCTCCTGCCGCTGATTCTCTACATAGATTCCCTCCATGTATTCCACCTGTTTGTTCTGCAACAATCGCCTCGGTACCAATGAGGTGATCGAGCGCTTCCCCGTCGGCAGGCGTGTGGCGTTCGACTCGGTGAAGGGCAGATTGTGGGTGGTGTGTCGGCGGTGTGAGCGGTGGAACCTGTCACCGTTCGAGGAACGTTGGGAAGCCCTGGAGGATTGTGAGCGTCGCTTTCGCGATGCGAGAAAGCGGGTATCGACCGACAACATCGGCTTGGCGCGTCTCGACGAGGGCCTCGAGTTGGTGCGCATCGGTGAGCCGCTACGGCCGGAGTTTGCGGCGTGGCGCTACGGCGACCAGTTCGGGCGCCGGCGTCGACGTGCCATCGTCACCGGGGCCGGATTAGCGGTGGTGGGAGGCACGGTGGCTCTGGGTGTGGCCGCTGCGGGAGCGGGTGTCGTGGGCGGGATGGGCATTTACCGCCTCATCGAATCAGCCACGACAGGTTGGTGGCGGTCCATCGCCCGCATTTCCGCCGAGGACGGTCGATCCATCACTGTCCGGGGGGCGGATCTCCAGTGGATTCGCCTGTTTCCGGGCTCGGAAGATGAAGACTTTCGCCTGGAGCTGTGGCACCCCTCAACGCACGAGATCGTTCTCACCGGCCCGGACGCCTTGCATGCCACGGCACTCCTTATGCCCAGGATCAATCGCGCTGGTGCGGTGGGGAGGACAGTACAAGGCGCTGTGAAGCAAATCGAGGAGTACTACAGCCCCTTGAGCTATCTGAGGCAGGCCGCCCGGGAAGCCGAGCGTCACGCAGAAGATCTGCCGCAGTGGACGCCGCGACACGTCCAGAGAAAGGCGGGAGCCTTGCCGAAACTTCCGCTCGAGACTCGTCTCGCCATCGAGATGGCGACGAACGAAGAGAATGAGCGCGCCGCGCTGGCGGGCGAGCTTGCGCTGTTGGAGTTGGCGTGGCGGGATGCGGAGGAGATCGCGGGCATTGCCGACAAGCTGGCACTCCCCCGTGATGTCGAGGCGCACTACGAGCGGTTGAGGTGTGAGGGGATTGGGAAAAAGGACAGCTAGCCCCTGCACACCGCCGCCCTGCTCACGGCAGCTCCACTCCCTTCCACGCCGCACAACGGCAGCCGCCGTTCCTAACTCTCCGATCGCGATATCGCCGGACGTCGGCTGAACGACACCGGGATCAGCGTGTGGAGGATGGCGGCAAAGAACAGAATCGCCGCGCCGCCCGTCACGGTGAACGGGATCCCGCTCCATTCGCCGAGCCACGCCGGTGAGATGTACGGCTCCCCTGGCGCGTGACCCATCCGGGTGATCGCGGTCGTGACGCCGGAAACGTGCAGCCACCCGACGAGCGCCGCCACCGCCACGTTGAGCCCCACGATCATTCGTTGCATCGCTACGGTGTTGAGCCGATCCGCAGCAACCGGATCTCGAGCGTTGCCAAACTCTCCGAGAATGAAGAACAGTGCGCCGAGCAGAATCATCGTATCGATCCCGATGGTGGCACCCATGGCGTGTCCCGTGACAACATATGTTCCATGAATCACTGCGTTCAGCGGCGGCACGGAAATGAGCACCGAAGTGAACAGGATGCCCACCGTCCACCATTTCGCCGCCGCGAACGTCGTGCACGCTGCCGGGAACGGGGGATCATCTCTGGATCGAACGAGGCGCCATAGATCCGTGACTGCGCGCACCAGAATGATGACCTCCGTCATGCTCACGACGAAGGAGATCCAGTTGACGAGCGCACTTTGGGGGAGGTGATAGCTGTGGTGCCCGAAGTTGGTGAACGAGTTCAGGAGGCCGACGGTGAACAGAGCATACGCCGTTTTCGAGTGCCCGTAGCGCGGGTCTCCGGAGATCAACTCACCCACGTAGATCAGCGTTCCGTAGACGAAGAGGTTGAAGCTGCCGACGAGCGTTCCCGTCGCCTTCCATTGGACCCGAAGATCGTGCACGGGATCAGAGAACACGCTCGGGATCAGGTAGGCGTGTTGCTCGAGGAAGGTGTACAAGAAGAACAAGAGGGCCACACCCCACATGGTCACGTAGACCGGTTGCTTCCAGAACGACCGCCACATCACGCGATAGAAATTCCAGACGTAGCAGAGCCATCCGGCGAGAATCAACACCGAAAAGGCGGGGTGGAAGCCGACGTATTCACGACCCGACGTGATCCGAAAGAGTAGTGTAGCGAGGATGCCGAGCCCCGCTGCCGCCCAACAGAGCACCTGGACGCGAAGCCGCCAGCGGTCACCCTGGGTCGCGTGCCCTCCGTGATCCTGGAGGAACCGGTATACCACTGCCGCGCCGCCGAGAAAGATCCACGCGCTCGCAAATGTGGTGTGGATCGGACGGAGTTGTCTGAGGTCCAATCCCAGAGACTGCATCGTCGGGGCGAGCGAGGGAATCGAATACACCGCACCCAGAAGCCCGGCCACGAGCGCGACGGCCATGGCAATGAGCGAGCCGCGCAGGAACGTCAGGGTCGCATACGGCCGCGTGCGACCGGTGGCAAGAACCGACGCTGCGTCCTGCGGCATCGTGCCGCTCATCGATACTCCCACCACGGAACGGTCGTCCAGTCAATCGTCCGGTCCGGCTCAGCAGCACGGAACCGTTCCTCGAGGGCGTTCCTATTCCCGCCGAGCCATTCGAGGAAGGCGAACACGTCCTGCAACTCTTCCGGATCAAACGCCGGAGCAGGTGGCGGCATGCCTTGTAGCGGCCGTCCTTGACCCAGGGCGGTTCTTAGCTCGGCGGCGGTGAGGCGTTGGGTTGTGAGTGAGAGATCTGGTGCTGAGGTGGGGGAAACGGTGAAGGGCTGGTGACAAGCTCTACATGACCGTTTGCGAATTGCCTGCCACCCGCGTTTGACGTTACCACCACGAGATTCAGCCCCGATTTCCATCATCAAGGCCTGCTCGAAACGATCCCATGGGGCCGCACCGCCGTCGGTGTCGCCGAGGCGGAGCTGGCCCCGCCCGCGACCCGGTTGGTCGAGGGCGCGAAGAAACGCGCGCAGGTCGGCGATCTGGGTGTCGTCGAACTGGAAGGCCGGCATCTGCCCGCTTCCCACCGTGAGCAGCGAGCGAAGACGAACGCTGTCTACCAGGCCATGTGCGTTGGTCACGTCCGGGCCGAGGAACCCGCCCTGGCCGTAGATCTGGTGACAGACTTGACAGCCGTGATCGTGCCACAGGCGGCGGCCGCGGACCGCCGCCTCGCTCAGACCTTCGACGCGTTCGTCAGTGTAGACCAATGCCGTCTGCACGCCGAAACAGGCCACGAGGACGGTCAGGAGAGTTTTCTTGGCCGTCGGTGTCATCATCACCGGAGCAGTTGTAGTGGTTGCCGCTGCCGTGGGAAGCCGGGGAGCCTGCAGGTCCAGGCCGGACAGCGGTGATTGAACCGGCAAGCCACGGGGGCGCGCCCCCGTGAAACGCGCCAGGACTCAGAATCCTGAATATCAAGGCATAAATAGCCTTGTCAACGCTTGGCGATGGGCCGGTTTTGGGAGGTGTACTGAACTTGGGCCACCTGACTCGTCCGTACTCCGCCCATTCCTCAATTACGGGTGTTTGTCCATCGACTGCCACACCCAGCCCAGGAGACCCGTAACAAGATCACGGATCTCCCGTCGGCAATCAGCTCCATGCGAGCCTGGCAGCGACGCGGCAGCATCGTCCGACCGGGTCACGACGAGTGGTCCGGATCGCGCTCACCGGCGAGCATATCGCGCAGAGTCTCAAAAATCCTCTGGGCGACGACGGTCTTGGCCTGCTGGTGAGTGTGAATGAGGTCCGAGAATGTGGCCGTCTCCGAAGCGTCGTAGATCTGAGACAGATCGTCGTATCTGAAGTCCGGGGGCCGGCGGCTCTTCAATAACCGAGCGTTGATCGAGTCCCGTATGAAATCCTCGTGAGCCTGGAGGGAGTCCGCCGATAGGTCCGCAAGCTTGGAGTAATGTGCCACGAGCTCGCGCTCTTCCTGCGAAGGATTCGCCTTGGTCAACAGGGACGGTTGAAGGAACGCCACGAGCTTGCTGCCAAAAGCGCCCGCGATTCTCGCGGACACCTCGAGATTTCGGACGTAAGCATCGGCGATTCGCCCCCGCCACGCATCGGTGTTCCAGTCCGTGTCCCTTCGAAGCCGCTCCCGTCCGCCGAACTTCTCCGAGAGGTACTGGCGTGCGATCAGTCTCACCAGATAGCTGCCATAGGCGGTGAGCGCTACCGTCGGGTAGTCCTTCGCATAGAGAGGATGATTCTCGTAGACCATGAAGTTGAACGGGTAGCCAGGGCGTGGGTCCGCTACCAGCGGGAGATTGATGTCATTTCCTCCACTGTAGATGACGACCATGTTCGGCTCGTAGGGAAGCACCTCGAACACCAGTCTCGCGAGATCCATGCCGGAGTTCGAACCGGACACGCCAAAATTGAAGACCCGGACATTCTCGAATCCCTCTTCGCTGAAGATCCGTTGAACCAAGTCCGGAATCGGCGGATCGCCGAACCGAACGGTCGAGGCCCCCAGGAAGAAGATCCTGTACTCGCCGTCTCTCTTCACCTGCTCGGGCACCGGACCGCCGTATCCGAGGCGGTTGTGCTCCCCGGACGCAGACGCGCCCTTGAACTGGATGTAGGGATACGGAAAACGGTGTAGGTTGTCGTCCCCGCGGGGCTTGGGCGCTGACGTGATCGCAATCTCGGCGGCGAAGTTCAACGCGCCGAACACCGCCACGCAGGTACAGGTTGCCAGAACCCATCCCGTTTTGGAGTAGTGATCGCGAAGCCACCAGAGCAGCAGGCAAATCACTACGCAAATTACCAGCGTCGGCAATGCGCCGATGGCGTGGTCGATTGCGAAGGCGGAAATCTCGCCGTCGCCTTGACCGAAGACCTTGCTCAAGAGGCTCTGAAGTAACCGTGCCAGAGGCACCACGGCCACCAGCGCCAGCAGTATCAGTCCTCGCCTCACCCACCCTTGCATGCCGATGCCTCGAGTCTAGCCTGCATCATTTTTTAACCCACGGCTGCGGGCGCGCCGCGGAGTATCATGTGCGCTCGATATAGTGTCCAGCAAAGTCAACCTCAGCGTGAGCGGATAAGACGGACAATAACCCCTTTTCTTTACCGTGGAGGCCGAGTCCGTGCCGCCCTCGCAATGTCCCAGGGCTCACGCTCCGGGACTAACGATTCCCGTCTCCTGAAACCGTCCCATAAACTGCCGGTCGATGCGGTCTTTGAGGGTCATGACCCAGCGACCTTCCACCGAAATTCCCCACTTCGTGCCAACGGCGATTCCACCGCCGAGATTCATCAGGGCGAGAAAATCACTCTGTGGATTGTAGGGCCGTAGCGGAGTTCCTGCGAGCAGCGCGTGGATATTCTCGGTGATGAACGGTCCTTGCCGCACGGCATAGACGCCGGCTTTGGCGGTGGTTGGGTAGTCGATCAGGGTGGCGCAGTCTCCTGCCGCAAGCACGTTGTCGTGCTGCTCGAACTGTAAAGTGGATCGCACGCGGGCGAAGCCGCGGTCATCGGTCGGGAGCCCGGAATCACGGAAGATCGAGTGGCTGACGGCTCCGGTAACCCACAGCAGCGCATCGCAAGGAATTCGTTGCCCGTCGACGAGCTCCACGGCGTCCCGTTCGACGCCCGCGACCCGTTGGTTGCAGCGAATCTCGATCCCCCTCCGCTTGGCATGGCGGTGCACGCGGCGCACGAGGGATGGCGAATAACCCCGGAGGATCTGTGGACCGCCCTCGAGGAGCGTTACCTCGACCTGCCCCCGCCCCTTCGTTTCGCGGCCGAGGCGGTGCTCGAGCGTGAAAGCCACCTCGACACCTCCGGCTCCGCCGCCGACCACCGCGATGCGAAAGGGGGCACCGGCCTCGTGTCGCCGCCCAGCGTCGATGACCTCCTGGATTCTCTGGTTGAACACGCCGATGGGGCGGGTCGGGAGGGTATGCTCTCGGACGCCAGGGATGTCTAACCCTGCGACCGTCGACCCGATATCGAAGGAGGCGATGTCGTAAGAGACGGGCGGTCCATCCTCCACGCCGATTTCGCGCTTGTCGGGATCGATCCTCGTCGCTCGGGTGAGATTCAGCTGCGCACCCGTCCGCCGGGCCCAGAGGGCCACATCGATCTCCAGCTCCTCTGCGCGATATTGGCCTGCAATGAAGCCGGGGACCATGCCCGAATAGACCGCGATCGGCTGATCCACGACGACCGTCAGGCGAGCGTCCGGAAATGGCTCTTTGGCGAGACTTTCCAGCACTTGAATGTGGGAGTGTCCGCCCCCGACCAGGACGACTTCGCGCATCCGGCTCCCTTGATGTCTTAGGTTTTGCCCCCTCGCCCCCCTCTCTCCCCCCCCCCCTCCCCCAAATCCCGTGGAGGTTACTGCGTCGACCTGTCGCCGCCAAGGTTACGCGCGGTGGCTGCTCTGGAGGGGCACAGTTCCTGCGCCTTGCTTCCCATCGCAAATCATGCCAAAATCCGACCTTGCCGGTCCAGCTTCACCGGCCGCGGAACTGCGCCAGACAGGAGACCGAGAACCATGCTGGGACCCAAGACCGACGATGCCAAGCGCCGGAGGCTCGAGTCCATGTACCAGTCGTCGAGGCGGCACTTCCCGGAGGTCCCGGAGGTCACAGTGGAGGAGCTGCGGGCGTTGCAGCGCGAGAACAACATCGTGCTGGTCGATGTCCGCGCCGCGGAAGAGCAGCAGGTGTCGATGATTCCCGGCGCGGTTGCTGCGCAGCAGTTCGAGGCGAGCCAGGACGAGTACAAGGATGCCACCGTGGTGACCTACTGTACGATTGGCCACCGGAGCGGCCTGTATGCCAAGAACCTCCAGGCCAGAGGCTGGAAGGTTCTCAACCTCAAGGGCGCGGTTCTGGCATGGACGCACGCCGGTGGCGAGCTGGAGAACACCGAAGGCCAGACGCGCCGGGTCCATGTCTGCACGCGGCACTGCAATCTGGCGGCGGAGGGGTACGAGGCGATTTGGTGAACCCCGCACACCACCCACCGCCACGGCTAAGCCCACCCACCGCGCCCCGCAACCCAGCTGCCAGCTGTGACAACTCAAGCACTGGTTCGCGTGAAACCGCATTTATCCGCGGCTAATCAACAAACCCCGGTCGTACTCGATGCACCATCTGTCGATTTCCGCGAATCCCGCCCTCTCGCTCACCCCTACCTCCGTTGACCGTTATTCAATGCCTGCGCTGCCTGGGAGGCGTATTCGCAGAGCTTCCCGTCGAGCCCAACGCTGTTGCCCTTACCTGTTCAGCACGACGTTATCCAGCCCTCCCGTGTCGGCACCGGTTCGAAACTCGCCGCGAATTCGAAGTGCCGTCAGGTCACCGAGCACGTCTCTGATATCGGACTCGGTCGCATCCAATCCCTGGAGGTCGCCCTGCTTCCAGCCGCCGTCGGCTCGTAGAGCGACGCGGTAGTGTGTCCAATCGGTTGAGGGATTCCTCTCCGTGTCATACGTCAAGGTGATGTCATCGCTCACGAGAACGACGTCCGGTGAGTCGAACTGGTCTGTCGTAGACGACTGTTTGAGGTCGAACGTCAGGAAGTTCCCGTACGCCGCGCTCTGATCTCCCAAGAACTTCGGCGGAGTCTGCCAATACCAGACGCCGCCGGTGGCGTTGTCGTTGGCAAACACGGCTCCCTCCGGATTGCCCTCTTCCTCCTCGTAGGTTGGCTCGACAGAACTACCTTGGGCGTCTCCATAGATCGTCCAGCCTTCGGCGTCGGTGTCGAACGTGCTGATCACTGATGATGTCCCGCGGCATCCATTCATTGCTGCGATGGCCAGGAGTACGAAGTGCGCCAGATATGTTCCTTGCATAGCACTCCTCCACTGGTTGTATGCGGTAAAGAGGTTGCAGCGCGCCCCGCCGGAACGCGAGTCCGACGGGGCGCCTAGCATACCTGGTTTCAAGTGTCAGTCGGCGACCCTACCACTCCCACCACGTCTCTCCCCACGAATCCCTCCAAGAGCACACATGCTCCATGCCTCCGAGCCAGTTCATCGCCGGCTCTCCAATGGGAGCCCCGGGCGGAGCCGCCACTGCATCGGCTTCCGCAAACGCCTCCGCGGGACGTTCCAGGAATCGCTTGATGTCCCGTGCGACAAGCGAGTAGTGAGCGGCATCTGCTTCGTTGTCCTGCGCTGCCCACTGGGCCAACTCGTTCTGTTTGCGCTCCAACCGCATGCTGGCCACGGCGCGAACCTGGGACATCTCCGCGTTGCCGGCGAGTTCCATCAAGCGATCGGCGACGACTCGTTCGACGGCCCGATTGACCTCGGCCTCGTAGGGACTTTGGGGATCGATGCCGAACGAGGCGTCGAACAGCTGATCGATCACTTCCTCGAGACCGGGCAACGACGGATCTTTTGCGTGCTGTTCCACAATGCGCGCCGCCCGTTCGGCGTTGAGCATGCTTCCGACGGTGTGGTTGGCTGCCACGACCGCCGGCGTCACCGCGTCGAACATGCGCCCGGTGTAGCGCGGGAACAACTCGCGGTGTTGGAAGTAACCGCTCGGCCGCGGTGGCAGCTTGTCGAGCACCGAAGTCGGCAGGGCGAGGGCCGCCGGGCTCAGCGTAGCGGTGAGCGCCGCCAGTGCCGCTCGTTGCTCCCGCGCGGGAACCGGACGGACGGGCTCACGGCCGTCACCGCGCATGGCGTAGATGTAGTGCATGCCACCCAACGCCGATGCTGCCGCA
>JBDHFY010000172.1:0-9213 GCA_039590195.1 Gemmatimonadota bacterium | reverse complement strand
CTCCTGTGCTTTGACCGGTCCCATCCAGGCGACCAGCGATACGCAGGCGGCGCAGATACAAGATGTTCTCATGTTCTTTCCTCGATCCTCCATCTCGCACTGGGTGAAACGCCCTGTGCTCCCTCTCGAATCGTCGCAGGTGGCTACGATTGGCCTGTTGGGAAGTTAGACGGTGGCCACGGCCCGTTTGTTCGATAGCTCCGGTAGGCTTTCCTTTTCCCGTGCGGCTTCTCTGGTTACTCGACGGTTTGTTATTCGTACAACTGTTATCGGAATTACTGCAACCCGAGTGCACACGCCATGGGAGACGGACACAGCTGTTCGGTCCCTCGCTCTGCCCCCATGCGGAGCCTCGGTTCTCATGCCGGTGAGGCAAACAGAGCCACTGTCGGATAGATTGTGACAGTTGGACTCCATCCCAATCTCAGAAGCGGCAGCATGTCCATTCGTCCCTGTCTTTCTTCTCACACAAAGGACCGCCAGGCGCGGCGCCCCGGCCGAGCACGCCGGGTCCCGGTCGCCGTTTTGCATCAGCAACGCAGCCCCTTCACCTGGCCCCCTGGCCCCCAAGGATGGAGTTACCAGCATGACGGTTAGCGCCACGGACATCTGGCAGGATTTCAGCAGCCGGCTGAAGAGCTTCATTCTCGGGCGTGTTCGGGACGAACATGATGCTGAGGACATCCTGCAGGATGTCTTTCTCAAGGTGCATCGTAATCTTCACAACCTGAGAGACGAAGACAAACTCAAGGTCTGGGTCTATCAAATCACCCGCAACGCCGTTTATGACTACTATCGGCAGCGCAAGGTCGCGGTGGATCCGGCGCAACAACTGAAGAGTTGGGCGCAAGATCCGGTTCCCGACAATGTCACTGATGAGGTCGCTTCCTGCCTCAGACCCATGCTCGACGCGCTGCCCGAGATATATCGGGAGGCCATCGTGCTCACGGAGTTTGAGGGGCTGACCCAAAAGG
Source organism: Gemmatimonadota bacterium (assembly GCA_039590195.1). GTDB lineage: Bacteria > Gemmatimonadota > Gemmatimonadetes > Gemmatimonadales > GWC2-71-9 > JBDHDY01. The sequence continues at coordinate 8,239 of JBDHFY010000172.1, read as the reverse complement.
CGATGGCCCAGAAGCTCGATCTCTCGCTGCCAGGAGCCAAGGCGAGGGTGCAGCGAGGCAGGAAGAAGCTGGAGGAAATGCTGCTCGGCTGCTGTCACTTCGAGTTCGACCGGCGTGGCAATATCCTCGCTGTTCAGCCCAAGGAGGAGAGCTGTCGCTACTGTGGTTGTGATACTGCCGGGGAATGAGCTGTATCCTTTTGCCCGGATCTCCGTCTATGGGTATGGGCGGACGCAAGAGTCCGCTGAGACCATACCGGATGGAGGATTGAAATGAGCAAGACCCAAGCAGCGCACGAGAAAGACACCAAACGGCTCGTGAGAGAGGCCTACGGCCAAGTGGCCCAAGGGCAGGGAGGCGGCGGGTGTGGCTGCGGATGCGGTGCTGAGGCGGGTCCGAGAGATCTGGCCAGATCCCTCGGCTATTCGGAGGAAGAGCTGAACGTCATCCCCGAGGAGGCCAACTTGGGCCTGGGCTGCGGAAACCCCACGGCGTTGGCGACCCTCCATGAGGGCGAGGTAGTGCTCGACCTCGGCTCGGGCGCTGGCTTCGATTGCTTTCTCGCGTCGGACGAAGTGGGGCCGAATGGCCGGGTGATCGGCGTGGATATGACGCCTGAGATGGTCGACAAGGCAAGAGTGAATGCGGAGAGGAACGGCATCCGGAACGTGGAGTTCAGACTGGGTGAGATCGAGAACTTGCCTGTGGCCGATAACTCAGTGGATGTCGTGATCAGCAACTGTGTGATCAACCTGTCGCCCGACAAACGAGGCACGTTCCGAGAGATCTACCGCGTCCTGAAGCCAGGCGGGAGGATCGCCATCTCGGACATCGCCCTGCGTCGGGAGTTACCAGCAGCTATTCGGAAGAGCATCGAGGCATATGTGGGTTGTGTTGCGGGAGCGGTTCTCATCGATGATTATCAGAGGGTCGTCGAAGAGTCAGGTTTGCAGGAGGTCCACCTGACTGTCAAGGGTTCTTCCGGCTGTCTCGATCCCCGTTCGAACGACCCCATCGCCGGGTCGGTCGCAGAAGATTCAGGCGACGGGGATGCTCTCGAGGGGTCAGCAGTGAGTGTCTATGTGGAAGGTCGCAAATAGCGAAACATCGGGGGCGGTGGGAGTTGCTTCAGATGGCTGAGCCACTGGCGGAGCTCAAGGCCGCCCTCGCCGACCGTTACACCATCGAGCGGCCAATCGGCCGTGGTGGGATGGCCACGGTATATCTTGCCAAGGAGCGACACCCTGCGAGACAGGTAGCCGTCAAGGTTTTGGATCCTGCGCTCACCGGGAATATCGGCGAGGAGCGGTTTCAGCGCGAGATACAGATGGTCTCCCAGCTGACGCACCCCCTCATCGTGCCGGTGTTCGCTGCGGGTGAAGCTGCGGGGCTCCTCTATTATGTCATGCCTTACATCGCCGGCCAGTCACTGCGCCGCCGTCTGAGCGGTGGGAACAGGCTCGCCCTGGATGATGCGCTCCATGTGACGTACGACGTGGCCGACGCGTTGGATTACTCGCACGGGTTGGGAATCGTGCACCGTGACATCAAGCCAGAGAACATCCTGCTCGAAGCGGGCCACGCGGTCGTCACGGACTTCGGCATCGCGCGGGCACTCAGTGCCGCGTTTGGCTCGGGTGAACAGCTTACCCTTGCCGATCGACCGATCGGCACGCCGGGTTACATGAGTCCCGAGCAGGTGTCGGCCGCACGAGAGGTCGACGGTCGGAGCGACGTGTACAGCCTGGCCGGTGTTCTGTACGAGATGCTGTGCGGGAGGCGGCCCTTTATCGGTCTCGATCCCGGGGCCGCAGCAACTGCGCAGCGCGGTGACGTGGGCGGAACTGACGCTGGCATTCCCGAGTCGATCGAACCAGTCCTGCGCAAGGCGCTAGCCTGGTCTCCGGATGATCGGTATGCCTCCGCCAAGCAGTTTGTCAGCGCCCTCTCGGGCGAGAGCACCTCCCCGACTTTGCATACTGCCCCTCGGCATACCCCGACACCTCCCGAGGAGGTACCGCAGAAGTCGATCGCCGTTCTGCCGTTCACCAACATGAGTACCGATCCGGAGAACGAGTATTTCAGCGACGGGATCATGGACGACATCATCACGCAGCTCTCCAAGGTCGGCGACCTCAAGGTCACCTCCCGCACGTCGGTCATGCGCTACAAGAACGCCGAGAAGAATTTGCGGCAGATCGGCGGCGAGTTTGGCGTGGCGACTGTGCTCGAGGGCAGCGTGCGTCGGTCGGGAAAGCGGGTGCGCGTTGTCTCGCAGCTCATCGACGTGCAAACGGACGCACACCTCTGGGCGGAAACATACGACCGTGACCTCACGGATATCTTCGAGATTCAGAGCGATGTGGCACAGCAGATCGCTGGCGCGCTCGAGGCCACGTTGTCACCAAAGGCCCATGAGAGCATCTGCCGGAAGCCCACGGGAAACCTCGAGGCGTACAATCTCTACCTTCAAGGGGTCTATCACTGGAACCAGTTCAAGCCGGAGTCGGCCGAGCGGGCTCTCCAGTTCTTCAAAGAGGCCCTTGCACTTGATCCAGACTTTGCCCGGGGCCACGCCGGGATGTCCAACGCGTATCTCATTTTGGCATTAGGTGCGGCGCAAGGCCCCCTGTCTCCCGCGGAAGCCTTTCCCCGCGCGAGGGACGCGGCAGAGCGAGCGCTGGCCATCGACGAGACCCTCGCCGACGCTCACGCAACCCTCGGGAGTGTTCTCTTTTGGTACGAGTGGAATTGGGCTGGGGCTGAGGCCGCCTTTAAGCGGGCTCAGACCGTGGGATGTGGGTGTGAATTCGAACTGAGCCTGAAGTACGCGTTTTACCTGGCAGCGATGGGCCGTCACAAAGAAGGCATCGTGCTGGCTCGCAAGGCCCGTGCGCTGGATCCCGGGTCCCTGATTGTCAACGCTCACCTCGGAGATCAGCTTAGCTGGGCACGCAAACCCGAACAGGCCCAAGCTCAGTTCAGGAAGACCCTGGAGCTCAATCCTGACTTCCCGCCCGCACTGCTCGATCTCGGCTGGAGTTACCTGAATACCGGTAATGTGGATGCGGCCATCGAGCAGTTCGAGCGTGCGAGACACCATGCCGGGCAGATGTCAATCTGGAAATCGGCGTTGGGGACGGCGTACGCCGCAGCCGGCCGCACGAGCGACGTGAACGCCATCCTGGAAGAGCTGTTCAAGGACAAGTCCTCGGGCGATGTGTACGTCTCATCTCGCGACATCGCCCTGGTGTACGCCTGGCAAGGTGAGAAGCCGCAGGCCCTCGATTGGCTGGAGCGCGCGTACGAGGAGCACGACGGCTGGATGCCGTTCACCAATGTCGACCCCCTCTGGGATTCCCTGCGGTCAGAACCGCGGTTTGGGAAGATCGTTGAGAAGATGGGGTTGTCTGGATAGTGAGAAGTCAGAGACGAGGAGTAGGAAGGGGTTAGCGGCGGGAAGTCGGCAGTTGGCCTCAGGGGAGGGGGGTAGGGTCCTAACAGCTGGTGGCTAATAGCTAACAGCTAACAGCTAAACGCGGGCGGTGTGGTACTCTCCCACCAACATCTCGATGATCGCCGCGGCGCGTTCGGGCTCGAGGCGGTCCACTCTGTCGTGAATCTCCCTGAGTATCTGTCGTGCCTCGTCGGATGTCTCCACCTCCCGCGCCACGTGATGCATCTTGAAGGCATGATGGATGGCGGTGAACCCCTTGGCAAACAATAGCACCGCGGCGGGCACAGGCGCGACCTCGGCGAGGGTCAAGAGCAGTAGCTGCAACAGCACATGTGAGTGAACGTGATGTCGATGCTTGTCCTCGCTCACGTCACGCCAGATGCGCGTGAGCCGTTCATCGTCCACTTCCACCTTGACACGTGCAGCCCCCATCCGTTCGTGCCACTGCCTCAATACTAGCGCTCGGTGATCGCGGGCCGGTCGGATGGTCCCCAGATGTTCATCCGTTACGACGAATCGATCGTTCTTACGAGCGAGCCGATATGCCGCCGGATCGTCGCCTAGTCCGAAGTACGCCACCTCTCGGGACTGTCCCGGATTCTCCGTGCTGTACATGCCACACACGATCTCCGTGTCGCGCTCCGGCCGATTGATGGTGACACAGGGGATCACGAGCCACGTTGTCGGTGACACCGGCGTAAAGTCCTGGATATCTAGCACGACCTTGCGTGCCTGCAAACGGGCCGACACGATCGCCGCAAAGAGGCTGCGGTTCGCCGGATCGACTGCTCCCTCGTCAAGCAGTGTCGCGACGCGGTCCGTTCCCTCCGATCGGAAAATTTCCGCAAGGCGCCCAACGGCGGGCGTGTGCCCACCCTCGAGCAATGCATACAGCGCGCCACAGCACGGCGAGTGGCCGTCGTAGCGCTTGAGGATGCCGAAGCGATATCCGTCACGGTCGTGTTCGATTCCCACGTGGGAGTTGATCTTGACGACCATGAGCTTGGGAGCCCCTCCCCTCTTCGCGGCGGCAAAGTGCTGCTCGGCGATGTGAATCCCGCCCCACTCGTAGCGGCCTCCGAGGTTGGCAATGCGAAATGCCGATCGCTGCGCAAACTTGAGCGGCGGCAACAGATGCTGCACGAAGCCGTGCTGAAACGCGGTGACGCACTCGTTCTCCGATTCGTCGGCACAGCTCACGTGCAGCGCCCCAACGACGGGGGGCCGTTCGGTGACGGCCCTGAGATGCAAGGCCTGAGTCACACCGGTCAACGAGTGCTCGACGCCGACGAGTTCGCGAAGACGGTCCATGGTTTCACAATCTAGTGGGCCGTGGGGCTTGGGGCTTGGATCGCCCCCCGCCGCCCCTCTCCAGGGCTTAGGGCTTGGATCATCCCCCCGCCACCCCTCTCCAGGGCGTCGGTATTGGGGCTTAGGGCTTGGGTGGGGGGGGAGAGGAGGAGGAGGGAGTCGATTACAGCTAATTGGGACCAAAAACTGGGGAAAACCGCCGATTCGAATCCGCCAACCCAGCATGACCCTGAAGCGGCCCGGTGCACACACCCCTCCTCCATTCTCACGCTCCCCGTTCCGACTCGTGACATTCCCAGCCTAGCAAAATATCATTATTTTATGATAATTAGAAGTAATTTGTGCTAATTAGACATCCTCTCCCCCCCCGGCAGTTCTGTGGAGGGCGGTGACGATCGTGCAAGGATCGGTGCCGGATATGCCTGTCTGCAGCTACGTCGTGTTCCCACAACGAGGCAGGGCCCAGGAAGTGGCCCGCCGCCTGAGCCAGATTCCGAACTGCGAGGTGGTTCCCGCGGAGAATCAGGCTCTGATGATCTTGGTGACCGATACGGAAACGGCTGCTGACGAGCAGGCGCTACAACAACGACTCAGTTCCATCGAAGACATCGAATGCATGGCGCTCACATTCGGTGAGGTCGATCCCGACAGCGGCGTCGGCGACCCCCTTAGGGAGGCGGAGGCGTCGCGGTACGACCGACCCAATGCGGAATGAGCGAGATGAAACGGAGTGGACGATGAGTTCGGTAGATCGCAGAAAATTTCTCAAGAGCATGGCGTTGAGTTCGGCGGCCGCCACCGCTTCCACCCTCAATCCCGGCGTGGCGTTCGCCTCGGCGACCGGTACACCAGCGGCACAGACGGACATCACCTGGAAGAAGACACCGTGTCGGTTCTGCGGAACCGGCTGCGGTCTCCTGGTGGGCTTGCGTGACGGCCGCGCCGTTGGTGTCCGAGGGGATCCGGATTCACCGGTCAACCAGGGACTTTGCTGTGTCAAGGGCTATTACTCGGTGCAAGCTCTCTATGGCAGAGACCGAATCACAAAGGCCCTAGTGCGCCGGAACGATACCATGGTCGAAGTACCCATGAGTGAGGCGCTCGATCTCGTTGCATCGAAGATGCAGGAGACGATCAGGGATCACGGCAAGGACGCCGTGGCGATGTATGGCTCGGGACAGTGGACGATTCCGGACGGCTATGTCGCTTCGAAGTTCTTCAAGGGAGCTATCGGCACGAACAATCTGGAAGCCAACGCGCGGCTGTGCATGGCGAGCGCGGTCACCGGCTTCCTGTCTACGTTCGGGATGGATGAACCCATGGGGTGCTACGAGGACATGGACCACGCCGACGTGTTCGTGCTTTGGGGCAACAACATGGCCGAGATGCACCCGATGTTGTTCACGCGGGTGCTGGACCGGCGACGGCGAAACCAGGAAGTGAAGATCGTCGACCTGGCGACCCGTACGACCCGAACGAGTGCCGCCGCTGACACTTCTCTGATCTTCAAGCCGCAGACGGATCTAGCTCTCGCCAATGCGATCTGCTACGAACTCGTGCGAAATGGTTGGATGAACGAGGATTTTGTGGCCAAGCACGTCGCTTTCAAGAAGGGCAAGACCGATATCGGCTATGGACTCGAGGAACACTTTGCGTTTGCGGACGCGGCGGAGGCCACTGATTTCGCAACGTATCGGGAGTTTCTCGAGGACTACACGCCAGATCAGGTGGCGGAGCTGTCCGGGGTACCGGCCGATGAGATCCGCGCTTTAGCGGCGATCTACGGCGACCCTTCCAAGAAGGTCGTGTCGTTCTGGTGCATGGGGATGAACCAGCACACGCGCGGCACATGGATAAACAATCTCATCTACAACATCCACCTGCTCGCTGGGAAGATTTCGCAGCCCGGGAACGGTCCTTTTTCCCTCACGGGCCAGCCGAGCGCGTGCGGGACCGTTCGTGAGGTCGGAACGCTCACCCACAAGCTGCCTCACGGCGTGGTCGCTAACGAGGCCCACCGCAGGTTCGCCGCCGAGATCTGGAACGTGCCGGTCGAGAACATCGCACCGCGCCCGTCACACCACACGGTCTCCATGTTCCGTGCGCTGGACCGCGGCGATATCCGGTTCATGTGGGTTCAGGTCACCAATCCGATGGTGTCAATGCCCAATCTCGTGCGGTATCGCAACGGCGCTCAAAAGGACGACCGGTTCCTCGTGGTCTCCGACGTCTTTCCCACCCCGACGACAGATGTAGCCGACGTGATCTTACCCACGGCGATGTGGGTCGAACGGGAGGGCATGTATGGCAACTCGGAGCGTCGTACGCAGCACTTCGACCAACTGGTCGATCCCCCTGGCGAAGCAATGAGCGACACCTGGCAGTTGATCGAGGTGGCCCGCCGTATGGGCTATGAAGAGCTCTTCCCGTGGGATTTCGAGAGTCACATCCGCGAGATCTGGGACGAATACATTCGCTTCCACGAGGGTCCACGACACGGGATGGCGCCGTACGACGAGCTGCGCGAAAGGCCGGGCATCATGTGGCCGTACGTGAACGGCCAGGAAACCAAGTGGCGCTATAATGCGGAGTATGACCCGGCTGCGGATTCGGAGCTCGGCTTTGATTTCTATGCGAAGCCCGACCACCGAGCGTGGATCTGGCTGCGTCCCTACGAGCCGGCTGCCGAATCGCCGGACGAGGAATACCCCTTCTGGCTCAACACGGGCCGGATCGTGGAGCACTGGCATACCGGGTCCATGACCCGGCGGATTCCCACTCTCCATCGGGCGGCGCCCAACGGGTATGTGGAGATCAACGCCGCTGACGCCCGTCGCCTCGGTATCAGTAACGGTGACAACGTCCGTCTGGTCAGCCGTCGCAGTTCCCTGACGCTGCCGGCCCAAATCGACCAGCGTGGCCAGCCACCCGAAGGTCAGGTGTTTGTGCCGTTCTTTGATGAATCGATGCTGGTGAACGAGTTGACGCTGGACGCGTTCTGCCCGATCTCGAAGCAGCCGGATTACAAAAAATGCGCAGTGAGGGTCGAAAAGGCATGAAGAACAAACAGCGAACCACCAATGCAATGGTGGGAGCGATAGCATTCGTTCCCATATCGCTGATGGCAGTCTTCCTCGGCATGCTTGCCCCGGGGACTCCAACAGCCGGTGTGCCCAGATCCTATGTGCAGGAACAGAGGGACACCGTTCCGCCACCTTCGATTCCCCACGATGTGAGCGGCGCACTCTCTCGCACGCAAGAGTGCGGCATGTGCCACGTGACAGGTGGCGTGGCGCCGGCCCCGCATGCCGAGCGGCGCAACTGCATGCAGTGTCACGTGAGGTCGGGTGCGGCACCTTCCTGGGAGCGTGGATCGGTCGCAGCGGCCACGCCAGCCCCTCCGGTGGGGAGTCCGCCGCCGATCCCTCACGCGCTGGAAGGGCGGGACAATTGTCTCATGTGCCACGGGGC
>JBDHFY010000171.1:0-10412 GCA_039590195.1 Gemmatimonadota bacterium | reverse complement strand
GTAATGCGTGCCTGCCACCCGGAAGGGCCCGGAACGCTCGGCAGCCTATGGCTTCCCGCCCAGGCCCACGGCCTGCTGCTCTCGTCGAACAGTACGACGCCCCGCTCGGGGCTCCGGCCGGCGAGCCCCCCCTCCAGCAGCGCGAACGCCTCTTCGCGCGACTGCGTTACCAGGTTGACGCCGCGGGCGGCCAGCGCCTCGACGGTCGCCACGGCATCGGAGAGGGTCGCGGCCAGCTGCCGATCCGCCCGGAGGACGAGCGACTCCCGCACCTGGAACCATTGGTTCTCGATGCGGCCTACGAGGAAAGATGTGTGGAGCGCCGCGCCTGAGCCGGCCAGACCCAGCACGGAGACGGCCACCTTGGTCGTCTTTCCGCTCCGGGCGGCCAGCACCACGGTGAGTGCCGCGAGCGCGGCGGCGGCCGTAGCCCAGCGGATCTCGGGGACCACGAGCCACACCCCCAGCGCCGCCAACTGCGTGGAGGCCCAGATCTCCCAATGAGGGATTCGACGGACAACGCTCGACCACTTCAAATCAAATACCTGACCCCCGGAGAAGTGCGGGCGTACCTCACCGCCAATCCCCGGCTCATCGTGCCCGTTGGCGTCACCGAGCACCACGGTCCCCATCTCCCCATGGGTTGCGACACGATCATCGTGGAGCGGCTGGCAGACGACCTCTCAGCCGAGTTCCACGTCGTTCGCGCGCCGACGGTGGAATATGGCGTCGCTCTCGCCCCGACACCCGACCAAATGGGAAGCGCCAGCGTTCGCCGCAAGACCCTGCACCGATTCATGAACGATCTGGTCGGTGCGTGGGAAGAGACCGGCGTCGAGCAATTCATCATCCTAACCGCGAACGGGCACGAAGCCCACCAGGAAGCTCTCACCACGCTTCACACACGGAGCGCCACGGTTCAGACCGTGGACATCTTCGGCGTCCCCCTGGGCACCGAGGAGGACCGGCGTCCCCCTGGGCACCGAGGAGGACGACCGCAAGCTTCCCATTCACGGCGGGCAAATCGACACCTCCCTTCTCCTCTTTCTCGAGCACGACAGGGTGGCCCTGGAGTTGGCAGAGGATTTCATCCCTTCACGGCGCGAAATCCGACGCTACCGCCGGGGAACCCCACGCGCTTTCCGTGCCCAGGCGCCCGGCTCGGTGGGTCGCCCCACGCTGGCCACCGTTGAGCAAGGGGCCGAACTCTACAAGTTTATTTACTCACGGATTGCGACACATGTTTTTGGCGGTGGTTCCCCGCCATCCCCGCCCGGTGGAGCATAGTCGATGGCTCGTCATTACGGACCGTTCGCCCTGCTGATCGCCGCCATTGCCGGGTCACCTACGGGCGCCCGCGCCCAACTCCTCGACGAAGCGACCCTTCTCGTCCGCCGCGGTGATATCGTCCTGGGGCGGGAGGATTTCTCGGTTTCCCGAACAAATTTGTCGGATGGCAGGGTCGGGTTTCGAGTGGCCGTGGTTGCCTCGTACCCCGAGCGGCGAGCGGGCATCACGCTCCGCCCGCTCGTTGAGCTGGGCGCGGACTCCCTGCCCCGCACCGTCCAGCTCGACGTCGCCAACGGGGGAAACCGGCGCATCCTAGCCGAGTTCGGGCGCCGGCGCATCACCATCAGAGCTATATCGCCTCAGGGTGAGTCAGCACGGGAATACCCAGCGGTAGGCCGAGTCATGGTCGTCGACGACTCTGTCCTTGCGCTCTACGCCCTCCCACCCGGTACCGGGGCCGGGCCCGTGCGATTGGTCGCGCCACGACAACGAGCGTTCGCGGATTTCCAGTTGGCCAATCGAGGCATGGAAGAGTCGGCGGTGGCGGGGGAAACCTACCTGATGTTACACCTGGTCCTCATGTCCGATACCGAAGAACGCCACCTGTGGTACCACGAGGACGGCCGTCTCATGAAAGTGGAGATCCCGGCGCAGGAGGTCACCGCCGAGCGGGCGGAACGCCGGCGCTGACCGCGTTGGCCCCTTCGCACACGGACAAGCAGCGGATCCTTCGTCTTTCCTTTCTGTAATGTCCCACAGTGAAACTTTGGCCTACCCCCGGGCGTACAAGGGTGGGACGGCAAATCTCCACCCTTACAGGTCAAAGGTTCTCCATGAACACTCGCAGTTTCGCTCTGGTCGGGACGCTCGTTTCCTTCGTTGCGGGGAGCGCGGCGGCCCAGCAGCGCGGCCTTCCCTCGGTTCCGCAATCGCTATCCCTCGAGGAGGCCATCGGCCTCGCCAGGGGGTACAGCCCCACATATCTGCAGACGTTGAACGATCGGTCGCCTGCGGCCTGGGGAACGAGGAACGCCTTTGCCTCCTTTCTGCCGTCCTTCAACGTGTTCGGGCAGCTCAGCTACACGGGCTCCGGGTCCCAGGCGTTCCTATCCACCCAGTTTGAGACCTCTCCCACGATCTCGTCCTTCTATCAGTTGAGCCTTAACTGGACGTTTGACGGCAGCACGCTCATGCAGCCCGGGGTGCAGCGAGCCGCGCTCACCGCCGCCGACGCGAGTATCGACGCCGCGGGAATGGCCCTGCGATCAAATATCGTGCAACAGTACCTCCTGGTACTCCAAGCCCAGGCCCAGGTGGAGATCCAGGAGCGACAGGTGGCCCGGAACGAAGAGAATCTGAGACTCGCCCAGGCGCGTTTTCAGGTCGGGCAAGTCACGATGATCGACGTGCGTCAGGCCGAGGTGGCAAAGGGCCAGAGCGACGTGGCGCTGCTGCAAGCCGGGCAGAGCGTCACGGTGGAGAGGTTGCGCCTCTTCCAACAGATGGGGGTGCTGGCGCCGGAGGATCCTTCGGTGGTGGTTCTGTCAGACACGTTCCCGATTGTCGAGCCCACCTGGCGCCTGGGCGATCTGCTGGCCACGGCAGATGCGGAGAACCCCGACGTCAACAGCCTGCGGGCGCAGGAATCCTCAGCCCGGCGGAACGAGCGCGTCGTCAAGTCTCAGTGGCTCCCGTCTCTCAACTTCTCGGCGGCGTGGGCCGGGTTTACGCAGGAGTTCACGAACCAGGATCTCCTGGTCACGCAGGAGCAGCAGCGGGCCGACGGGCAGGTCACCTCCTGTGAAACCAACAACGTCATCTTCGGCAGTGCCGGTCTGCCCGCCTCCGATTGCACGGAGTTAGCGTTCACGCCGGCCACGGAGGCAGCGGTGCTGGCGCGGAACAGCGTCTTCCCGTTCAGCTTCACCAAGCAGCCGTTCCGGGCCACCGTGTCGGTGAATTTCCCGATCTTCGACCAGTTCAACCGGAACGTCCAGGTCAGCCAGGCCTCGGCGCGGACAGATGACGCGCTCGAGCTGCGGCGGGCTCGGGAACTCCAGGTGCGCACGGACGTGAGCCAGCAGTACTACGGGCTTCTCGCCGCGCACGAGACCATTGGGATTCAAGAGAACAACCGCGTGGCCGCCCAGGAGCAACTGCGGCTGGCCCGCGAGCGATACCGCGTCGGCTCGGGGACCTTCTTTGAGTTGCTCGACGCCCAACTGGTGGCTCAGCAGGCCGAGGCGGATTACGTCAACAGCGTCTACGACTACCACCGCTCGCTCGCCACCCTCGAGGCGGCGGTGGGACAGCCGTTGCGCTAGGGAGTGAGAAGGGAGAAGGGAGAAGTGAGAAGGGAGTTTAGGGAGAAAGGAGAAAGCGTAGCGAGCTCGGCCAACTGGTAGAGTCTCCAAGGCGGCACAAGCGGCGCAGCGTGCCGGTGGGTCCCGCAGCGGGCGTTGGTGCGCGGTAGGACCTCTTGGGATGCCCAGTCATGGGCGCGCACCGCAGGCCGCGAAGGGACCCGCCGGCACGCTGCAACACCGGCTCCGTACGTTGGACAGACACGCTCGCCACGTCGGTTGACTGCACCGATGTGCATGACGCAGGGCCGGGGGGTGGCGGCGCGGCCTGCTTACTTCTTACTTCTCCCTTCTCACTCCTTGACCACAAAGCGGAAGGGATCGACTCCCATATGACTCGCCGTCGCAAAATTACGATCTTCGGCTCGATTGGCGCCGTCGTCGTGGCCCTGATTCTGGCGCAGACTGCCTTTCGACGGGACCGCGGTACCGCCGTTCGCATCGATGAGGTGTCACGCCGGGACCTCGTCGCCACCGTGACCGCGAGCGGCAAGATCTCACCCAAAACGGCGGTGGACATCGCCTCCGACATCACGGGGCGCATCGTTCAGATTCCGGTCGAGGAGGGTCAGCTCGTCCGCAGGGGCGACCTGTTACTGCGCATCGATCCGACCCAGTTCGAGGCGTCCACGGCCCGGGCCGAGGCGATGCTCTCGTCGGCCAAGGCTTCCGCGCTCCAGGCCCGCGCGAACCGGGATCAGGCGAAACGCAGCCTGGACCGCCTCGCGAACATGCGCGATTCGGACCCGAACCTCGTGTCCGTGGAGGAGTTCGAGCAAGCGCAGACCAATTACGAGGTCGCGCAGGCGGTCTGGGAATCTCAAGAACATCAGGTGGCCCAGGCGGATGCCAATCTGCGAGAGGCCAGCGATCAGCTCTCCAAGACGGTCCTGCGGGCTCCGATGGACGGGAAGATCACCCGACTCGACGTGGAAGAGGGCGAGGTGGCGCTCGCCAGCACCTTCTCGCGCGCCACCGGTCTCCTGATGACCATCAGCGACCTGTCCGTCATCCAGGTCAACGTCAGGGTGGACGAGACCGACGTGGTCCGCCTTCAGGCGAGCGATTCCGCCGAAGTCACCATCGACGCGTTTCCGGACACGACCTTCGTCGGTCGGGTGACCCAGATCTCGCAGAGCGCCATCCAAACCGCGGACCAGTCGGCGAGCAGTGGCTCCGAGCGCGCCGTCGATTATGACGTGGAGATCACCCTGGACAATCCTCCACCCGACATCCGACCCGATTTGTCCGCGACGGCGAAGGTCGTCACCGACACCAGGGACAGCGCGTTGAGCATTCCCATCATTGCGCTCACGGTGCGCGAGCACCAACCCATCTCCACCGAGGACTCGCCGCGGGACACCACGGAAGTGGAGACAGAAGGCGTGTTCGTCGTCGACGACGGCATTGCCCAGTTCCGGCCGGTTCGGGTGGGCATTGCCGGCGAAGAACATTTCGAGGTCACCGAGGGTCTGACCGAAGGCGACTCGATCGTGGCGGGTCCCTACCAGACGATCCGTGATCTCGACGACAGCACGGCGGTACGCTCGATGGAGGAAGAGGAAGAGAACGAAGGCAGACCGGGGCGTAGCACGTGACATCCGACGCCGTGATTCTGACGCGCGGGCTCAGGGGTGAGCCAAGCGCTTTGGTGACCTGTGCGTTCGACATTGTGAAACAGGCCGGTCGCATGATCGCGCTCCCGGACCGGGCCGCCTGACCCATGCCGGTCCTCGAAGCGATCCGCGTCGCCCTCCAGATGATCTGGGCGCAAAAGCTCAAGAGCGGGTTTTCCGTGGTGGGTGTCTTCATCGGCGTCACCTTCCTCATCGCGGTGGTGACGGTCGTCGAGGGCATGAACCAGTACATGCAGGATCAGTTCTCCAGCCTGCTCGGAGCCAACACTTTCCGGTTGCGCCGCTTTCCGGGGATTCAGGTTGGTGACGTGAGCCGGGAAACCTGGCAGGAGTGGCGCCGGCGCCCGCGCATCACCTATGGCGACGCCCGCGTCGTGGAGGCCGGGTTGACGGTCCCTGTCACGATGGCCTGGGTGTCCGACCAGCGAGCGGACGTGGAGTACGGCGGCAAGGTCGCCGAGGACATCGAGATCACCGGCGCGACGGAGGGTTACTTCGAGGTCAGGAGCTGGGAGATCGAAGAGGGCCGTGCGTTCAGCACCCAAGAAGCCCGGGCCGGCAGACCGGTCCTCGTCATCGGGCAGGAACTGGGTAGCCGCCTGTTCGAAGATCTCGATCCCATCGGTCGCGAGGTGCGGATCCGCGGCATGCCCTACCGCATCATCGGCGTGGTGGAGAGCCAGGGCAACATCTTCGGCCTATCGCTGGACAAGTTTGCCGTGGCGCCGGCACTCTCGCCGGTCAAGCGCTTCGTGAATCCTCCAAACGTCATCGACGAGCTGATGGTGCGGGCCGAGTCCGTGGCAGAGATGGAGCGGGCCATGTTGGAGGTGGAGGCGATCATGCGGAGCCGTCGCGGCCTCCGGCCCACCCAGGAGAACACCTTCGCCCTCGAGACGGCCGATTCTGCGCTCGACTTCTGGGCCCGAATAAACCGAATCATGCTGCTCGCCCTTCCGGGTCTCGTGGCCATCGCGCTCGTGGTGGGCGGCATCGTGATCATGAACATCATGCTCATGTCCGTGGCGGAGCGGACGAGGGAGATCGGCATTCGGAAATCACTGGGCGCGCGTCGGCGTGACATCAGGCGGCAGTTCCTGGTAGAGTCGGCGACGCTGGCCCTCATCGGGGCCGGCATCGGGATAGGCACCGGCCTCGGGCTCGCCGGTTTGGTGGAGGCGACGACCCCGCTTCCGGCGAGTGTGGCTCTCTGGTCCATCGTCACCGCCGTTATCCTGGGGGCGGGCGTCGGCATCGCCGCCGGGCTTTACCCGGCGACCCGGGCGGCGAGGTTGGATCCGGTCAACGCCATGCGGCAGGAGTAGCCGATGAGACAACAGGTCACCCAGCTCCTGGAAGGCGTCGGCATCGCGCTGGCCTCGCTGCGGGCCGCCAAGGGCCGGGCGAGTCTCACCATCCTTGGCGTCGCCATCGGTGTTGCGGTGGTCATGGTCATCGCGTCGATGATCACCGGTATCAACCGCGGCGTCACCGACATCGTCGAGCAGCTCGGTCCGCGCACGTTCTTTGTGTTCCGACATTTCCAGGGAGGAATCAACGTGTCCGACGGCTCGGACGAGATGAGTCCCTGGCGGCGAAAACCCCCGCTCGAGGTGGAGGAGGCCAACCGCATCGCCGGGCTTCCCGGTATCGCGTTCGTCGTCATCAGCGACGAGACGCGGGCCGAGGTCGAGTACGCGAACGAGACCCTGTCGTCGGTGACGATCACCGGGAACGGATCCGAGTGGATGCAGGTGAGCGGAGGAGATGTGTTCCCGGGCCGCTCGTTCACGCATCTGGAGCACGAGGCGAAGAGCCGGGTGGCAGTGGTCAACCAGAAGCTGGCCGACGAGATGTTCGGCCACCTGGACCCCGTGAACCGACGGCTCAAGATCGCCGGGGTCCCCTACGAGGTGATCGGTGTGTACCAGCCGCCTCCGGACCTCTTTGGGCAGGGCAACCGTCCGCAGGCTATCATCCCGTACAACACGTACGACAAGCACGTTCCCCACTTCCGGGGTTGGAAGGCATTCCTCGTCAAGCCGCATACCAACGTCACGGTGGACGCCGCGATAGACGACGTCACCGCCCTGATGCGCGGCTTGCGTGGCCTGAGACCGAAAGAGGAGAACAACTTTGACGTCGTGACGCAGGACAAGATCCTCGAGAGTTGGAATCAGATGACGGGGATGTTCTTCCTCGTCATGCTCGTCTTGTCGAGCGTCGGCCTGATGGTGGGGGGCGTCGGCGTGGTCGCCATCATGATGATCTCGGTAACGGAGCGCACCAGGGAGATCGGGGTGCGGAAGGCTCTGGGCGCCAAGCGGCGGGAAATCCTGTGGCAGTTTCTGGTGGAAGCCGCCACGCTCACACTGGTTGGCGGAACCGCGGGTATGATCCTAGGCGGGCTGATCGCCATGATCGTCAAGACCACGACGCCCCTCCCCGCCGATGTGCCCATGTGGTCCATCGCCGTGGCGCTTGCGGCCTCGGTCTTCACGGGTATCGGCTTCGGGCTCTACCCGGCCGCCAGGGCGGCGCGGCTGGACCCGGTGGAGGCGTTGCGATATGAATGATGTAAGGGCGCAGCATGCTGCGCCCATACGTTATTCCAACAACGCCTCCAACATCCTCACCGGATCGCTCTCCACCACCACCGCCTCCCAACTCTGCGCCGGAACAAATCCCTCCCTCACCGCCGTCTCCATGAATCGCAGCAAGTGGTCGTAGTATCCGGCAACGTTGAGGATCCCGCAGCGCTTGCCGTGCACGTTGAGTTGCGCCAGGGCCACCACCTCGAACAACTCGTCCAACGTGCCCACCCCGCCGGGCAGCGCGACGAACGCGTTGGCGAGCTGCGTCATGCGGGCCTTGCGTTCGTACATCGAGTCCACCACCTGAAGCTCCGTGATGCCGTCATGAGCGAACTCCCGGTGGACCAGGTGATTGGGAATCACGCCGATGACCTCCCCACCCAAGTCCAGCACCGCGTCAGCAACAGCACCCATGGCGCCGATCTTCCCGCCGCCGTACACGAGTCCCCAGCGACGACGCGCTATTTCGTGACCGAGAGCACGCGCCGTTTCATCGTACGCATCGCGCACGCCGGAACTGGATCCACAAAAAACGCACAGACGCTTCATTGCTCGCACAATTGAGCTGTGAACGAGAGTCCAATGCTTGTAACGTGCGACACAGTCATGCGCAAGCATCTGCATGTTGAAGGGTTCGGTTTGTGATCTGGGGCGTGTGACCGCTCTCACCGCGCCTTTCGCACGTTTTGCCTAGCTTGCAGCGTGCCGCAATAGGGCATGAGAGCGGGGCGATCACCGAGCCGGCCCGGCAGCGAGATACGGGGGGCTCTTATATCGGCAGACCGCAGTCGCTATACATACGGAGGGGTGTCGGGAGGTGTGGGCGGTAAGCGGCCGCTGCAAGTTTGGAGGTAAACTGCACTGCGGCTAGGCGCCCTGCGGCATCACCGACGAGAGCCTGACACCTAACGGCTTGGGGGGCAAGCGTTTACCGTTTGGGCACACCTCGTGCAGAACAAGAATTGGATTATGCGCAATTCTGGATTTACGCTGGTTGAGATGCTGCTCGTGGTAGCGATCCTGGCAATCCTTTTGGGGTTTGCCGTGCCGCCCCTTGCCCTGTGGTATCGCGGCAGGGCGATACGAGGTGCTGCCGACCAGTTCGTGTCAGCGCACACCGTGGCGCGCACTACGGCCGTGCGGTTTGGCAGGCTGGCCGAGCTCCACATCGACCAGGGCAACAACAAATTCTGGGTCGTGGTAGACACCACGGACGCGGGTGTGCAGGACACGATCGGCGCCATGAGGGAAATGCCGAGCGGTGTGACGTTCACCAGTACGCGCGACCTCCTCTGCTTTGATGCACGCGGCCTCCCGTCGGAGCGAACCACGAGCCAGGGTCAAACGTGCGACCCGGCCGACGTGTCGTTGGTCTTCACGTCGGAGAGTGAAACGGTAACGGTGACAACGACTGCATTGGGCAAGGTGCTGAGATAAATGAATAGTCCAAACACGCCAACGGTGCGCGGCGAGCGCGGCGCGGCCCTCGTGGAAGTCATCGTCGCCATTATCATCCTGGCCGGCGTGCTGCTGAGCCTCGCAGCCGCCAGCGGGCACGCCGCCCGTCAGATGTATTACAGCCGGCGAGACATGAACGTCTGGGGGGCCCTGCAGAGTCAGGCCGAGAGCCTGAGGGCGGTTGGGTACCAGAAGGTCACGAATGGGTCTTCCAGCGTAGAGGGTTACAACGTGGCGTGGACGGTCAAAGGCACCGACCCGAAGACCGTCACTGTCGTGCTGTCCTACAAGACCCGGGAGGGCACGTCGGCGACGAAGACCGTCGAGTTGTACTACCCGGCGTCCGACACCCTGTAGGGGACACAAGGCCATGCGGGAGAGCGCAGTGACTGCAAGACATCTATCACGCTCAGTCAGGCGTCGTGCGAGCCAGGCCGGCGTCACGCTCATTGAGCTCATGATCTCGTTGGTCGTGGCCTCGATCGTGATCGCCAGCATCTATCAGCTCATGATCAATCAGAGCCGCGCCTACACCAACCAGCGCGAGGTCACCGACGCCCGCGAAACGGTACGCGGGGCGGCGGTCCTCCTCTCGGCGGAGCTGCGGCAGCTCTCGAGAGATCCAGACGACCGGTGATGACAGCGTCCTGGTGTTTGCCGCCGCCGGAAGCGGGGCCGCCGACGACACGTGGCGGGTGGTGGACCTCGAGGCTTCCTGGAGCCCCGGCGTCGCCGGCATGAACACCTGTTCCTGGACGGTGGCGCAAGTTCCGGACATTGTCGTCCGCGTGTCCCACGATTCGGATATTGTGAACGTCGGCGGTGCGGTCCGGGCCTTTCGACGCGTACAGTACGGGATGTATCAGGACGGCGGGCGCTGGTGGCTGGGGCGCAAGGTCGGTGGCGCCGCGAACTATGAGAAGCTCACGGGACCGCTGCTGGCCCCTGCAAGCGGCGGGCTCGATCTCAACTACTACGACGTGAACGGCGCCGCCACGGCGGTTCCGGCTAACGTCCGGACGATCGAGATCATCATCCGGGCCGAGAGCTTCGGCACGTCACGCTTCGGC
>JBDHFY010000170.1:0-9242 GCA_039590195.1 Gemmatimonadota bacterium | reverse complement strand
GCGCGGCGTACCGCAGTTTGTGCCGTTGAGGAAGGAGGAGCGGTGACAGGGGGGAGGAGAAGGGAGGGGGGACGTTTGGCCGAGGACGCCGACGGCGTCCTCGGCCAAACGTCCCTTCTCCCAGCTCCCCGCTCACTTGTTCAGGCCGGAATTGTTGCCGCACGCACGCAAGGAGTCTCGACAATGCTTAGTCCCGGAAGATTGGTGGCGTTGACTACAATCGTCGTTCTGCTATTCGGTTCCCCCGTCCACGCGCAACTCGATACGGTAAAGCTCGAGGAGATCACCGTGACGGCAACGCGTATTCCCATCGCCGAGAGCGCGGTCGCGTCCACCATCACCGTGATTCACGGCGACGATCTCAGGGCTCAGGGAGTCACCAAAGTGCTCGAGGCGATCAAGTCCGTGCCCGGGTTGAGTGTTGCCGAGTCGGGATCGTATGGGAGCGCCACCTCACTGTTTGTGCGCGGCGGCCAGAGTGACTATGTCAAGGTCTTGGTGGACGGCGTCGCGGTGAATCAGCCGGGGGGGGCGTACAATTTTGCCCATCTGACGACGGAGAACATCGAACGCATCGAGATCGTGCGCGGCCCCGCGAGCGTGTTGTACGGCTCCGACGCCACCACGGGCGTCGTGCAGATCTTCACGCGCCGGGGCTCCGGCCCCACGCAGGTGAGCGGGAGCGTGCGCGGCGGCACGTACGGATCTGTCGGCTTCGACGCCGATATCGTCGGTGGAACGTCGCTCACCAGCTATGCTTTTGCCGTCAGCCATTTCGATACCGACGGCGCCTACGATTCGGTGGAGACGCTCTCCGGCCGGCATTTCGAGAACGATTACACCAACACCGTCGTGAGCGGATCGATAGAAGTCCGGCCTGACGACCGGACGGACCTGACGGTCTCGCTTCGGTACCGCGACAGCGAATTTCACTTTCCCACGGACGGTTCGGGCAATTTCGTGGATGAGAACTCGTTCACGTTGGACGAAGCGACGACGATTGGTGCTGACATCGGGCGCTTCTTTACAGACCGCATCGAGGCGAGGCTGTTGCTTGCGTCCAATGTGATGACAGGCGGAGCGAACGACGCGCAGGACGGTGATGCGGATACGTCAGGAGTGTACGCGTTCCGCAGTCTCCAGGATCTGAGCCGCCAGAGCGCTGATCTCAGAACCAACTTCTACGTCGACGATGGGACGGTGCTGACCGCCGGAGCCCAGTTCGAGCAGCAGGAAGAGCGGAGCTTCAACGAATCCGAGAGTGAGTTCGGACCGTCGAACGGCTCGACGGACGCCGAGCGCTCGAACCGTGCATACTATGCGCAGGCGCTCGCGGAGATCGGCCGCATGACGGTGGTGGCCGGCGGGCGGGTGGACGACAACGAGGCGTTC
Organism: Gemmatimonadota bacterium; assembly: GCA_039590195.1. Lineage (GTDB taxonomy): Bacteria > Gemmatimonadota > Gemmatimonadetes > Gemmatimonadales > GWC2-71-9 > JBDHDY01. The sequence goes on along the minus strand of JBDHFY010000170.1, from coordinate 7,850 downwards.
GGCACGTTCGCCACGTACCGCGGGGGCGTCGCCTACGGCTTCCCGTTCGGCACCAAGTTGCGTGGCTCCGTGGGAAGGAGCTTCAAGGCGCCGACGTTCTTTCAAAACTTCGCGTCCGGATTCGTGATCGGGAACCCCGGTCTCGAGCCCGAGCGTGCGGTCTCGTGGGAGGGTGGCATCGGCCAGCGGTTGTGGGACGGCCGGATTGTCCTCGGGGGAACCTACTTCAATCAGAAATTTCGCGACCTGATCCAATTCAACTTCAACCCACCGAACCCCGGCGACCCGAACTACGAAAATATCGCGGAGGCAAGTGCCAAGGGCGTTGAGGTCGAGGTCGCCGTGCAGCCCCTCCGGGGCGTTCGGATCTCGGGCAACTACACCCATCTCGTGACGCGCGTGATCGATGCGGGCTTCGACACCGGACCTGGGGCGGCCTTCGTGGAAGGCGAGCGTCTGCTGCGCCGCCCCACGAACGCGTTCAACGTGGGTGTCGCTTACACCGGTTGGAGGCGAGCAGGCCTCGGCGTCAAAGTGAATCACGTCGGTAACCGCGACGACCGGGACTTCTCGAGCTTCCCCGCCGAGCCGGTGGTTTTGCGGGCCTACACAACCGTCGCCGTCGCGGGCCAGGTGGCGATCGTCCCGTCTGGCGCCGCCGGGTTGGGGGTCATGTGGACGTTCAGGATCGAGAACCTCCTCGACGAGCACTTCGAGACGGTCTCCGGCTTCCCAGGGCGCGGCCGGACGGTGTTGGTGGGGGGGAGGGTGAGTAGATAATCCCCGCCCTTCCCAGCCCTTCCCAGGCAGTGGGGCTTGGGCAGTCGGCAGTCGTCCCCATCTCCCCACCCGATGAGTGCGAAGCCCTAAGCCCTAAGCCCTAAGCCCGACTGCCTGAGGGGCGCGGGGCGGCGGGGTGTATCTTTTAATCATGCTGGTCACCACCCCCGCCATTGTGCTCCACGCCTTTCCATACGGCGAGTCGTCGAAAATCGTACGGCTGGTCACTCCGGAGCACGGTGTGCTGAGCGCCATCGCCAAGGGCGTGCGCCGACCCAAGAGCCGGTTCGGGGCTCGCCTGCAGCTACTGAGCGAGGGGGTGGCGCAGGTTTACGTGAAGCAAAACCGAGATCTGCACACCCTCGCGGAGTTCGACGTGACCGCCCAACGGCCGGAACTGTCGCAGGACGTGGCGCGGTACGCAGCGGCCTCGGCCCTGGCCGAGTTGGTGATGCGCTGTGTGGCATCGGAGTCTAATCCGCACATCTTTGCGCTGATTGAGGAAGCCCTCGTCCGCCTCGTCGAGGTCGACCCGGTGCATTTCCCCGCGGCATCGCTGGCGGCCGTATGGCGGATCGTCTGCGCCCTAGGGTTTGCCCCTGCGATACACGAGTGTGCCGTGGACGGACGCATGGTGGAGCCTGGGGGGGCTGCGTTCTCGGTCATTGACGGGGGTTTCGTGTGCGCGGCGTGCGCCCGCACCCGCGAAACGTCCAAGCTGGGTGTGGACGATCGAGCGATTCTCGAGTCGTTCGTGTCGGGCGCCGAGCCCGATGCACCCGTCCCACCGCGCCACGCCAAGGCTCATCGACGCCTCCTTGCACGTTTCATCCGGCAGCATGTGGCTGAGAACCGCGATCTCAGGGCCCTCGACTTTTGGGAAGCCGTTCCATGGCCCGGCACGTCGTAATCGGAACGGCAGGCCACGTTGACCACGGGAAGACCGCCCTCGTCAAGGCGCTCACCGGAACGGATACCGATCGCTGGGCCGAAGAGAAGCAACGGGGCATCACGATCGATATCGGATTCGCGCAGCTCGATCTGAGCGACGGTGTCCATGCGAGCGTGGTGGATGTTCCCGGGCACGAGGACTTCGTCCGCAACATGGTGGCAGGGGCCACCGGCGTCGATCTGACGCTCCTTGTGGTGGCGGCGGACGAGGGGGTGATGCCTCAGACCGTGGAGCACCTGGCAATTCTGGATTTTCTCGGGGTCCGGTCGGGGGTGGCCGCCATCTCCAAAGTGGACCTGGTGGAGCCCGACTGGCTCGACCTCGTAATCGATGACGTTTCGCAGCGCCTCCGAAAGACTCCCATGGAGTGGGACGGTCCACTGCCCGTTTCCGGTGAGACGGGAGAAGGTCTCGACGCCTTGCGGGCGGCGTTGGGCCGTGGGGCAGAGCGGGTCCTCGAGCGTACCGCGGATGACCTCTTCCGCATGCCCATCGATCGGGTCTTCAGCGTGGCGGGGGCGGGAACGGTCGTGACGGGAACCACGTGGGCGGGCTCGATTCGCGTGGGCGAGGAGGTGCGAGTTTTGCCCGTCGACAGGGCGGCACGGGTGCGGAGCATCCAGGCACACGGCGAGTCGGCGGACTCGGCGATTCCTGGACGACGGACCGCTGTATCGCTGGTGGGCATCGACCGTCACGAGGCGGAGCGGGGAAGCACCGTGGTGAGCGACGCGGCGTGGAAGGCCACGCGGACAGTGGATGTCCTCGTGACGCTCCTTCCCGAGGCCCGACCTGTGACCCAGCGGACGAGACTGCGCCTGCATCTGGGAACCACGGAGGTGATCGCCCGGGTGACGCCTGCCGACAGAGAGATCTCTCCGGGCGGCGAGGGAGTGGCGCGTCTCCGCCTGGAGGGGGATTTGGTTTGCCGCTGGGGGGATCGGGGTGTCCTTCGGTCCTACTCCCCCGTCACGACGATTGGGGGGTGCGTGGTCATCGATGTCCGGCCTCCGGGGCGGCCGCGGAGACCGTCTGCAGATGCCGGGCGGTATTCCGGCGATCCTGTAACTCGGGTGAGGGCCTTTGTCAGGGGAGAGGGTAAGCAGGGGCTGGCCCTCTCGGATCTGCCGGTTAGGGTCGGAGTCTTGAATCGAGAAATAGAACAGGTGCTGGAGGAGCTGGCCGGGGCAGGAGGGGAAGGGGGCAGCTGGCAGCCGGCAGCTGGCAGCCGGGGGGGGGAAAGGGGGGGCGTGGTGAGGGTCGGGGACTGGCTCATGCCGGCCCGTGTGGTGCGGGAGGCCTCTCAGAGGGTGTTTGACGCGCTGTCATCTTACCATAGTGAGTACCCACTCAGAGTTGGAATGTCTTTGGAGGCGGCGCGAAAGGTCATCGGGGGAGTGCACCTGGCGGAGTATGTGCTGCAGGGGCTCGAGGAATCGGGCAAGGTGGTCAACGAACTGGGTGCATTGCGGCGCGCCGAGTTCGAGCCAACGCTCGCCGGTTCCCATGCGGAGTACGGGGTAGTGGTGACAGAAGCGCTCGTCGAGGCCGGTTCGCAGGGCATGACCCTTGCTGACCTGAAGGATCGGGTGCCGGCGCCAGGTGTAGAGGAATTAGTGGAGTACTTGGTGATGCGGGGCACTGTAGTCAAAGTGGGCGGTAGCCGATACTACGATCGGGATGTGTTGCAGCAGCTGGTCAGACGGGTGGTGGGGGAAATACGCCAGCGCGGCGAAGCTTCACCCGCTGAACTCCGAGAAGTACTCGGGCTGACGAGAAAGTACTTGATCCCGCTACTCGAATGGCTGGATGCCAAGGGTTTCACGGCTCGCGCAGGGAATGTGCGACGCCTCGGTCCGGAGGCGCATCTGGTGGAGTGAGGCAGAGTTGACGGGGTTGCGGTGATTTCATAATTTGTTATTGCGTGGGCAAATACATCCTTTCAGCACGGAGCTTGTTCTAAAGAACCTTTTTTTGTCAGATTGGAGCCGTTTGATGAAGTTCCTTGCCTGGGCGGTGATTTCGCTCGGGCTCCTGACGGCTGCTACACCAGACGCCGTCAAGGCGCAGGATGCGGGTGAGGAGAGTCCGTTCCGCTTGGATCGGAACTATCCGAATCCGTTCAACCCCGAGACCACCATTCCGTTCGTCCTCAGCCGGGACCTGTTCGACGAGGGGCACCGGCCTGTTGTGAGTCTGCGCATTTACAACGTGCTGGCCCAGCTCGTGGCGATTCCCATCCTCCAGGGATCGGGCACTCCGTTGGTCAACGTACAGCTCGACTGGAACGGCACCGGTGAGTACGCGGCGTATTGGGACGGGATGGTGTTGGACACGGACCGGGAGGCAGCCTCAGGGGTGTACGTCTACCAGCTGGTGGTAGATGGCAGGAGCGAGACGAAGAAGATGACCATCATCAAGTAGGCGGGAGTGCCTCCGGGCACTCTTAGCAGGCGCGTCGACCTCTGGGCCGGCGCGCCTGTCTTTTTGGCGGTCGCTCGGCCATATTGACGCCATTCCAGGGCATGATGGTTGCACCCTCAGATCTGTGCAAGTGAGCAGATTGACGCCGATCGGTTTCTTGGGTCGAGCAATACGTAGATTCACCACTGGCCACTGACCATTGACCACTGGCCGCCGGTCCGCCGGTCCGCCGGCAGCTGGCAGCTGGCAGCCGGTCGCAAGCAGTCAGGCGGTTGTCTTTGCACCGAAGGTTTAGAGCATGATCTCACCAGAACGTCTGACATTGAAGGCCAACGAGGCCCTGCAGAGGGCTGGGGCTCTTGCTCGCGAGCGGGGGAACCCGGTGGTGAACGACGCCCATCTCATGGCGGTCCTCCTCGAGCAGGAGGAGGGGATCGTCGTTCCCATCCTTCAGAAGACCGGCCTCTCGGTGACGGAGCTGCGGCAGGCCTCGGCTCGCGAGCTGGACCGTCTTCCGTCGCAGACGGGAGGGACGGCCGAGCCCACGGTCTCCAGAGAGCTGAACGATGCGTTGGCGGCGGCGGACACCCTCGCCAAGGGCTTGGGGGACGCGTACGTCTCCGCCGAGCACCTCCTCATCGGCCTGGTCGACACCAAAGGCACGTCGGCCCGAGAACTGTTGAGCCAGCATGGCATCACCAAGGAGACACTCCTCGCGGCGCTCGAGGCCGTGCGCGGAAGCCACCGGGTGACGGACGTCGAGCCGGAGGGCAAGTACCGCGCGCTCGAGAAGTTCACGCAGGATCTCACACAGCTCGCCCGGGAGGGGAAGCTCGACCCGGTAATCGGTCGGGACGAGGAGATTCGCCGGGTAGTGCAGGTGTTGTCGCGGCGCACCAAGAACAACCCCGTGTTGATCGGCGAGCCTGGCGTTGGGAAGACCGCCATCGTCGAGGGGCTGGCGCAGCGGATCGTAAATGGGGATGTCCCCGACTCGCTCCGGGGCAAACAGATCGTCGTGTTGGACATCGCATTGATGGTCGCGGGCGCCAAGTACCGCGGCGAGTTCGAGGAGCGGTTGAAGGCGGTACTCAAGGAGATCACGAGTCAGGAAGGCCGGTTCGTCGTTTTCATCGATGAGCTGCACACCATCGTGGGCGCGGGTGCGGCGGAGGGAGCGGTAGATGCGTCGAACATGCTCAAGCCGGCGTTGGCGCGGGGCGAGTTGCACGTGGTGGGGGCCACGACACTGGACGAGCATCGCAAACACGTGGAGAAGGACAAGGCCCTCGAGCGGCGGTTCCAGCCCGTCTTTGTAGGCGAGCCGACGGTGGAAGACAGCATCGCGATTCTGCGGGGCCTCAAAGAGCGTTACGAGGTGCACCACGGGGTCAGGATCATGGACAACGCTTTGGTGGCCGCGGCGACGCTCTCGCATCGCTATGTCGGCGACCGCTTTTTGCCCGACAAGGCCATCGATCTCATCGACGAAGCGGCGAGCCGGCTCAGAATAGCCATCGACAGTCTGCCGCAAGAGATCGACGAGGTGGAGCGGCGCATGGTGCAGCTTCGGATCGAGGAGCAGGCTCTTTCCAAGGAGAAGGACCGGGCGAGTCGCGAGCGGCTGGACGCGGTGAAGCGGGAGCTGGCGGAACTGGCCGAGCAATCCCAGGCGATGAAGGCGCAGTGGCAGGCGGAGAAGGAAACGATCGGCCGGGCGCGGGAATTGAAAGCGGAGCTCGAGGCCGCGCGCACCGAGGCGGAGCAGGCCACGCGGGCCGGCGACCTGCAAAAGGCGGCGGAGATCAGTTACGGTCGCGTCCCGTCGCTCGAGCGGGAGATCGAGGAAGAGAACAAACGCCTCGCCGAGATCCAAGCCAAGGTCAAGTACCTCAAGGAAGATGTGGATGCCGAGGACGTGGCGCTCATCGTCTCGCGGTGGACCGGCATTCCCGTGAGCAAGATGATGGAGTCGGAGCGGGAGCGGCTGACCAAGTTGGAAGGGGAACTCTCCCACCGGGTGGTGGGGCAAGATGAAGCGGTCTCAGCCGTGGCGAACGCCGTGCGGCGTTCCCGGGCGGGATTGCAGGAGCCCGATCGTCCCATCGGAAGCTTCATCTTCTTGGGGCCGACCGGTGTGGGAAAGACGGAGACGGCACGGGCGCTCGCCGAGTTCTTGTTCGACGACGACCAGGCAATGGTGCGGCTCGACATGTCCGAGTACATGGAGAAGCACGCGGTTGCGCGGATGATCGGCGCGCCACCCGGATACATCGGCTACGAGGAAGGTGGCCAGCTCACCGAAGCGGTGAGGCGCCGTCCGTACTCGGTGATCCTGTTCGACGAGATTGAAAAGGCGCATCCCGACGTGTTCAACGTGCTGCTGCAGATCCTGGACGACGGACGCTTGACGGACAGCCAGGGTCGCACCGTGGATTTCCGCAACACCGTCATCATCATGACGTCCAACGCGGGCAGCCAGTTTATCTTGGAGCACGGCGAGCGTGACTGGGCCGAGGCCGAGCGCATGGTGACGGACACGCTACGGCACACGTTCAAGCCGGAGTTTCTGAACCGGGTGGACGACATCATCATGTTTCGTCCGCTGTCGCGAGAAGACCTGCTCGAGATCCTCGATCTGCAGCTTCAGCGCGTGGAGAAGCTGCTCGAGTCGCGGCGGCTCACGCTGCAGGTGACGCCCGAAGTCAAGGACCTCATGATCGGAGAGGGATTCGATCCCGTGTACGGCGCCCGGCCGCTCAAGCGCGTGATCCAGCGCAAGATCCAAAACCCCCTCGCGTTGGCTCTTCTCGAGGGGCAGTTCAGCGAGGGGGACACGGTTCGCGTGACCCGGAAGGGTGAGAGCGACGATCTCGAGTTCACGCGAATCTCCACCGGTGAGGCTGCGCCCGCACGTGTCGACCACTAGTAACGGTACTAGGTCCCCGTCCCTCACCGCCGACGACCGACTCGGCATGACGGCCGCCCTCGAGGCGGCGCGCCGCGCCGTAACGCTCGACGAAGTACCCGTCGGTGCGGCTGTTGTGACGGATGGTCTCGTGATTGCCGCCGCTCACAACGAGACGGTTGCCCGGCGCGATCTCACGCAACACGCGGAGATGATCGCCATTCGCGAAGCGTTGGCGGTGTTGCAGGTCGATCGTCTCGATGCGGTGACCCTTTGTATTACGCTCGAGCCGTGCGCCCAGTGTGCCGGGGCCATCGTCCTTGCCCGCGTCGCCCGCGTCGTCTTTGGCGCGTACGATCCCAAGGCCGGCATGGCTGGCAGCGTCGGCGACCTGCTGGGCCATCCCAAGCTCAATCACCGGCCAGAAGTCATTGGTGGTGTGATGGAGGAGGAGTGTGGGGAATTGTTGAAGGAGTTTTTTGGAAAGAAGAGATGAGAGGGTGTGGGGTGTAGGGTATGGGGTGTAGGGTGGTGCCGCATCCCTGAGGAGCCCTTCGCGACGGACGCCGCTCGGCGTCCTCCTCAGGACCGTGCGTTGCGGAGCAACGCGTCTCGAAGGGCGCGGCTTTCTTCGTGGCTGGCAAGGCCCACACCCTGGGGCGGCCTGGGGAGTGGGGGGTAGGGTGTGGGGTGCTTCATGGCTGGCCACTGACTCATAAACCCCGGGCTCTCGCCCGGGGTCGGCTTTGCATCCCCTGTCACCTCTTACGTCTCACCTCTCACCTT
>JBDHFY010000169.1:0-13169 GCA_039590195.1 Gemmatimonadota bacterium | reverse complement strand
ATCCCACTTGTTTACCAAGAGCTGCATGACCCCCTGGGACCTGTGCTCGCCGATCTCCCAGTTCACGACGATCCGATAATCCAGCCTGCCGGTCTCGTCGATCGGCTGTGTGAGATCGAACACGAATGGCTGAACGCCCTCTCTGACTTTCGTGACCGGAAATCCCTCTAGTTCCGAGAACTCGATTTGTGTGGAGTCGGCGCGAGCCCCGAAGAAGCTACCCAACACAACCGGCCGGTGTGACCCCTCCATCTCGCTGGCCGCTTCGAGGGCGAGAATCGTGGCCGCCTTGTGATGGCCGTGAAAGTTGGGGACCGGCAAGTGCACGAACACGTAGTCGTAGTCCACCCGCGTCATGATCTGCCGCAAGCGCACCCTGACGAAGTCGGCATCCCACACGTGCTGCAGGACAGTGTCAGCATTCTCGGTGTACTGATGGTCGAACTGGTCGAGAAAGAAATAGTTGCGCGTGCCGATGATCCTGCCGGCTGACATCAACTCCCGCTTGCGAATGGCAGGGAGATGCTGCCGCGCCACCTTCTCGTCCGTGAGCTCGAGGCCGTAGATCGGCTCGGCGAGGTGCGCGTAGCGATACCCGCCGCTTCCATCGGAGACGAGGGCCAGGTCCACGTTGCCGTTCAGCTCGTGAGTGATCTTGTACACGCTTCCCGCAAACATAGCCTCGTCGTCGGGATGGGCGATGACCATGAGGACATTGAGGGCTTCGTCCGACTGGGCGGCGAGAGATGCCGTACGCGATAGCGAGACGAAGACGAGGAACGCAGCCAAGGCTATCACTTTCTGGGCGATTGCAACGGGATGGCGCGACACGACCATAGAGCTGCTCCGGCTGCGGGCAGAGGGTAACGGCAACAGTATACACTCCATCCGCATAAAGGTGGTAAGGGCGGCGCACAACTCTGGCAGAACGCACCTGGCAAAGCCCGGATACCGGCGGCAAGTTATGGGCAGATCGCAGGTGCTGTCCTATCGCGTAGTGCATGCCGGCTGCGGCCCGGAACGACGTAAACGCGCTCATCAAGGAGCATGACCATGAATCTCCGGCGTCATCCGATCCTGATCGCGCTTCTGGCGACCGCCACACTCGCGTCTGCCACCTCCGCCCAGCAACGCATCACGATCGGACAGCTCCTGAGCTCTCCGTTCCCGGCCGGTCTGGTGGCGGCGCCCAACCACGGGAAAGTGGCGTGGGTCCAGAATGCCGAGGGGCGGCGGAATATCTGGGTGGCGGCGGTGCCCGACTATCGGGGACAACAAATCACCCAGTACAGCGAGGACGACGGTCAGGAAGTGACCGACCTCCAGTTCGGGCCCGGCGCCAATCACATCGTCTACGTGCGAGGCGGTGCCCCCAACCGCCAACAGGAGATCCCCAATCCCACGAGTGACCCGGACGGCACCCAGCGGGCCATCTGGATCATCGAGGCCACCGGAGGCGAGTCACGGAAACTCGCCGAGGGAAGTTCCCCCGCCATATCGCCGGACGGTGAGAGCACCGCCTTCATCAAGGGAGGACAGATCTGGTCAGTGCCATCTGTAGCTGAGAGCGAGCCCGAGCAGCTCACGCACACAAGAGGTGGAGCGAACTCGCTCCGCTGGTCCCCCGACGGGTCAATGCTCGCCTTCGCGAGCAGTCGCGGCGACCATAGCTTCATCGGCGTCTACAATCTCGGGGAACACACCGTGCGCTATCTCGACCCGAGTGTTCATGGCGACGGGAGTCCCGCTTGGTCACCTGACAGCCGACACATTGCCTTCATCCGTGTGCCTAACGAGCGGCAACGACTTCCCTTCGCGCCCCGACGCACGGCGCTCCCCTGGTCGATCCGCGTCGTGGACGTGGCAACCGGACGGGGCCGCGCGGTCTTCACCGCGGACAAGGGAAACGGCAGCGCTTTCAGGGGAGTGGTCGCGGAAAACCAGTTGTTCTGGGGAGCCGGGGACAACCTGGTATTCCCCTGGGAGTTGGACGGGTGGACTCACCTCTACTCCGTCCCTGCTGGTGGAGGACGCGCGCAGCTGTTGACACCGGGCGAATTCGACGTTGAGCACGTGTTCCTGAGTGCCGACGGACGTGAGGTGCTCTTCTCGTCCAATCAAGACGACATCGACCGCAGACACCTCTGGCGCGTAGCCGTATCCGGCGGATCCCCGGAAGCCATCACGTCCGGCAGGGGGATCGAGTGGTCTCCCGTCCTGACTGGAGATCGAGGAGCGATTGCGTTCCTCGCCTCCGATGCACGCGAGCCAGCACACGCGGAGATCATCGTCGGGTCGGAGAATCGCCGGGTCCTTGCACCGCAATCGCGGCCCCGCGAGTTCCCAGCGGACACGCTGGTCGAGCCACAGCAAGTGATTTTCTCCGGTGCGGACGGGATGCGCATTCATGGACAACTCTTTCTGCCCGCAGACATGAGGAGCGGAGAGCGCCACCCAGCGGTGCTCTTCTTCCACGGCGGGTCTCGCCGGCAGATGCTGCTGGGCTGGCACTATGGCGGCTACTACCACAACGCATACGCGCTCAACCAATACCTGGCGAGCCGGGGATACATTGTGCTCTCGGTGAACTACCGGAGCGGCATCGGATACGGCATGGAGTTTCGGGAAGCTCTGAACTACGGCGCCCGCGGCGCAAGCGAGTTCAACGATGTCTTGGGAGCTGGTTTATACCTGCAAAGTCGCCACGATGTCGATCCTCAGCGCATTGGCCTGTGGGGCGGCTCGTATGGCGGATACCTCACGGCCCTGGGCCTCGCCAAAGCATCAGACCTGTTTGCTGCCGGCGTCGATCTCCACGGAGTGCACGACTGGAACATCGTGATTCGGAATTTCGTGCCGAGCTACGATGCAACGACCCGAGAGGAGTTCTCCCGCCTGGCATTCGAGTCGTCGCCCATGGCGTACATCGAGAGTTGGCGCTCGCCCGTCCTGCTCATTCACGGCGATGACGACCGCAACGTGCCATTCAGCGAGTCGGTGGACCTTGCCGAGTCATTGGCCAAGCAGGGCGTCGAATTCGAGCAGCTCATCTTCCCCGACGAGGTCCATGGCTTCCTGCTCCACCGACACTGGGTCGCAGCCTACGAGGCGGCGGCGGATTTCTTCGAGCGCAAGCTCAAGGGTCGAGAACCGAGGGCTGGCGAGCGGTGAGGAAGGGGTAATCGTTTGATTGGCCACAGATGACCGCAGATAAACGCTGATAGTATGCCGCGGATGAACGCGGATGAACGCGGTTATTTGCAAGACTGCCCGGCGGCTGGAAGGCCGAGTCACACTATAGTATGGTTCTCGACTCAAGCCAATTAGGTAGAACAGAAGAACACATGGGGTGGGGGGCGGGGATCCGGCGTTCATCAGCGTTCATCAGCGGCCAGTTTCTCAAGGGGCCTGACGCCAATCCCACTGTGGGCGTGTGGTTCCCAACAACTTGCTCTGAGCAATCGAGGAATCTCTGATGGATACACGGTCTAATTCACGAGCGAACCGACGAAGCATGCTACTGGCGACTCTTCCGTTCGTCGCCCTGCTGGGCTGCGAGCCGCGGGAAGCCGACATTCTGCTCTTGAACGGTCGGGTGTATACGTTGACCTGGGACGATCCGGCACGCGACGGGACGCCCGCGCCAAATGCGCCCTATGGGCCGGACGGGTGGCATCCCGACGCGGAGGCAGTGGCGATAAGGGGCGGAGAAGTCATCTTCGTCGGGAGCAATCAAGAAGCCGAAACGTACCGAGCCACCCACACATGGGTGAAGGACTTGGACGGCGCCACCGTGCTGCCGGGACTCGTGGACTCCCACACGCACGTTCAGGGCCTGGGCGCCAACTTGAGTCGTGTCGATCTCACTGGCGTCAAAACAGAGGCCGAAGCCATCACCAGAGTGGTGGAAGCCGCGAAGGATGTCGAGGCCGGAGAGTGGATCATCGGTTGGGGATGGGACGAAGGGGCCTGGGCAAACCATTATCCGGACATGCGGAGGCTTTCACGAGCCCTTCCCGACAACCCTGTCGTTCTCCGAAGCCTTCATGGCTTTGCCACCTGGGCAAACCGGCTGGCCTTCGAGCGAGCCGGTATTACGGCTGTCACTCCCGATCCGTCCGGCGGTGAGATCGTGCGCGATGGCCGCGGTAACCCCACCGGCATCGTGCTCAATCGCGCCGGAGCCATGCTAACCTCGGCGATTCCCCCACCGGCCTTTGAACAGGTCGTAGCGAATTTTCATGCTGGCCTCGTGGCGATGGCCGAGGCAGGTTACGTCGCCGTCCACGATGCCGGACTCAATTCGCAGGCGTTGCGCGCGCTGGAGACCCTGGAGGGTGAGGACGAGCTACCCACCAGAGTCTACGCCATGCTCTCCGCCCGCGACGAAGATCTCCTTCGAGAGTGGCTCGAGAAGGGACGCGACGAGGATACGGAGAGCATGTTGCGTACCCGGTCGGTGAAGGCCTTCTACGACGGCGCACTCGGCTCACGAGGCGCGCGACTGCTCGACGATTACTCGGATCGGCCCGGTCACCAGGGCGTGAGCGGTGGCGAGTACGGATTCAATCAAGAGATTGTCGCTGAGATGATGCGGGCCGGGTTCCAGGTCGGGGTTCACGCCATCGGCGACGCCGGAAATCGAGAGACCCTCGATTTTCTCGAGCGGGTGATCGACGAACACCCTGAGGCGCGCGACAATCGACATCGCATCGAGCATGCCCAAGTCGTGCATCCGGACGACTTCACTCGGTTCGCGACACTCAACCTCATCGCTTCCATGGAGCCCCCACACGCGGTGGAGGACATGGTGTGGGCGGAAGACCGCGTAGGACCCGAGCGCATCCGCGGGGCGTATGCTTGGCGAACCATGCGGGAGGTCGGCGCGCAGCTGATCTTCAACTCGGATCTTGCTGGCTCCGACCACGACATCTTCTACGGCCTTCACGCCGCCATCACCCGCCGAGACAAAGAACTCGAGCCGCACGGAGGATGGTACCCCGAGCAAACGGTTACGCCGGAAGAAGCGGTACGAGCTTACACGTCTTGGGCGGCGTACGCGGCGTTCGTTGAGGACGAAACCGGAACGATCGAGGATGGCCGGTGGGCCGACATTACCGTGATGGACGTCGACCCCTTCGAGGTGGGATCAACGGGACCGGAGCGACTGTTGCAGGGCAAGGTCCTTCTCACGATCGTCGGAGGCGAGGTGGTCTACGAGAAGTCCGAGAGATGAACCAGCACAAGCCCGCTCAGCCAAATAAGATAGGGCCCCTCTGCTCAAAGATCATACAAATGCGCCCCCCTTTGCCAGCGTCTGGGCCGCTCCGGGGGGCAAGCGCCTCCAGCGTCAGCCACCTGGCATCCCCAGGCCGCAGGGGTCATCTTCTGTTGAAGACACAGGTCTTCAGGGAGACTGCCATGTCGGAGCATCTCGTTGGAACCGTCACCCATTTCTTCAAGGGGCCAGGCGTAGCCGTCGTCAAGATGACCGAGGGAGAGTTGTCGGTGGGCGACGAAGTACATTTCTTCGGTCACACGACAGACTTCACGGAGCGTGTCACCTCGATGGAGGTGAACCACCACAAAGTGGATCACGCCAAGGCGGGGGTGGAAATCGCGATCCAGGTAATCGACAGGGCGCGCCCGCACGACCAGGTGTTCAGGGTGGACGGCGACTGAAGTCGCCGTCAGCTGTTAGCTACTAGCTGTTAGCTGTCAGCTCAGTCGTCCCCGGGGACAAAGGTCACGGACGACGCCCGGACTCCTCCATGCTACCCCGCCTTCCCGTACCCCCCGCCCCCCGGCGTCCGCACGCTGATCGCTGTCCCGGCCTCGACCCGTACGCTCGCCTTCCCGGGGATCCCGCGCTCCTCGCCTTCGGGGTCAACGAGCACGTTCTGACCAGTCGCCCCCCGCTCGCCGCCTTCAAGGCCGTACGGCCGGCTAACCCGCCTGTCGCTCAGAATGGTGATCTGGGCTGGACATAACACCTCGACGTCGCGACAGATCCCGTCGCCTCCACGGTACTTGCCGTCCCCACCCGATCCACGGCGCACGGCGTACCGTTTGACGCGGAACGGGTATGTGTGCTCCAGCGCCTCGATGGGAGTGTTGAGGCTGTTTGTCATGTGACAATGGGTCGCGTCGAGGCCGTCTGCAGTCGGGCGGGCGCCCATGCCTCCGGCAATGGTCTCATAATAAGCGAAATCCTCACCCGTTCTCGGATCGATCCCGCCGAGGGTTAGGTTGCTCATCGTGCCGTAGCTCGCCGCCGGAATCTTGCCGGGCATCGCCTTGGCGAGAGCCCCGAGCACCACGTCGACGATCCGCTGCGACGTTTCCACGTTGCCCCCGGCCACCGGAGCCGGTAGCCGCGCATTCACCAAGGTACCTTCGGGAGCGATGACCTCGAGGGGGCGGATAGTGCCGTAGTTCGAGGGAATCGCGAAGGGCACGATGACCCGAAAACAGTACATGACAGCCGACAACGTGATGGCATAGATCGCGTTCACGCTTCCCTGAGCCTGCTCAACAGTGCCAGCAAAATCGACGCGTGCGTGGTCGCCGTCGATAGTAATGGTCACGACGATGGGTAGCGGGCCGTTTCCCTGGCCGTCGTCGTCCATGCAATCCTCGAACCGGTAGCTTCCATCCGGAATGGCCTTGATGGCCTCCCTGATCATGCGCTCTGCGTAGGACTGGAGATGCCGCATGTACGCGGTGACCGTATCCGCACCGTACTTCTCGGCGATGGCAAGCACGCGACGCTCCCCCGTGCGGTTCGATGCGATCTGCGCCGTGAGATCACCCTCACGCTCGATGGGCGTGCGCACATTCGCCAAGATCAACGCCATGACGTCGTCCACGATCTCGCCCCGGCGCACCAGCTTCACCGGCGGTATGCGAAGACCCTCCTGATAGATCGAGGTGGCGAGCGGCATCGAACCCGGTGTCATGCCTCCCACGTCCGAATGATGAGCCCGGTTTGCCACGTAGAACATCGGCTGGTTCTCATCATCTCCGTACACGGGCTGGACCAAGGTGATGTCGGGAAGATGCGTTCCGCCCTTGAACGGATCGTTGACAGCCACCACGTCGCCGGGCTCCATAGAAACGTTTTCAATCGCCGCCTCCACCGAAAGCGGCATCGAGCCTAGATGCACCGGCATGTGCTCGCCCTGCGCCACCATGTGCCCGTCACCGTCGAACACTGCGCACGAGTAATCCCGACGTTCCTTGATGTTAGGAGAGAACGACGTGCGGCACAGGGTGACACCCATCTCCTCGGCCGCGGAGTAAAAGAGATTCCTGAAGATCTCTAGGGTTATGGGATCCCAGGCTGTCATCCTACCCGCCTTTGACCGGCGTCTTGGCAAAAACCAATTGGCCTCCTGGCCGGCAAGCTGCCAGCTGCCGGCGGCCAGCTGCCAATGTTGCCCTGGCTATATGAAAAACGTTGCAGATGAACTCCCGGAACTGCCGCTCCCCGCTCCCTGCTGCCCGATATCTCACTTCTTCCTTCTCACCTCAAGCACCATGTTCTCCCACTCATCGACTCTCAGTCCAAAGTCCGGCGGCACTACCGTCGTGGTGCTGTACTCCACGACGAGCGCTGGACCATCCAGACGATTACCGGGACGCAACCTCGACCGCTCAACCAGCTGCGCAGCATGCTCATCCCCCTCAAACACCATAGCGCACTCACCGACGACGGCTGCTGATGCGTCTTCCCCTTCCAGTTCGTGCTTTGGAATGGGAGGCTTCTTCGTAACACCGACCGCCCGCAAGCGGACGTTAACGACCTCCGTTGCACGCTTCGGGTCGGCATAGCCGTAACGTTGGCTGTGTCTGGCGTGGAAGGCACTCCTGAAATCGGGCGCCATGGGAACTGCAAGCTCGTAGCCCTGACCCATGTACCGCATGTCGAGAGAGCGTTCCATCACCAGTTCATCGAGCGCAAAGCCTTCCGGTTCGTATTCCGCGCGCGCCTGCTCCTCCAGCTCCTCAAAGGCACGTTCCAGCACCGGCGATTCCAACTCCGTCGATGGGATCAGGAGTGTTCGAGAGTAGTCGCGCACGAAGTCGGCAAGGAGCATCCCCAGGGCAGAAAGGGTTCCGGCTGCCTGCGGAACCAGGACTCTTGGGATGCTCAGGTTCCGGGCGAGATCGGCGGCGTGCATGGCACCGGCGCCGCCGAAACATACGAGCGTGAAATCTCGCGGGTCGTGTCCCCGCTCGAGAGAGATGACCCGAATGGCCCGCTCCATCGTGGCATTGGCAACGCGGAGTATTCCCTCCGCGGCCTCGGTGGCTGCTAGCTGCAGTTTGGCGGCAAAGGCGGTCATGGTTTCACGCACCGGCTCTACGGGAAGCTCCTGCTCTCCTCCTAAGAAGTGCCGGGGGGACAACCGCCCGAGGTAGAGGTTCGCATCTGTGACCGTGAGGTCGGTGCCGCCTCGCCCGTAGCAAATCGGCCCCGGATCTGCGCCGGCACTCTCCGGCCCGACTTTGAGGGACCCCCCGGGGTCGCGATACGCGATCGATCCGCCGCCTGCGCCGACCGTGTGGATGTCGATGACCGGCACGCGGATGGGCGCTTCCCCGATGACCGCCTCCGTCGTCCGATTGAGACTTCCGGGCGAAAGACAAACGTCGGTGCTCGTTCCGCCCATATCGAACGTGATGACGTTTTCAAAGCCGCCCCGGCGTCCGACCTCAAAGCCGCCGACAGCGCCTCCCGCCGGCCCGGAGAGAATCGTCTGTACTGCATGTTCCTGCGCCGCATGCAGCGATATGATGCCGCCGTTGGATTGCATGATGCGAACGCGGTCCGGGTTCAATTCCTCAGCGAGATGCGACAAGTACTGACTCATCACCGGACCGACAAACGCGTTCACGACGGTCGTGCTGCAGCGTTCGTACTCCCGAAACTCCGGAAGCACCCGATGGGACGGGGTGATGAAGGCCTCCACGCGCCCTTCGAGCGCTTGGACCAACGCCTGCTCGTGAACCGGGTTCGCATAAGAGTGTAGCAGGCAGATGGCCACAGAGTTGACATCGAGGGTTGCGATCTTATCCGCAAGAGCTTCGAGTTCATCATCGCGGAGCTCCTCGAGCACTTCACCCGACGGTCCAACCCGTTCATGCACACCAAGTCTTCGCTCTGCTTTTCCGACGTTGAGATCGTAGATCGCACGGCGCGTCTGGCGGCCGATCTCGAGCACGTCCTCGAAGCCTGTCGTCGTCACCAGCGCCGTCCGGGCGCCTTTTCGCTCGAGCAGCGCATTAGTGGCCACCGTCGAGCCGTGGACGATGTCGGCTCCCTCGGTACCCAGGACATGTCGTAATCCTGCAAGGACGGCTTTCGCCGGATTCGCCGGCGTGGAAGGTTCTTTGTAAACGCGAAGCTCTGCTCCCTCGAGCACCACGAAATCCGTGAACGTCCCGCCGGTATCCACGCCCACCACCGCTGACGGTTTGGTGTTCACCCGCCGCCCTCCACTGGCACTGACGGACCCCCACCGGCCGCGCCATACACGAACCGCTCCACCTCTCCATGAATCCGCCGAACCGTCTTGGCGGACGGCGGGCTAGTGAAGCGGGACACAATGATGGTTACAAGAAAATTGGCAAGGACCGCCCACACACCGCCGTGCAGGCTCAAGGGGTGCGGCGTCACCACCAGGGTGAGATACAACGTGACCAGGCCGACCCCGATACCCGCGAGCACGCCCGAGCGCGTGAAGAGACGGCGGGTGGGCAAGCAGACCCCCAGGATAGCTGGCATCAGTTGCAGCGCCCCCGCACCCGACAGAGCAACAAGCACGACGAGGAATTCGAACCTGGTAACCGATAAGATGTAGCCGACCACGAGCAGGCCCAACACGATCGCCCGACCGACCAGGATGTATTGTGCCTGATTTGCCCCGGTTGAGATGTAACGCTGGTACACGTCCCGCGTGAGCACCGTCATGTTGGAGTGCAGGATGGAATCCAGTGTAGACATCGCCGCGGCGGTTGCTCCCGCGAGAATGAGACCGGTCAACCATGCGGGGGCGTAGGTGAACAGTAACTCGGGAAAAACACGATCCGGGATCGCCAGGTCCGGCATCGCTACGGCCCCTCCGAGCCCCACCATCGCCGCCGGAATATACAGTGTCATCAGGAAGATTGGCGTCGTCGCTCCCAGCAACTTGATCGTCTTCCCGGACACTGCGGTGTTGTAGCGGATCATGATATGGGGCTGAAAGACGATCCCAAACGAAAGCACGACCATCATGCCGAACCACATCCCTGGCGTGAAGAATCCCTGGGGCCCGGGAACGGTCAACAAATCCGGTCGCTCTGCAGCTACCCGCCGCCAGAGATCCAGTGGGCCGCCGAAGAGCTTGTACGCGATCACGAGCGCTCCCACCCAGACTGCCACATACATCCACACGCCCTGAATGACATCCGTCCAGTACACCGCCCGCAGGCCGCCTGCCATCAAATACGCGGCGGCAACCAGGAGGAGTATGAGCGTTCCGAGCTCAAATGAAATGCGGCCTCCCGACGCCGCCGAGAGGATGTAACCCAAGCCCTGAGCCTGGACCTGTATATAAAGGATAGTGAACAACACGGAAACGAAGGCCACCACGACGCGCACACCTTCGCTCTCATAGAAGTCGGCGAGCATGTCCGCTGGGGTGATGTAGCCAAAACGCTTCCCCAACGCCCAGATCCGACTCCCTAGTACGTAGGTGATGGCACCGACTAAAACCGTCCACGCGCCAGCGTCCCAGAAACCGATGCCGTGTGTGTAGAAGAAGCCGCCCGAGCCGAGGAACGCGAAGGCCGAGTGATAGGTGGCCACAACCGTGAGGTACAGCACGATGAAGCCGGCCTTGCGGCCGTAGAGAAAGAAATCCTCGATGTCGACCGTGAGCCTTCGATTCGCGACGATCCCAAGGAGGATTGTCACGACGAGATAGGCGAAGATGAGGCCAGTGGCGACGAGCCAGGGTTCCACCTACAGGCCTCGACGCTCGGCCCAGATCAAAACGGCGATCAGGGCGCAGTAAACGATCAGGAGGTACGCGTAGAGAAACGGAAAACCCAGCACCCACGGCTCGACGCGGTTGGCCAGGTAATGCACGAACGGCGGCTGAGTCAGCGCAAACAGCGCAAGGAACGCCACGACAGCGATCCAGCCAGCCGGTGTGCGGGGTCTATAGTGGGAACGGTACTCGGGGTAACCCCCGTTGTCCGAAGATGGCGTTCCGTCTCGATTCGCTTCTCGGGACATCAGTAGCTGACGCTTGCGTATTGGTTTGTCGAGGAATTCCCCACAGCCTCACCACCGCAGGTGGGATGACCAGGGAGGCCAACGGCTCAGGAAGATAGGGAGGAGGGCAAGAGTCGGCCAGGAGGAGCCGGCCGGACAGAGCGGTTTCCAAGATCGTCCGGCGCAGCCGAGAGGTCGGAAGGGCTGGTGCTTGAAACGGTCAGCGGTGGCGGGGAACGGCTCTATGGCCGTCCCCGCCACCGAAGTTGGGAGAACTTGTGTCGTCCGCCTCCATCGCTGAGAGGCGGTCGTCAACCTCGTCGGCCTAGTAGTTGACCTGTCGTCCGCAGACGGTGCCGCTCACCGTCGTGGTGCCGCTTCCCGCCGTGGCGAGATTCAACGTGAGGTTGATCGCGCAGAAGCCCGAGCCGCCCTCGTCAAAATTCCACCGGAAGCCGCCGCTCAGCGTGAGGCTCTGCTGCGTTGCAGGCGATCCGTTGAGAAAGCTGAACGTTCCGGTCAGCGAGAGGGATGGGTCGCCGTTGATCACCAAGTCACCGTGGCTGCTGTCGAACGTGCAGTCGGTAAGCGTCTCGGTGACCTGAAGCCACAGCTGTCCGCTCCCCTGGTCGTTGATACTACCACTCATGGTCCCGGTCACGCCGATCCGGCCGAACAAGGGGCAGGATTCGGTATGGCTGTAGTCGAAGCGGATGGGAATCGCACTTCCGGCAGCTGTGCCCGCAAGCATGAGGCTCACAGACGGCTCGCCGGTGTTAGAGTTCAGTGCGTTGATGGAGGCGGCGGTGACCTCGAAAGCGATACTCTGTGCCTGTGCGTCACTAATGTCGTTGCTGCTAGGGCCGGTCCCCTCATCATCACCGCCGCACCCCACAGCGAGAACGACAGCAGGCACCAGGAGCATCGGCAACCGAATCTGTCTCGGGAACATTGGTAAGTCCTCCCAATCCAAAAGAATGCGTGGAGCGTCAGTAGGCATCGATGGCTTCAGTTTGTGCGCTGGAGCACAAATCGACTGACGTCGCGCGTCATCGGTTCATATCTCAACGATGCCACTCAATAAATACGTTTTCTCCGTTCACCGACGTGAGCTGGCCCACAGTCAGGTTGCCTACCGGAGCGGCCTTACTCTGTCCCTCGCCTTCCGCCCGACTTGCCGATATCTTAGCTGAAGGGGGAGTTGCTAAATGCTCATGCACTTCCTCGCCGGCCAGTTACCTTTCGACCGTGAGTGTCCCAATCCGACCCGTGAGAACGAGGGATCGTGACCGATGAGAACTGCTTTGGCTGTCGTCATGTCGTTCGCGTGGATTGGCTCAGCGTTTGCGCAGTCGCCGTCTGCGAGCGACGCCGAAGATGTGAAAGCCACTCTCATTGCGATGTGGGATGCCATCGAACAGAGGGACGTTGAACGGTACGCAAGCTACATCCACCCCGACTTCACCTCGTTTGGCGAAAACGACGTGTATCTCGCGGCGGGCAAGGAGTACGAGGTCCGCAACATCACCGAGTACCTAGAGCGCGCGACGAGCGTGCACACGGAGATGCACCAGCCCGAGGTGACGGTGCGAGGGGATGTCGCCTGGATCGTGTATTGATCGTGTATTACTGGACCGACTCGGGTGAGGTGGACGGCAAGCGTTTCACGAGCCGTGGCAAATCGACCCGAATCTTCGTCAAGGAGAACGGCCAGTGGCTGTGTATTCATGGACACTATACGGCGGTGCCGTAGGGACAAATGCAGGTGGGGCAGGAGGGGTGAAAGAGCAAAGAAACCTCAGAATGAACCGCCTTCATCAGCGTTCATCTGCGGCAAACGTTCCCAGGCAGCCCAAGCGGGCGGCGCTTGCCAGCACATTACGACACGTGCCCGCGATGCAAC
>JBDHFY010000168.1:0-9313 GCA_039590195.1 Gemmatimonadota bacterium | reverse complement strand
TCGGCTGGCTCTCCACGGATGGGATCCTGCCGATGTGCAGCTTCGATTGGGCGATGTATCTCATGAGCCTGCGGGATTACCTGGAAACCGGGAGGGGGAGGCCGCATACGGGGTAGGCCCGGCCCTGCTCCCTTCCCCCCAGGCGGACCCCTCCCGACCCATCACCGCCCGGGCGGACCGGCGGACCGTCCTCCACCACCGCACCCCACGCCGGGGCGGACCCCCACGCATCACTCCGCCAGTCCGCCCGGTGGGGAGTGGTGTGGCAGGAACCCCCTCCCTGGCCCCTTTCCGCTTTCTCCCGTATTGTAAGGGCGTCATGCCACCCCAGCTTCACCCCACCCCGGAGGTCGTCATGGAACGAAGGACGTTTCTGCGCACGGGAGTAGCAGCCGGGCTCCTGGGCGCCGGTGGGACCGCGGTCGCGCCGAATCTTTTCGGAAGCACCCTCCCATCGCGCCTCAATCGGCTCTTCCGGCCTGCGCCGAACGGTCCGGTGCGGTTGAGTTCCAACGAGAACCCGTTGGGAATCTCCCCCGCCGGCCGGGAAGCAATCATCGATGCTCTGACAGTGGCGAACCGCTATCCGGGTACCACGAGTCGGGAGATCGTGGAGGTCCTGGCTCAAAAGCATGAGGTGGGACCCGACAACATCATTCTCGGCGCCGGGTCGACAGAAGTGCTCCAGATGGCGGTCCAGGCGATGGCAAAGCCGGGCGTGCAGCTCATCGTTCCCGATCCCACGTTCGAGGATGTTCCGCGCTATGCCGGGCCATTCGAGCTCCCGGTCGAGAAGGTTCCGCTACTCCCGGACCTCTCCCACGATCTGGATCGGATGAGGGAGTTTGCGAAGAGGACTTCGGGACCGGTTTTTGTGTACGTCTGCAATCCCAACAACCCCACGGGCACGCTGACGCCGAGCGCGCCGATCGAAGAGTGGATTGCTTCAGCGCCGGAGCGGGTGTGGTTTGTGGTCGATGAGGCGTACTACGAGTTCGCGGAGAAGGCCCACGGGTACCGGTCGGCCCTCCCTCTGATCGATACGCATCGCAACGTGATCGTGGTCCGCACGTTCTCGAAGATCCATGGGATGGCGGGCATCCGACTGGGCTATGGTCTGGCGCACGCCGATACAATTGCAGAGGTTCGGAAATATCGGTCGAGCAATAGCGCCAATCAGTTGGTGTTGCATGCGGCGCGGGCCAGTCTTGCGGACAAGGAGTTTCAGGCCCGAAGTATCGAGGTCAACAATCGCGGGATACAGATAGCTCACGGGGTCCTGGATGAGTTGGGACTCGAATACCTTCCCAGCCATGCGAACTTCCTCATGCACCGCATCAGTGGAGATCTCCGGACGTACATCGACCGCATGCGCGACCGTGGGATCCAAGTGGGTCGGCCCTTCCCGCCGATGCTGACGTACAACCGCTTGTCCATCGGTTTGCCCGACGAGATGGCGATTTGGGCGGAGGCACTGAGGGGATTTCGCACGAAGGGGTGGGTATAGCGGCTAACAGCTAACAGCTTTATGTGAACGATATTGAAGACCGTCGCCAGCGATTCCGCGGCATCATGCTGGGAACGCTGGTAGGGGACGCACTGGGGTTGCCGGCGGAGGGGCTCTCGCGGCGACGTGTGCACCGCATGTTTCGAGGCCGGTGGCGGCACCGCTTTCTTCTTCGACGGGGCATGATGAGCGACGACACCGAACATTCGGTGTTCGTCGCTCAAAGTCTTCTGGCGCACCCCGATTCCCCCGAACGCTTCACGCGCCGGCTCGGCTGGTGCCTGAGGTTGTGGCTCCTCGGGCTGCCGGCCGGTGTTGGCTTCGCGACGCTTCGCGCTGTGCTGCGCCTGTGGCTTGGTTTTGCTCCCTCGCGAAGTGGTGTTCGCTCCGCCGGAAATGGGCCGGCGATGCGGGCGGCGCCGATCGGCGCCTTCTTCTCATCTCACCCTGAGCGCTTGGATGATTGCGTACGGCGATGCACTCGCATCACGCACACCGATCCGCGAGCACTCACGGGGGCCAGGGTGGTGGCGTATCTGGCAGCCTGGTGCGTTCGTGACGGCCTCCTCCGGCGCCCCGAGTTTGCGCAGCTTCTCGAGGCTCTGCGCTCCGCCGGCTCGCCGGAAGACGGCGAGTGGACGGCGGTGCTCGAGCGGTTCGCCGCGGCGTGGGATGGTGGCCTGTCTGTCGAGCAGTATGCCGACGCATTGGGACTCGAGCGCGGCGTGAGTGGTTACGTGTACCACACGGTGCCGGTGGTGGCCTACGGGTGGTACCAGCACTTTGGAAACTTTGAAGACACGCTTTCAGCAGTCTTGAACGCTGGCGGCGATACGGACACGACCGGGGCCATCGCCGGTGCACTGGCGGGCGCCGTTGTCGGGGAGAGAGGCATCCCGGTCGGTTGGGTGAATGGTGTGGTCGAATGGCCGCGAACGGCAAAGGTACTGCGCACAATAGCCGACGGCCTGGCAGACCAGCGTATGACGTGTGCTTCCATCCCTCCCGTTGCATACTTCTGGCCTGCGCTCCCGCTTCGTAATCTCCTGTTTCTGGTCGCGGTGCTGCTGCATGGACTGCGGAGAGTATTGCCGCCGTACTGAAGATGAATCCCGCTGCCCCGTATCTATTAATAGAAGAAGGCCTGGTGGTCGCCGAGCCGTTGGATTGTGACTCGCCAACCCGGTCTGGGAGTAGTTCCGCTGAGCCGCCTCACGATTGAGTCGTTGCGCTTTCACGGTCGAGGACCGATTGATCTCGTGATCGGAGCCGCGGAATGTGTCTGCATGTCAGGACCATCCGGCACCGGCAAGACGTTGCTCCTCAGAGCGCTCGCCGACCTGGATCCCCACGATGGGCGCGTGCTACTGGATGACGTCGCCAGTGCCAGCATCGATGCGCCGAGGTGGCGACGGCAGGTGGGCTTGCTCCCGGCCGAGAGCCAGTGGTGGCATGACACCCTGGGTGGGCACTTTCCGGCAGCGAGCGTGTTGGGTCTTCCGGAGTTGGGGTTCGAGCCGGAGGTGATGAGTTGGCCGGTGAGCCGTCTCTCCACCGGCGAACGGCAGCGCCTCGCTCTATTGAGGCTGCTGGCCAACCGGCCCAAGGCGCTCCTGCTGGACGAACCCACGGCCAGTCTGGACGCGGACAACGTGCAGCGCGTCGAGCATTTGATTGCCGCGTATCGCTCGGAGACGGGAGCTTCCGTGCTTTGGGTGAGTCACGACCCCGAACAGGAACGCCGTGTCGCGGATCGGCGCATGCGGCTTCGCGACGGTCGACTCGTCGAGGTGGAGAAACAGTGAGTTTCATCTCTCTCTCACCGACAGACCTCGCCCTGGCAGCGGTGTTGGTCCTCGCCCTCGCGGCCTTGAGCATCCGCATGCGGCTCGGTCTTGGCAGGCAAGTGCTGGTCGCCGCACTCCGAACGACGATTCAGCTTCTCCTCGTCGGCTTCGTCCTGCGGGCGCTCTTCGCCAACGTGCACTTGGGTTGGATTGCGCTCATGGCCTTGGTCATGCTGCTGGCGGCCGGGCGGGAGGTCATGGCGCGACAGAAGCGGCGCCTCAGGGGCTGGTGGGGTTTCGGGGTGGGGACGAGTTCGATGTTCGTTTCGTCATTTGCGGTGACGGCGGCCGCGCTCGTTGTCATCATCGGAGGCAGCCCCTGGTACACGCCGCAGTACGCTATCCCCCTCCTGGGAATGCTTCTGGGTAATACGATGAATGGCATCGCTCTGGGCATGAGTCGCCTCACCGAGTCGGCATGGCAACAACGGGCCGTGCTGGAGCAACGACTCCTGCTCGGTCACGATCGCAGCAGCGCGATTGGCGACATCCGTCGGGACAGTGCACGAACCGGGATGATCCCCATCATCAATTCGATGGCCGCGGCGGGGATCGTGAGTCTCCCGGGGATGATGACAGGGCAGATCCTAGCCGGCAGCCCACCGGTCGAGGCCGTGAAGTACCAGATCCTCATCATGTTTCTCATCGCCTCGGGAACCGGATTCGGGGTAAACCTCGCGCTGTGGATTACATCTCAGCGATTGTTCGATGAAAGACACCGGCTCAGGTTGGACAGGCTGAGAGGTGAGAAGTGAGAAGGGAAAAGGCTTTTGGGGTGTAGAGTGCGGGGAATCCAGAAAACGATGCCAGCCCCGGGCGCAAGCCCGGGGTTTCTTTGCCGCGGATAAACACGGATTCACGTGAACCAGAGCTTGGGCAGTCACAGCTGGCAGCTGGCAGCCGCAGTGGGGTGTAAAGTCTGGAGTATGGCGTGTGGGGCTTGGGCCGCGATCAGCCGGCACCCGGGCACTGTCCCACCGGAGCGTTTTGCCCTCAGGTCCCTGTGTGGGAGCCGTGACCGCCGCGTAACCAGTTCACACTGGGAACGCGATCAGGCGTTCCAACAGCGGTGCGGCAGACGGCTTGGAGCTGCTCTCTTCGAGCAGGTGCGTCACGGGAGAAGGCGCCGCATGATCAAGTGGTGCGGCGCGTCAGCACGTCGTCTCCCCCAGCCAACCTGGTCAAGGCCTCTGGCTTCAGGATCTCGAGCTTTCCCTTGCCCACGGAGCGGATCACACCGTGCCTGCGCAGGGTTGCCAATTCCCGGGCAAGAACCTCACGCACCGTACCCAGCTCTTCGGCGAGGGCGGATTGAGGAGAGCCCAGTGTGATCGTGTGGCTGCCCCCCGCGTCCACCGAGCGGGCCATCAGGCGGGCGGCCAACCGCGAACGCACGGTCCAGAGCGTGGTGCGATATAGCTGGTCCACCAGAGCACGGACCCGGCGGCCCAACTGACTCAACAGTTCCCACGCTAGTCGCGGATCGGCGCCCATGGCGGCCAGGAGAGCGTCCCGCGGCACGAACAGGCAACGTGTCCGCTCGGCTGCCACCGCGGTGGCAGGATACGTCCCCCCGTCGAATAGGGGGACTTCGCCGATAGTCGCGCCGGGACCCTCAGCGTGGACGACGTGCTGCCGTCCTCCAATCCCCCGTATGATGCGTATGCTCCCCTCCACGATCACGTACAAGCCGCGCGGCGTGTCTCCGGTGAGCCACAGCGTCTCGCCAGCGTCGCACCAGCGCAGCACTGCGTTTCGGACGATGCGCGCCCGCGCCGACACGTTCAACCCGGTGAACGTGTCGAGTCGGTCGACGATCTGTTCTACGGCTTCGTTCACGGACTCGGCCTCCAACCACTGCTGTAACAATAGTCACTGCGGCACGGCGCGCGACTCCCGAATTGCCTGGTTCACTGAAACCCCTGAGGGAAGAACCACTCCAATCGTGAGCCTCGCCGTCGGCACTCTCACAGTTGTGGGCGCGCTCGCGCTCTGGGATGCTGGGACCGAGGTGAACGAGTTGCCGGGCGTCGGGTTAAGCGAGGCTCCGCGTCAGTCGGGCCCTGACACCGGGCCGGACGAGAATGGGAACGTCCGCATCGTCTCGGACGGCTTCACCTATCCGCGGTCAGCGACGTGATTCGGGTCACCGTCACCCCGCAGATGTAGCGCGGGCGCTGCGCTCACGGGCTCCCTCGGCTGCTGGGTGAGGGAGCCCGGAGTGGCCGGCGTTGACCCGGAGCTTGGTGAGGACACGGTACGGTGTACATGTCTAACACCTCGCGAGCGCGAGGTCGTGGCGCTGACCGCCGAAGGCTATACCGCCGCGGAGATCGGCGAGACTCTTCCTCTCGGCAAAGACGGTGGAGACTTACCGCGCCAGGGCCGCACGGAAACTCGGGCTCACACACCGCTCCGAGCTGGTGAGGTTCGCGCTGCGCGCGGGCCTCCTCAAACCCACCTGAGCACCCGCCGACCTGTGACCCGCTCGGTCGTGCTCGGCCCTTTAGGGTCCACCGCTCGGCGGCGCGCCACGGCGGATCGGAGATCCAGGCGCCCGCCGCCGCAACGCAAGGGTCGTAGTGAGATTCCCGACTTGCGATGACAGGAAGCGCCCCACGTGCCAACGAGGCTTCGCCCCGACTGACACGGTGTCAGTTGGCTGCGAACTTACGCGTGCTCGTCCTGCCGCGCCGTCGAGCCGGCATCGGCCTGCGGGGATGACCTGAGCGGCTGCATGAAGGTCGGGACGGGCCGTAACGCCTGTCTCTTTGATGTGAGGAGGTCACCATGCGAACGCGTCATTCCCTGCTTGGGGCGGCACTGTTGCTCGCTGCCGGCTGCTCGGATAGAGACGTGC
Source organism: Gemmatimonadota bacterium (assembly GCA_039590195.1). Lineage (GTDB taxonomy): Bacteria > Gemmatimonadota > Gemmatimonadetes > Gemmatimonadales > GWC2-71-9 > JBDHDY01. The sequence continues at coordinate 3,099 of JBDHFY010000168.1, read as the reverse complement.
CAGCCGCACCCGAAGCGTCGCTCAACTCGTCCCGCCCGCCAGAGCCCGGGGTCAACATGGATCGTGGAATCCCCGCCACGTTTTCCAGCGCCCTGGAGCTGGACACGGAGAACAAGATCGTGGTGCTGCCGCTGTTCCGAGGCGAAGGCCCCGGCGGCGGCGACGTGTACTACATCATCACCGAGTCCTCCGACTTCCGGGACGCCGTGCGGCGCGGCGTGAACTGGGCACCCAAGCTCCTCAACGCGCTGGGCACCGCCGCGGTTCAGGAGGTCACCGTGGTCAACCAGGGCGGTAATCCCACGCCTTTCAACCGCGGCAACCCGGTCGTGCAGTTCGCCGGAACCGTGGACTTCGAGCCGGAGCACGTGGTGGTGCCGGACCCGGTGAACGGCTTCCCGCCGTTGGAGTTCCAACCGGGCTCGGTGGCCGACGATGACTACACGCCGCTCTTCACCACCGGTAATGGAATCGTCTACAACGCGCCGCATCTCGCAAATGCCACCGGCGTCCACGACGACGTCATTGAGATGGACACCCGGGGCCGGATGACGGTGACGCTCGGACTGGTGGACGGGTTCTACGAGGACGCGCGTGTTCTCTACATCAACACCGAAGCCTCCGTCGATCTGGTCGCGGCGCTGGAGACCGCCACCTACACTCCGAACCTGAACGCCGCGCCGGCAGCGGGGGACCGCACTCGGTCATCCGCCCGGGAGGCGATCATCCCCATCGTGAACGGCCCGCGCGGGGCGGGCAACCTGGAACGTCAGGGGCTCCAGTCGGCGCTGCTCGGTGAGGGCGACCCCCTGAACATCATCCGTGAGGAGCAGGAGTGCGGGGACCCCGCCGACTGCTCCGCGCTGGATTACTCGCCGCTGTGGGATCTCCACCCCGTTGTGTGGACCCAGGCCGCGATTGATGAAGGGCGCCAGGTCCGACTGACGCACCACAATGACGTCATCGACCTTTTCGGGGATGGTTATCTCGTGAACTTCGGCGCCGGCCCCGAGAACCGGGACCTTGGCGACATCCGGGCGCTCGGCGCGATCGTGAACTGCCCCAACCTGTTCGTGGCAGATCGGCCCGAGGGCTGAGAGTAGACCGACTCGGCGGGGCTTGCCCGGACCGGGGGAACCGGTCCGGCTCAACAACGGTCACCGTCCCGGCTCGCGCGGAGGGGGAGAGGGGGGCGGTGGCCGTAGGAGGGTTCACGCTCCCAGCGGACTTGGCCGGCTTCTGGGTCGTGTTGTTGATCTGTCTGGGAGACTGATGCGCACACTGCCGGCGGCAATTAGCCGATTTCCAGCGACACCGGCCGCAGTTCGTGAAGGCTGGCGTGCGGGTGGAGTGCGCTGCCGAGATGTTCGACGGGCGAGGCTACGGTGAAGGCTACCGGACCCCGCGTGTGAGGCGGCGCTGTGCGGCCCTGAACAATGCGAGGCGAATGGTGGTGGACGAGTCCGGCGACCAGTGTAGGGAGTTCGAGGAGGAGGCGCTCCCGCATCTGGACCGCGTGTATCGTGTTGCGCTGCTCCTGGCGGGGTCGGTGGCCATGGCCGAGGACCTCACGCAGGAGACGATGCTTAAGGCGTTTCGCGCGTGGCATCAGTACGAGCGCGGCACGAATGCGCGGGGGTGGCTGCTCACCATCCTGCGGCACACCTTCATCAACCAGAACCGTAAGGCGCACCGCGCTGGGACCACCATCGACATCGACAAGATCGAGCCGTATTCCGTTTTGCATGAAGTTCAGCGGAACGATCCGGAAAAGCGGTTCTTCGACCGGGTCGTCGATGAAGAGGTGCTCCGCGCGCTCGATGCTCTCCCTGACGAGTTCCACGAGACGCTGGTTCTGAGCGACCTGCAAGGTTTGTCGTACGCGGCCATCGCCAAGATAACGGAAGTGCCGGTCGGCACGGTGAAGTCGCGCCTCTTCAGGGCGCGTCGTGGGTTACGGAAAGTGCTGTCCGACTATGCCTACGAGATGGGATACATCGAGGGAAGGGTCGAGGGATGAACACTGGCCCGCCCCCGAGGGGCATCTCTGCCGGGGTGGCATCCCAACGAGACGGACTAGTTGGGTGGATTTCATATTCCTATTCCTAGTCCTTCGAGATGTCTATTCCCTTTCTGGGTGAATAGAAGAGCGCCGACTACGATTCCACCGATGATAGATCCAAACACACCATCCAGTGAGAATAGAAATGGATTTGAAGTACCACCAAAGTAGTGGAAATGTCTGTCCAAATTGAGGCACAGTAGATTGCAGGCTATGGCAAGAACGATGAGTGATGCTACGGTGGTGAGAAGAATGGCTTTCACCCCGTTGAACCTGCCGACGATCAGAATGTTGATGCACGCACCAAGTGTTGCGCCGATCCCAATCCCACAAAACACCAATGTCCACAGTATTTTGTGGATCAGGCTCCCTTCCGGAAAGAGTATTACTCCATAGAGTATCAGCAACAGTAATTCGCCAAGTTCAGTTATTCTTATGCTTACCACTAACGGGCGGATGAATGTCTTCCTGACAACACGATCTATTGTAATAGAATCTTGCATGACTCAACTCCACCTCACATCTGGCGCCGCGGTTCGCGGCGCTGCAAATCGTCGTGCTACCCGAGGAACTTCTGCGGGCAAGAACGCACATGGCGCCGACAGACTGCCAACGACGATGATGGCCGCACGCACTAGCGGCACGCGGTGCAGCGATGGGCCCTCCCCGATCCGCGCGGTGCCGTCCTGTCGGCGGTCGAGCGGGCGGGACGAGCCAGCTGGGGCGTGTCGGATGTGGCCTCCGCCGCTAGGGCTCCCGCACATACCCCCGAAGCCGATCGTATGTGGCCACCTGGCCCGGCGCGAGCAGCTGCTTCATGGCCAGATGCGCCGCGAGGTGCACGTAGCGCAACTCCCCATAGAGGCGGCCGAGGTCGGCCGTCGCATCCGCGAGGCTGGTGGAATCGATATGCCCGTGCTCGAACCGGCGGCTCAGGATCCGCTCACCATCGATGATCCGCTCGCCGAGTGCCACTGCGCGGTCCAACATCGCCTGTCGGACGGCAGCCACCCGAGCACGTTGCTCGGGAGTGAGCT
>JBDHFY010000167.1:0-9329 GCA_039590195.1 Gemmatimonadota bacterium | reverse complement strand
GGTGGCCCGAGTTGGCAGCACCGGCATCGTCACGAGCGCTCACCTGCATTACGAGATTTTGGTCAACGGTCTGCCCGTTGATCCGAGGAAGTTTATTTTCACCGATATCGTCGACTGAGGCGTCACGCTTCTCACAACTCGCTTCACTCACCCTCCATCACACCACACCCCCCGAGCCGGGCTCCAGCGCCCGCTGAGATGACTTGCTGTCGAGGGTTTCCGAAACGGCCGCACTGGAACGATATCCGCACACCGTGGTATTATTGGATGATTGGCAAGCGCTGACCTCACAAAGGACGCCCCATGCTTCGCTGTCCCACTCCAGTAATAGCCGTAGCCGCCGTCCTCACCACCTTCGCATGCGGTGGATCGACACCGGGACCCGAGGGGATCTCGCCCGAGGGGGTCGAGACTCTCACCGTCGAGGTCATCAACCGCAACTTCTACGACGCCACCATCTATTACGTGTATACCAGCACGGGGCGCCAGCGTCTGGGACTGGTGGGGGGGAACACGACGAGGACCTTCACCATTCCGTGGAACGCCGGTGAGCTTCGCATGATCATGAATTTCATCGGTGCGAATGCCTCTCTCACCGAGGAGCTCAGCGCCGATCCGGGAGATGAGCTCCTGCTGGAGATCTTGCCGCAAGCGCACCTGAGGAGCGGCAGGATTCCGTAGTTCCGCGACGACGGGCCTGAAAGCGAACGCGCCTGCCAGCCACACGTAGCCGGCAGGCGCATCGAGCACTACGGCACCAGTGTCCCCTGTTCAGCCCGCACATACTTGTCGTACCACGCAAGGTAGCGTTCGTATCGGTCCTTCTGATACGACGGGACGCGGATACCATGATGTTGACCCGGGTACACGACCAACTGGGTGGTGCGGCCGAGCCGGCGCAGGGCCTGGTACAACTGCTCCGAATTTTGAATGGGCACGTTCCAATCCACCTCCCCACCCATGATCAACGTGGGGGTGACGATGTTCTCGACATAGTTGAAGGGTGAGATGCGCTCCCACAGATCCCGATTCTCCCACGGCAGCCCCAACTCCATCTCCCATTGGCGCTGGTAATGGTCGTGCCCGTAGTTTGCGATGTAGAGAACCTCGCTGGCACCGGTGATCGCCGCCTTGAATCGATCGGTCTTCGTGATGACGTAATTGGTGAGAATGCCCCCGTACGACCACCCCCCCACGCCGAGCCGATCGGGATCGGCGTAGCCCTGCTCGATGGCGTAGTCGATCCCGGCCATCACGTCCTCGAAGTCCTTGTTGCCCCAATCCTGGTAGATCCCCATCGAGAACTCCTGGCCGTACCCTGACGAGCCGCGCGGATTCACTAACACAACCACGTAGCCGTGGGCCGCAAAGAGCTGCGCCTCGAAGCTGAAGCCGAAATCGTATTGCGAAACCGGCCCCCCGTGAATGCGCAGGAGGGTGGGGTATCGGAGCCTCCGGTCGAATCCAGGAGGCAGAAAAATAAACCCCTCGATCTCGGTACCGTCCCGGCTGTTGAACTGGACGTTCTCCACTTCGGCCAGCCGGAGCGACGCCATCAGGGAATCATTGGTCGAGGTGAGCTGTCGCACGTCACCCCGCTCCCACACGAAGATCTCACCCGGCATGTGCGGCTCGCTGATGAGCGTCACTACGGTCCCTTGCGAGTTCATGGTGTACGCCGTGACCTCGCGCGGGCCGGTGATGGGGCGTTCGAGCTTGTTCCCGGATACCTCGATACGGGCTAGATGGCGTTCGGCGCTGTCCTCCAAGCCGAAATAGATCCACCTGCCGTCAGGCGAGAATCGCGGTGAGCTGACATTCCGGTCGAGGGACGCCGTCAGGACCTCGCGAGTGCCACCCTCCGATGAGATCACGGCAAGATGATTCGTGGCGTACCAAATGATCTCCGGTTGCGTTACGGTCACATACGCGATACGCGATCCGTCCGGGCTCCACGCCGGTGCATAGTCTGCTCCAGCACCCGTCGTCAGCTGCAGCACGGTCCCGCCTCTATCCGTATTGTCCGCCGCTACGATCCAAATGTCACTGTTGTCGTTGCCGTCGGGATTGTCGGTTCGGTTGCTCACGAAGGCGACGGACTTGCCGTCGGGACTCCAGACCGGTTGCGAGCAGTCATGGTCGCCAGACGTGATCTGGACAAGGTTCTTGCCGGCGAGATCGAACACGTAGAGATGCGTCCGCAGGTTGTCCAAGTAGCCCACGTTATCCCGCTTGAACTGGAGCCGGTCGATCACCCACGGTTCCGGCGTCTGCGACTTCTCGACGTCATCGTCGTCCTCGCCGGGCTTGCGATCCTTGATGGCTAGCACCAGCCTCGTCCCGCCGGGTGACCACTCATAGCTGCTGACGCCCTGCGGCACGTCGGTCAATTGGCGCGCCTCACCTCCCAGGCGATTGAGTGTCCACACCTGAGTCTTGCCGCCGTTGCGGGCCGCCTGGAACGAGAGGTACCTGCCGTCGGGGCTGAAGCGCGGTCGACTGGCCGAAGAGCCCTTCGCGGTCATGGGGATCGCTTCGCCGCCCGACGTCGGTATCATCCAGATGCGGGTTTCGGATCTCTCATCTTCGAGACTCGTGGTCGTGACGGTGTAGGCCACCCACTCACCGTCGGGGCTGAGTTGCGGGCCCTGCACGCGTCGGATGCCGAAGAGGTCGTCGGCCGTCACAGTGCGGGTGGGTCGGACCGATTGGGCGAGCGCCGGGTAGTGCAGCCCGGCACAAGCAAAAAACAGCGCGAATACGGCCACCGACCGGCGCAATGGCGTGCGAGAATGCATTACGTACTCCGCGTAGGGTAATTGATTGCGGCTCGATTCCCTGGGGGCTCGACGAGCCGTGCTCGACGCGTCGTCAGTGCTTGGCGACACCCGGAGGCAAAACGAGGAATAAGCAAACTGACTAGCCGAATTCTAGGCCCCAGGGAAGCTAGCAACAAGGACAGCCGCTTTGACCGCACGGGCGCGCGAGTGTTAGTGTTGGGACGTCTCTAGCTACGGGAGTCCAGCATGCAACACATCGCGAAGGGCCTACTGGTTGTTCTCCTCACCGTCGGTTGCTACAACGCGCGGATCAACACCGGTCTGGCTCCGTCAACCCAGACTCTCGAGGAGAAATGGGCTCCCTCCTGGATCTTCGGCGGCGTGTCACCACCCCTCCTCGAGGCGGCTTCACAGTGCCCAAACGGTGTTTCGATGGTACACACCCGGCACAGCTTTCTGAACATGCTTGTCGCCACGCTGACCGCAGGCATCTACACACCGATCCACATCATCGTGACGTGCGCGCAGGGAGGCAGCATGTCCTCCGGGGAACTCGATGTGCCGGAGATCAGCCTCGATTCGGGCGCGACCCCGCAACAGCAGGAGCAAGCGTTTCGCGAGGCGGTCGAGATCTCGTTGAAGACCGGTTCGGGAGTCCTCGTGAGATTCTAGGTGGAGTTGCCTGGACGCCCGAACGGCAAACACCTCCCCTGGTCAGGGAGTCGCGCCCGGATCTCGTGCGGCTCCCAATCGCCGGTGGCTCGGCGAGGGTGCGAGAGCAGCACATTCATAAAGGAATGATCCAAAGGATCTCTGGCGAGCTCGCTCCGCCAGCGGGGCCGCGGCATGCCGTGTTCGTCCCCCGATGTGTCCACCGTTCTAACCACTATCGGTAACGTTTCCGGTTAATGAACGGCGAACTTGGCCGGTGAGGCGCTCTGAAAGGACACCGAGCTCGGACTGCAACAAGTAACCGAGGCCAGGTTAAAATAGGAGATGTGCAGCGCCCGAGAGGGAAACAGCATGCCCAGGTGGAACCAGGTCGGGCCCCGCGGAGTTCAAACAGGGGATTCTGAGACGTTGCCGGGACTCACGCGAGTTCGGAGCGGGCACCGAAATAGCAGCAATTCATTGGAAGATAGCGCCCGGAGACGGGCTGCCCGGAGTCAAAGTCCATGCGAAGTCTGATTGATGCGCCCTGTCGCTCCCTAACCGTAATTGCCGCCTTGCTCGCGCTGGGTTGCTCGAGCGAGATCACCCAGTCGGGAGGCGACGGTCCCCTGAATATCAGCGGGTCCTATGACGGCATCGCCAGCGGGATCGACGCCGGTCGCACCTTCGAGGAGGTGTTCGTCGACTTCACCTTTTTCCATACCGACACGGTGCTGACTGGAGGTTTCGAGATCAACACCGGCTCCGGCACTTTGATCGGGCATACCATTGAGGGAGCAGGGGCCTTCTCGATCGAGTTCGAGCTGACCCAAACCGCCCCGTGCCCCGGTGAATTAACGGGGTCGGGCGAAGTCAGACGAGGAACCACCCTCAGTGGCTCAATTACCCTTGGCATCGTCGGCACATATGAGGGGACGTATTGTCAGGGGGATGTCACCGCGGAGTACTTTGTGGAGTTGAGACGCTAACCCCCACGGGTGACTCCAGCACTTCCCACTGCCCTCGTGCCGGATAGCCGTTCCGGCCAAGTTGGCCGAGCCGCACCCCGAGGGCCCGTTCGGGCTCCCATTCTCGCTGAGCCGTTGCGCTGAACAGCAAGCCCTAGCCACTCTCCTCCCCAATCCGGTGGGCCCTCCCTGCATCCCCAATTGTTGAAGAAGAGTCCTAGATCACGGTTTCTAGCTCCACGGGGGCGGTAGATTGGCCGGACGGCTTCAGTCTTCATGCCCGCGAGCCGACGCTAAAACCGCCAACGGGAAGGATATGCAGTATGGCCAGGTTTTCGAAAACCCGAGAAGGCGTCAGCGCGACGTCCATCAGGTCGGACAGCATTTCGCCTGGGATTTCCGTCATCGCGCCCGGCATGCGCGTGGTCGGCCGTATTGAAACCGACGGCCCCGTGAGGATCGAGGGCCGGGTGGATGGGGACGTGCACGGCAAGGGGCAGGTCACGGTGGCCAGCGGCGCCGTCGTGGAGGGCGATATCTACACAGCCGAGGCCATCCTGGGTGGAGAGGTGCGCGGGGGGATCGCCGCCGAGAAGCGGGCGGAAGTCCAGGCCACTTCGACCATCAACGGCGACATCGTCACCCCGCGAATCGCCATCCAAGAAGGCGGGCAGCTGAACGGCAGCCTTCGGATAGAGCCTCCCAACGGCAAGCCCGGCCCGGCCGGCCGACCGGACAGCAGGCGAGAGCGGAAGGAGACGCCCGGGGCCCAGTCGAACGTTGCCCAGCAGCAGTCCGGCGACGGACAGCCTGGTGACGGAAAGCGCAAAGCCGTGTAGCCGAGCCCGACTCGACCGACCGGCACCACGGACCACAGGCGGTGGTCCGATGACGATCCCGCTCTAGCCTGGGCGGGATTTGCTTTTACCGTCCGGCGGTCGCTGCTCCCCGTACCAGTAGCCTTCGGCGAACTCGTGGTGTGATTTTCCGGAAAACAGCGGCGTTGGGAGTCCGCGCACGATGAGGGTGAAGTAGTGCCAGTCACCGTGCTCGTCGAACTTTCGCATGGACGCCAAGGCCTTGGTCAACCTGAGCCGCGCCAGCCGCTGTCCTCGAGGGCGCCCCAGCCGCTTGAGATCCCACAGAAATCGGACGTCTTCCGCAAACAGGAGATTTTCGTTGTAGCCGCCGACCGCATCGAAATCCTTCCGGCGGCAAAACACGACACCGGTATCCATGCCGGTGATCCAGACCAAGGACACCATCAGCAGATACGTCAGGCCGATGCCAAGCGACATCCGCTCGAGTCTCACGCCCGTTGCGCCAGCGATAACTTTTCCGCTATCGAGCGCGCGGTCCACCGCGTTGAACGTCTCTGGGTGAATGCGTGCGTCGGCATCGACGAAACACAGCGCTTCACCCCGTGCCGCGCGCGCCCCCCCGTTTCGCACCGCGCCGATGACGCGCTTTTCAACCTCCACGACCAGGCAACCCCGGCTCCGCGCGATCTCGGCCGTTTGGTCGGTGGAACGGTTGTCGGCGACGATCACCTCGACTGCATTCCGCCCGCCGGCGTACCGTGACCGCGCCACCTCCACGGTGTCGAGGAGCCGGGGGAGGTATTGCTCCTCGTTGTAGGCCGGAATGACGAGGGAGAATCTGGGGGAGGTCATGGACAGAGAAGGTATCGTCATCGGGCCGGAAGCTCCATGAGGCGTGATGCCCGCGAGCCCCAAGCAGCTCATTTGTCATCAAGTTGGTGCCGGCCAAGGCGAAGAGGCGAGCCGGCGACTCCCAAATCCTGCCAGGCGCCTTTCGTTGAGGCTTGCGCCGCCGATCCATCCGCCCGCGTTCTTGGCGGATGAGCAAGCCCGCTGGAGCTGTCGCGCCCGGGGCCCCGGATCACACTGTACACGTACCGCTTCGCTCGGATCACCGGAACGATCGCACGACAGCTCGCCGCACGGGACGGCCGCACGTGGAGCGATGCCGCTACCGGCCAACCTGTGACCGAAGCGTCAACAGGGCTTCAACAGTCTGAGGGATCTGTTGTTAACACCTCTAGGCGTCAGCCGCCCGAGGCGGGTGGACGTCAGAAGGCGACAGACAGCCCGAGTCCCAGCCATGGTAGGGACACCATGAAGCATAATGTGACTACATCAAGCGGATCCGGCCTAGGATTGGGCTTCCAGAGACGGCCCCCGGTGCGATCGCCTGTCGCTACTTGGGCTCGAGACCGAAACGCAACGCCGCATGGAGCGCAGCAGCCTTGTCGGCGCTCAGCCGCTCTACCGAGGATCAGATCCTTTTGGCGCACACCACCCCTCGAGAGCCTCCAGGGTCTCCGAGTCAACGTCTGCGAATGCCGGATCGCGCTTCCAGTCGGCAGGGTGCGTCCAAGGTTCGATATCCGGGTCGTGCTCTAGGATCCACGGCTTGTAGCTGCTGTCCGGGACGTTGTCGATGCCGGCTGTGCGGCGGATGACGCTCTCGTGGATTACCGCTTTTCCAAAGCTCTCCTCGTCCCAGTGCCGCTGACTCGCCTCGAAGATTTTCTTTTTCCAAAATTTGTCGCGCGAGTCGTGCATCTTGCCGTTCGGGTTCGGCGTGCAAGTAGGTTCTTTCCGCTTCTTGTTGTTGTAGATGTGAAGCCCGCGCCTTACTGCGTGCTGCAACATCCACTCGAGCGCGATGTCCGACAGTTCCTTTTCTCGATAACCTCCTCCCACGTCGGTGTGCATGCCCATGAACCACACCTGCCTCAGCGTCTGTTTTTCTACGAGGTCGGGTCGGAAAAACACCGGGTGGAACGTCTTGCGACGGTCGTCGATTGCGAGCGCGTGGCAGGCGTGCTTGACGCACTCACTCAAGTTGAAGTCGTGAAAACCATGAGGAATGAGCCAATTGACGATCTTATCGACCCTGCTGCTCGGCACGCCGAGCGCTGCGACGGTGTCCCACACACCCAGAAACTCGACGTGCGCCCACATGGTGTGATTCAGGTCGACGAATTCTGCGGCCCGCGCCTTTCTCGTGTCGTGATTCTTGATCTTGTAGATCTTCCAGGCCTCCTTGATGAGCCTGCCGCGAGATCTCGGCAGGATCCCGAAGAGGTGGATGAAACCCGCCAGACTGCGCACGGTGGCCGCACCGCGACTGAACCCGAAGAGGAAAATCTTGTCGCCGTGCTCAAAATTATGAAAGATGAACTCGTAGCACTGCATGACGTTCTTGGAGAAGCCGCGACCTGCGATATTGCCGGTCGCCTTTCTCCATCCGGTGCCAATTCCCCTGTCGTAGAAGGAGGCCTGTCGCGAAGAGCGGTCGAGGATGAGGTTGAAGAGCTTGTAGACGTTGGTGTTGTGGTCGGTTCCGCCTTCCTGCCCTGTGCCGTCCGAAAAGACCACGATGTTCTTTGGCATGTTCCCTCCTTCACGCATGTCGCCTAACGGAGCGGCACATCAGCTGCGAGCGCCATCTCACCTGGCTAGACGGAATCCTGATCGGCCGTCAATCTATGCATCCTACGAATCCAGAATCAAGGCAATATCCGGAATCATAGCCCCGAGGATTTCGCGGGTGGCAAGGAGGGCGAGATCGTCGTAGGCCGAGGACCGACCAACTCGGAAGACCCCGGACCGCTCGCCCTGCGGTAGTGCGAGTTAGGACTCGTGGGCCTCCAGCCACGACCGCCTCAGCTATGCCTTCAAGCGCCGCGTTCACCGTGAAACATATGTGCGTCGCGCACGTAGTGCCTCATTATGAACTCCATGAGAGCAAATCCGGACTCGTTTCTCCCGCTTCGGCCCGTCGAATTCGAGATCCTGCTCGTGCTGGCCGAGGACGACCATCACGGCTACGCCATAATCCGCGAGGCCGAGACCAGGTCCAGGGGTCGCATGAAGCTCGAGACCGGCACCCTCTATCGAGCCATACGACGGCTGACTGCCGCGGGGCTGGTCCGACCGTCTTCCAAGCGACCAGCGCCGGATGCCGACGACGAGCGCCGCCGTTACTTCGCCATCACACCCTTGGGAAGGAGGGTGGCGGCAGCAGAGGCCTCGAGAATGGCTCGACTAGTAACCACGGCGAAGGCCCGCGCCCTGATCAAAGGGTTAGAAGGATGACCATCCGCAACGACGCCCACAGCACCACGCTGGTCCGGCGCGTCTTCCGGATGCTGCTGCTCGCCTACCCGGCCGACTTCCGCCACACGAGTGGCAGCGACATGGAGGACACCTTCTGCGATCGCTTTCGCGATGCGCGCCGAACAGCTGGGTTGCGGGGAATGTCACAATTGTGGCTCCGCACCGTCTTTGACGTCGTGGCAACTGCGATTCCCGAGCGTCGAGAGGTGCGGCGGGCCCGATTCGGAGAGCACCGAAGAAAACGATACCAACGACGACACGAAGGAGCATCAGCAATGGCCGCCGTCTTGCAGGACCTCAGATACGCTGTAAGGATGCTACGCGCGAGCCCCGGCTTCACAGCCATCGCGATCACCATCATGGGCCTCGGTATCGGGGCAAACACTGCGATCTTCAGCATAGTGAACAAGATCCTCCTCGAGCCGCTGCCGTTCTACGAGTCTGACAGGCTGGTCCGCGTGTTCAACAGCTACCCGAATGCCGGAGCCGAACGCGGCAGCAACTCCGCCCCGGATTACTTCTTTCGCCGGGAACGAGTGCCCGCCTTCGATGAGGTCGCGGCCTATCAGTACTCGGGGAACACCGTAGGAGAGCCCGGCAGCACGGAGCGCGTCCGGACCTTGAGGGTAACAGCGTCCTTCTTCCCGATGCTCGGGGTACAGCCAGTCGTGGGACGTACGTTCACCGAAGAGGAGATGGATGCCGACAACGCGCAGACGGTAATACTTGGCTACGGGTTCTGGCAGGAGCGGTTCGGCGGCGATCCGGCAGCGGTGGGCCAG